>JBEIDC010000001.1:0-178475 GCA_040383665.1 Caulobacter sp.
CCATCAGTGCGGCCCTTGAGGCGGCTGAAGAGGTCGGACTCGACCTCGTCGAGAGTGTCCCCAACGCCAATCCGCCCGTCTGCAAGATCCTGGACTACGGCAAGTGCAAGTTCCGGGAGCAGAAGAAGAAGAACGAGGCGCGCAAGCGGCAGAAGGTCGTCGAGCTCAAGGAAATCAAGCTCCGGCCCAACATCGACACCCACGACTACGATGTGAAGGCCAAGGCCATGCATCGCTTCTTTGACGAGGGCGACAAGGTGAAGGTCACCCTGCGCTTCCGCGGTCGTGAAATGGCCCACCCCGAGCTCGGCATGAAGCTGCTGCTCAAGGTCAAGGCGGACTTCGACGAGATCGCCAAGGTCGAGTACGAGCCCCGCATGGAAGGCCGCCAGATGATCATGATCCTGGCCCCGCGCTAGGCCCGGTCATCCGCAAAGACAAGACGCCCCGGACCGGAAGGCCGGGGCGTTTTGCTGTCAGCGCACGGCGGGACGAAGGCTTTTTTGGTAGGGCGCAAATCGACTGCCGACAGGGCATGAGCGTCCGCGACTTTATGCGGCCCTCATACAGGACGTGCTTGCGAGAGACTTGCCAACGCCCAGACCGCCGCAACAAGGCCAATCGTGTCGACGACAAAGAGCGCGCGGATCGTCGGCCCGTAGCCGGATATCCCGCCGTCAACGGCAAGCCCGATCAGGCGCCCAGTGAGGATGCCGCCAAAGGTCACGATTAGCACAATCAGCCCGGATTGCTTTGCGATGGCGCCAGAGATCGCCAGGCCGCACACGATCGCGACAGCCAGGAAGAACCCACCATACTGAGCGCGGATTTCGTTCAGCGCTTCCGGGCCCGGCAAGCCGTAACCGATCGCCGCGCCAAATGCTGCTGGTGAAATCAAAGCCCGTGCAGCGATGAGCAGGGACAAGAGGCCCGACAGGCCAAGGACGATGTTGGCGATGGAAAACGCAGGCATGGGAGCCCCCTTCAGAGCAGAGCTGCGCCAAGAGCGGCGCGGGTGAGAACGGGTTTCAAGGAGGGATCGGCGAGGACGCGGACTGCATCTTCCATCGGCGCGACTTCGCTGATGACGGGCCGGGGATCAACGCGACCGCTTGCGACCCAGTCGAGCACCGTCGCCACGTTTGGCCCGCCGCGCCCGCGTCCGGTGTAGAACCGCACGCCCTGGCGATACATTTCGAACAGGGGCAACGGAACGTCTCGGAAATGCCCTCCAACGGAAGAGACGACGCCCTCTGGCTCGACGGAGCGCAATGCGCACAACAGCCCCGCTTCATCGGCGCTGGCGTCGACGACGATTGGATAAGAACCCGCGCGCTTTGGTGGCGGTGCTTCAATCGAATGAGCACCGAGCTTGCTGGCGATCTCCAAGCGGGCGCGATCAGTGTCGTAATAGTCAACCCGTCCAGCGCCGGCCGCCGTGGCGAACATTGCCGCGTAAAGCGCGATCGAGCCGCATCCGCCCATAATCAACACGTCCGCGCCGGGCTGCGCTGTCAGATGCGGCACGGTGAATTCATAGCCAAACGGCAAATTGTCGGCTGCGCTCGCCACCAGTACAGGATCAAGGCCAGACGGCAGCTTGGTGAGCGCCGTATCGGCCGCGATGACACGCAGCGTTTCGGAGAATGTGCCGCCCCAGTCGCCGAGGCCCGGCAGCCCATACATCGCGCCAGTCTGATGTGTGCTGCAGGCATTGGGGCGCCGGCTTGTACAGCGATGACATGTTCCACACGAGATGTGCCAGTTGACGACCGCGACATCGCCGACACGCACGCTGCGAACCGCAGGCCCGACTGCGAGGACCTCAGCAATGCACTCATGCCCGAGTGCGAACGGGCCCTGGAAGGGCGCGCGTCCCTGCAGGATCAACCGATCGAGATCACAGGTTGTCGCCGCGATCGGGCGCACGATGGCGTCGGCGGGATCAAGCAACACCGGATCGTCAGCGTCGCGCCATTCCACTTGGCCCGGCTTAAGGAATATGAGCGCTTGCATCAGCGACCCCTTCTATGGCAATTGCCATAATATGGTGATCGCCATAGTTTGTCAACGATCTGATCTGGAATCGTGAAATCGCCATGGCCCGCACCACCGACGCCCGCGAAAAAGCTTTGGAAACGGCGGAGCGTCTGTTTCGCGGACAAGGCTATGCCGCAACGGGTTTGAGCCAGATTCTGGAAGAGAGCGCCGCGCCCAAGGGGTCGTTCTATCACCACTTTCCTGGCGGCAAGGCGCAGATGGCGGAAGAAGCCCTGGCCACCTATGCCGCTCGCGGCGACGCTTTGATCGCATACATCGCCTCCCGCACCGACGGCGATCCCGCGGCGTTCGTCCGGTCGCTCTGCGAGGCCTTCGCGATGGAGATGGAGCGCTCCGGCTGGACGCTCGGATGTATGGCGCAGAACTTCGCCAACGAACTGGCGCCGGGCGATGGTGTCTGGACTCCGAGACTTGGCCTTATCTTTTCTGCGTGGACACGCGCAATTGCCGGCGCATTGCAGGCTGGCGGCATTGACACGACGCGCGCCGACGCGATCGCCGGCGCCTTGCTGGCCGCTCTGGAAGGCGCACGCACGCTGGCGCGCACAGAGCAATCGCCCACAGCATTCCGCCGGATCGCCGACGTTTTTGTATCCGCACTCAGCGCGCCATAGACACAATCGCCATCAGAAACTGAGACGCACACGTTTGAAACGAGAAACAGGGGAAACACACTCACTATCGATATTCGATTAGTTGCTGTTCGACAGCCGAGTGTGTGTCCCCGTGTTCGTGGGCTCCCCGCCACCCGCCCGATTTGCCACCGCCGGTCGACGGGCGTAGACCCCCTCCCCTCATGTCCGCGTCAGATCAGCCCCCCGTGACCGCCCCCGCCGCGCCGGACAAGGGGGACAGCAAGGCGCTCTACGTCCTGCTGTCGGTGGTGTTCATCAACATCGCCGGCTTCGGCGTGATCATTCCGCTGCTGCCCTTCTACGCCAAGTCGTTCGGCGCGCCCGACTGGCAGGTGTTCGTGCTGTTCGCGGCCTACTCGGTGGGGAACTTCTTCGCCGAGCCGATCTGGGGCCGGCTGTCGGACCGCATCGGCCGGCGGCCGGTGCTGATGATCACCATCTTCGGCAACGCCCTGACCTATGTGCTGCTGGCCTTCGCCCCCAACCTTTGGGTCGCCTGCCTGATCCGGCTGGCCGGCGGGGTGCTGACCGGCAACATCTCGACCATCCAGGGCTATATCGCCGACGTCACCCCGCCTGACCGCCGCGCCGGGCGGCTGGGCCTGATGGGCGCGGCCTTTTCACTCGGCTTCATGACCGGCCCGACGATCGGCGGCCTGCTGGCCCATGCGGACCAGGGCGTCGCCGGCTTCCGGCCGCCGCTGTTCTTCGCCGCCACCCTGGCCCTGGCGGCGGGCATCGGCATCACCCTGTTCGTGCGCGAGACCCGGCACGGCCACAAGGACGCTCCACGCCGGGCGCGGCTGGCCGGGTTGAACGACGCCCTGGCCCATCCGATCATCTGGCGGGTGCTGACCGTGACCCTGATCTCCATGGCCGGGTTCGCCGGCATGGAGGCGACCTTCGGCCTCTGGGCCGAGGCGAAGTTCGGCTGGGGCCCCCGCGAGATCGGCTTCTGCTTCTTCGCCATCGCCATCACCGCGGCGAGCGCCCAGGGCTTCCTCACCGGCTTTCTGGCCCGTCGCATCGGCGAGACCACGACCTTGATGATCGGCCTGTCGCTGATCTTCGCGGGCTTTGCGCTGCAGCCGTTCGTGCCCACCTGGCAGCTGGCCATCGTCGGCATGATCACCGTGGCGCTGGGCCAGTCGCTGGCCTTCCCCAACATCGCCGCCATCATCTCCAAGGCCGCCTCGCCCGAGCGGCAGGGCGAGATGATGGGCCTCAACTCCGCCGCCGGCGCCCTGGCGCGGATCATCGGCCCGCTGATGGCCGCGCCGCTGTTCATGAACTTCGGTCCCGGCGCACCGTTCGCGGTGGCCGCCGGGCTATGCATCCCGGCCCTGTTCATGGCCTGGCGGGTCAGCAAGGCGATGCGGCGGAGCGCCTGACGGGCGACCGAAGCCATCCGGAGGTGACAGCGATTTAATCCGCGAGCCCTTGAACGGCAATTTCCGTTAGTGCTTACTGATCTTCATGAACAGGACCGTGGATCTCTCGACCAAGGGCTTCGGCTCGCGGCTGCGCAGGCTGCTGGACCAGCTCGATCGCGACATCCTCAATCTTTACCGCGAGGCCGGCGTGCGGTTCGAGCCGCGTTGGTACGCCGTGTTCTCCGACCTGTGCGACAACGGGCCGGCGACCGTCGGCGACCTGGCCCGGCGCCTCGGAGTGACCCACGCGGCGGTCAGCCAGGTGCGTTCGGCCCTGCAGGCGGAAGGCCTGATCGAAACCCGGCCTGATCCGGCGGACGGTCGTCGCCACGTCCTG
The DNA here is from genome assembly GCA_040383665.1 of Caulobacter sp. Taxonomy (GTDB): domain Bacteria; phylum Pseudomonadota; class Alphaproteobacteria; order Caulobacterales; family Caulobacteraceae; genus Caulobacter. Next base: position 4,467 of record JBEIDC010000001.1, read on the forward strand.
ACGCTCACCCCCGACGGCGCGACCATGGCCGCGACGCTTCGACCGCTGTGGGACGCCGTCAACGCCGCGACAGCGCGCGTCCTGGCCGAAGACGCCCCCGCGCTGCTCGGCGAACTCGCCGCCCTGACCCTGGCGCTCGACCGCCGGCCGCTCAGCGCCCGCGCCAAGGATCTGCTTTGAATGGAAAACGCCATGAAACCCGGACGCCACCTCATCGCCGCCCTGGCCGCCCTGGCCGTCAGCGCCGCCGCCACGCCCCTGCTCGCGTGGCAACCGCAGCCCGGCCCGGCCGCCGCGGCCCTGACGAGCCTTTCCCCCGCCGAGCGGACCGCCGCGCTCGACGCCATCCGGGCGAAGGTTCGCGAACTCTATGTGTTCCCGGAGCGGCGAAAGGCGATCATTGACCGGCTGAACGCCGGCCAGAAGGCCGGGCGCTACGATCTCGCCAGCCCCGCGGCCTTCGTCGAAGCGGTCAGCGCCGACCTGTCCGCCGCCAGCGGCGACAAACATATGTACCTGGTGGTCGATCCGGCCCAGTACGCCGCCAGCCTCGCGCCGGCCGGCCAGGACGGGGCCGCTATAGACGCGCTGTTCGCTGAACGCGCTCAACGAGATAATCATGGCCTGACCGAGATGAAGATCCTCGGCGGCAACATCCGCTATCTGAAGATCGGCCAGTTTCACTGGGTCGATGACGTCTCAGGCCAGGCCTACGCGGACGCGATGCGTTTCCTTGCGGGCGGTGACGCCATCATCATCGACCTGCGCGGCAACGGCGGGGGCAGCGGCGCGGCCGTCCAGTACCTGACCAGCTACTTCACGAAGGGCGAGGCGCTTCTGCTGACCTTCCTGCGGGGGTCGGAGACGCCGGTCCAGTCGCGGGCGCTGACCTATCTGCCCGGGCCACGGCTGATCGACCGGCCGCTCTATGTGCTGACCGACAGGGGCAGCGGGTCTGCGGCCGAGGAGTTCGCCTACCATGTGCAGCAGTTCAAGCTCGGCGAGCTGATCGGTCAGACAACCGCGGGCGCGGCCAACAACAACGATCTGGTTCCGATCACGCCGGGCTTCATGCTCAGCATCTCGGCGGGACGGCCCGTGCATCCTGTCAGCGACGGCAACTGGGAGGCCGTCGGCGTCCGGCCGGACAACGAAACCGCGCCGGCCGGCGCCCTGGACGTGGCCCAGCAGCGGGCGCTGGCGAAACTGGCGGCGGATCCGCAGCGCTCGCCGGTCGAGAAGGCCGAGTACGCCTGGGTATCCGCCGAGGTGGCCGCGCGCCTGGCGCCGGCGATCCTGTCGGCCGCGACGCTTGAGCCTCTGGCCGGGCGCTATGGCGAAGCGACCGTGACGCTTCGGGAGGGATCCCTGTGGTTCACCCGCGCCGGAAGGCCCGAACGGCGACTGACGCCGCTCGATGACAAGGGTCTGTTCGCCATCGACGGCGTGGGGGGCGTGCGGCTGCGCTTCTTCGCCGGCGGGCTGGAGATGATCCGGTTCGGCGACCCTGTTCCGGTTCGCCTGTTGCGCCCCTGAGCCTTGCCAGACCGGCCCCTTTGGCGTAATAGCCCCGCCTTCCTGAACCGCCGGGCCAAATGGCATGCCTTGGCGGTTCTTATGCGTATCTCCAGAGGACAGGGTTTCGGCCCTGAGCAAAATGCCCAAACTGAAGACCAAGTCTGGCGCCAAAAAGCGCTTCAAGATCACGGCGACCGGCAAGCTGAAGGCCGGCGTGGCCGGCAAGCGCCACCGCCTGATCAGCCACAACGGCAAGTACATCCGCCAGCAGCGCGGCACGAAGGTCATGAGCGCTTCGGACACGAAGACGATCAAGTCCTACCTGCCCTACGGCCTGTAAGAAGGAGCGCTGAGAAATGGCTCGCGTCAAACGGGGCGTCACCGCCCACGCCAAACACAAGAAGGTTCTTGAACAGGCCAAGGGTTTCTATGGCCGCCGCAAGAACACCATCCGCACGGCCAAGGCCGCTGTCGACAAGGCCGGCCAGTACGCCTACCGCGACCGCAAGGTCCGCAAGCGCAGCTTCCGCAGCCTGTGGATCCAGCGCATCAACGCCGCCGCGCGTCTGGAAGGCTTCACCTACTCGCAGTTTATCCACGGCCTTGATCTGTCGGGCATCGAGATCGACCGCAAGGTCCTCGCCGACATCGCCGGTCAGGATCCGACCGCGTTCAAGGCCATCGCCGACAAGGTTCGTGCCGCGCTGGCTTGATGGTTGGGGTTCGCCCCGATGATCTTCAAGAAGCCCTCCGGTGTGAACCGGGGGGCTTTTTGCTTGCGTGCGTCCTTCGACACGCGGCTTCGCCGCTGCTCAGGATGACGTCGTTGGAGTGCTACGCTCCCACGTCATGGTGAGCAGGCCCGAAGGGCCGTGTCGAACCACGCAAGGCCTCACAGCGACCGGTTCCACCGCCTCTCCGAATGCTCTAGACGGACACCGTCATGACCGATCTCAACACCCTCGAAGCCGAGCTGTCGGCCCAGGTCGCCGCCGCCGCGGACGTCGCCGCGCTGGAGGCCATCCGCGTCGCCGCGCTCGGCAAGTCCGGCTCCATCTCCGGCCTGCTCAAGACCCTGGGCTCCATGAGCCCCGACGAGCGCAAGGCGGCAGGCCCGGCCATCAACGGCCTGCGCGACCGCGTGCAGACCGCCATCGCCGGGCGCAAGGCGTCGCTGGAGGCCGCCGAGCTCGACGCCCGCCTCGCGGCCGAGACGCTCGACCTCACCCTGCCCGCCCCGGCCCGCCGCAAGGGCTCGGTGCATCCGACCATGCAGGTGCAGGACGAGATGATCGCCATCTTCGCGGAGATGGGCTTCTCCGGCGCCGAAGGGCCGGACATCGAGACCGACTTCAACAACTTCACCGCCCTGAACTTCCCCGAGAAGCACCCGGCGCGGGAGATGCACGACACCTTCTTCTTCAACGAAGGGCCCGACGGCGTCCGCAAGCTGCTGCGCACCCATACCAGCCCGGTGCAGGTGCGGTCGATGAAGAAGACCAACACCCCGCCCCCGGCGCCGTGGATCGCCACCGGCATGGAGCCGCCGATCCGCATCGTCGTGCCCGGCCGCACCTATCGCTGCGACAGCGACGCGACCCACACGCCGATGTTCCACCAGATGGAAGGCCTGGTCATCGACAAGGGCATCCACATGGGCCACCTGAAGTGGACGCTGGAGACCTTCATCGCGCGGTTCTTCGAGACGCCGGAGGTGGTGACCCGCTTCCGCCCGCACCACTTCCCGTTCACCGAGCCCAGCGCCGAGATGGACGTCGGCTGCGACCGCTCCGGCGGCGAGATCCGCATCGGCACGGGCAGCGACTGGCTGGAGATCCTCGGCTGCGGGATGGTCCATCCCAACGTGCTGCGTCACTGCGGCATCGATCCGGACGTCTACCAGGGCTTCGCCTTCGGCCTCGGCATCGACCGTCTGGGGATGCTGAAGTACGGCATGCCGGACCTGCGCGACATGTTCGAAAGCGACACGCGCTGGCTGGGCCACTACGGCTTCAGCCCGTTCGCCGCCCCCAACCCCGCCACGGGACTGAGCTGATGACCACCATACAACAGGGCCAGACCGGCCTGACCCGGCCCACCGATCTCAACGCCAGGGTCTTCGAAAAGAACGAGGTCGTGCTGTTCGACCTGTTCCGCGAAAGCCTGCGCGCCGGCTCGGCCATGGTCGAGGGCCGCACCTTCATCAACTGCCGCCTGGACGGGCCGGCGGTCATGGCCGCCGTGGCCGGGTGCGAGTTCGATTCCACCGACTTCGGATACGCCTCCGGCGACATCCGCACGATGGTCATCCGCTCGGCGGCGCCGAACCGGATGATCGGCGCCCTGCCGTTCAAGGATTGCAAGTTCATCGGCTGCATGTTCTTCGCCGTCGGCTTCACCGGACCCGAAACCTTCCTTCATCAGATCCTGGCGCTGGAAACCCGCGGATGAAGTTCACGCTTTCCTGGCTGAAGGACCACCTGGACACCGGCTGCAGCGTCGCCCAGGTCGTGGACGCCATGACCATGGCCGGCCTCGAGGTCGAGCACGTCACCGATCCGGCGACGAAGCTGGCGCCGTTCACGGTGGCCAGGATCGTCGAGGCGGTTCAGCACCCCAACGCCGACCGCCTGCGCGTCTGTCAGGTCGACACCGTCGACGGGCGCAAGGAGATCGTCTGCGGCGCGCCCAACGCCCGCGCCGGGCTGACCACCATCTACGCTCCGATCGGCGCCTTTGTGCCGGGCCTCGGCGTCACCCTGGTCGAGAAACCGGTGCGGGGCGTGGTCTCCAACGGCATGCTCTGCTCGGCCGCCGAGATGGAGACCGCCGAGGAGTCCGACGGCATCCTGGAGCTGCCCGACGACCTCGCCGTCGGGACGCCCGCCGCCGTGGCCCTGGCCCAGGAGGCGGTGATCGACTTCGAGGTCACGCCCAACCGGCCCGACTGGCTGGGCGTCGCCGGCATCGCCCGCGACCTGTCCGCCGCCGGCGTCGGCCGGCTGAAGACTCCGGCGGTCAAGCCGGTCCCCGGAACCTTCCCCTGCCCGATCAGCGTCAAGGTCGACGGCGACGCCTGCCAGGTCTTCTCCGGGCGGGTCATCCGCGGCGTGAAGAACGGCCCCAGCCCCGACTGGCTCCAGGCCCGGCTCAAGGCCGTCGGCCTGCGCCCGATCAACGCCCTGGTCGATGTGACCAACCTGATCAGCTACGACCGCGCCCGGCCGCTGCACGTCTACGACCTGGCCAAGCTGGTCGGGACGACGCTCGAGGCCCGGCTGGGCCGTCACGGGGTCAACGGCGACGAGCACCTGATCGCGCTGGACGGCAAGACCTATGAGCTCACGCCGGAGATGAGCGTCATCTCCGACGCGGACGGTGAACGGCCCGTCGGGCTGGGCGGCGTCATGGGCGGCGAGAGCACCGGCTGCTCGGAGGAAACCACCGATGTCTTCGTCGAAAGCGCCTGGTTCGACCCGATCCGTACTGCCCAGACTGGGCGCGCGACCGGCATCACCTCCGACGCGCAGTACCGGTTCGCCCGCGGTGTGGATACGCATTTCGTGGTCCCGGGTCTGGAACTGGCCACGGCCCTGATCCTCGAGCTTTGCGGCGGCGAGCCGTCCGATATCGTCGTCGCCGGCGAGCCCCTGCCCGCCCCCGAGCCGATCGCCTTCGACCCGGCCTACGTCCACCACCTCGCCGGCCTGAGCATCCCGCGCGACGGGGTCATCGATATCCTGGCCAAGCTGGGCTTCGCCATCGACAAGGCCCACGCGACGCTCAGCGTCACCCCGCCGACCTGGCGTCGCGACGTCGAGGGCAAGGCTGATCTGGTCGAGGAAGTGGCCCGCATCGCCGGCTACGACGCCCTGCCCGCCACGCCGCTGCCCGAGACGCCGCGGCAGGCCGGCGGTGTGCTGACCGCCCGCCAGAACCGCGCCCGTCTCGCCCGCAGGGCGCTGGCGGCGGCCGGATACAGCGAGGCGCTGACCTGGTCCTTCACCGGCAATGCCGTGGCGAAGCTGTTCGGCGGCGGCGCCGAGGCCCTGGTGCTGGCCAACCCGATGTCGGCCGAGATCGACACCATGCGGCCCTCGATCCTGCCGAACCTGATCGAGGCGGCCGGCCGCAACGCGCGGCGCGGCTTCCCCGACACGGCCCTGTTCGAGGTCGGTCCCGTGTTCTCGGGCGACGAGCCGCAGGACCAGCGGCTGGCCGTGGCCGCCATCCTGGCGCCGCACGCCCCGCGCGGCTGGGACAGGCGGCCGCCCGACGACCTGTTCACGGTCAAGGCCGACCTGCTGGCCCTGCTGGAGGAGATGGGCGCGCCCGTCGCCTCCCTGCAGACGGCGCAGGGAGCGGCGGCGTCCTGGTGGCACCCGGGCCGTTCCGCGCGGCTGCAGCTGGGCCCCAAGGCGGTGATCGCCGAGTTCGGCGAGCTGCATCCGGCGGTGCTCAAGGCCATGGATGTCGATGGTCCGGTCTACGGCTTCGAGATCTGGGTCGAGGCTATCCCCGAACCCAAGAAAAAGGCCACCCGGACCAAGGGGGCGCTGTCGCTCTCGCCGCTGATGCCGCTGAGCCGCGACTTCGCCTTCCTGCTCGACGAGGGCAAGGCGGCCGGGGACCTGGTCAAGGCCGTGGTCGGCGCCGACAGGGCGCTGATCGCCGGCGCCCGGGTGTTCGACGTCTACAAGGGCCAGGGCGTGCCGGACGGTCAGAAGTCCGTCGCCGTCGAGGTCACGGTACAGCCGCGCGAGAAGACCCTGACCGAGGCCGAGATCGAGGCCCTGTCGGCGCAGATCGTGGCGGCGGCCGCCAAGGCGGGCGGAACCCTGCGCGGATGACGACCCGGATCGGCCTCGTCACCCTGGTCGTCCGCGACTACGACGAGGCCATCGCCTGGTATGTGGACGCCGCCGGCTTCACCCTGGTCGAGGATGCCGACCAGGGGTCCAAGCGCTGGGTCACCGTCGCCCCCTCGGGCGGCGGCCCTCTGCTGCTGCTGGCCAGGGCGACCACGCCGGAGCAGGAAGCCCGCATCGGCGACCAGACCGGCGGGCGGGTCGGCTTCTTCCTGCACACCGACGCCTTCGACGCCGACCACGCGCGGATGAAGGCGGCCGGGGTGCGGTTCCTGGAGGAACCCCGCCGTGAGGCCTACGGGTCCGTTGTGGTGTTCGAGGACCTGTACGGGAACAAGTGGGACTTGCTGGAGCAACGCTAGCCATCCTCTCCCCGTGGGAGAGGTGGCCCGGCGGAGCCGGGTCGGAGAGGGAATATCTGCGGCCAGACGTCATTGCGCCGGGCTTCCCTCTCAGTCACCGCTCCGCGGCGACAGCTCTCCCACGGGGAGAGCATGAGCTCGGGCGCTTGCCACCCCGCTCCCATTCGCCTATCCCTCGCCCCGCACAATGGAGCCTCGCCGGAATGCTTTCGCGTTTCGACATCGCTGACATGACCGCCGCGCCCTCGGGCGTGAGCGTCGCCGCCTGCGTCATGTGCAAAACCATGATGATTATGACCGATCCCCCCGGACCGGAGCGCAGGCGCGCGTCTTAACGACCGCCGATTGATCGCAAGATCTTCGAAAGCCCCGCTCCGGAAACGGCGCGGGGTTTTTGCTGTGCGGTCGGTCGGTCCCTCTCACGAACAAGGACCAACACCATGCCACTCCCCGGTTCAGTCATAGACCTTCCCGATCCCGAGGCCCGCCACGTGCTGCGGTTCTCGGCCCACGACCTCTCCACAGCCCTGGACGCCGTCCGTGACGGCCTGACGGCCTCCGGCGCGGAGGTCTGCAACCTGCAGATCAGGGCCGTCGGCGCCCTGGTCGAGGGCGTGCTGCGCCTGCAGCGCCTCGACGAGGCGGGCGCGGTGCGCCTTTGCCACCGCCTCGCCGACCTGCCGGGCGTGCTGTCCAGCCGTGTCGAGCACCAGTGGGGACGGTCATGAGCGACGACGATCAGAAACGGCGGCTGTTCCTCGTCCGGGCGGCCAACGAGCCCGACGCCCTGGTCAGGGTGCTGGGCGTCGTGACCTTCCTGCAGGCCCGTCTGCGCCGCATCGAGGCCGAGCCAGTCGGCGACGGCCTGTCCATCCGGCTGGAGATCGAGGACGCCGGCGAGCACAAGGCCGAGGCTCTGGCCCGCCGCCTCGAAGCCTGCCCGGTCGTTCGGCGTCTGGCCTTCGGATGGCGCGGCGGTCTTGCTCCTGTCATCGCGACAGGCCACTAGAGGGATCGCTGTCGGAGGACCCATGAGCATCAAGCCCAAACTCGAGTCGATCCTGGAGCGCGGCCTGTTCGCCTCGCGCTGGCTGATGGCGCCGATGTACATCGGCCTGGTCATTGCGCTGGCGGCGCTGGTGGTGATCTTCTTCCAGGAACTGTTCCACGTCATTCCGGTCCTGATGGCCGGAGACGCCAGCGCCGAAGACGCCATCCTGCTGGCCCTGGCGCTGATCGACCTGTCGCTGGCCGGCAATCTCGTGCTGATCGTGATCTTCTCCGGCTACGAGAACTTCGTGTCCAAGCTCGACATCGGGGAGACCGAGGACCGCCCGTCCTGGATGGGTACGGTCGACTTCTCGGGCCTGAAGATGAAGCTGGTGGCCTCGATCGTCGCGATCTCGGCCATCGCCTTGCTCAAAGCCTTCCTTGAGGCCAGCGACAAGGGCGCCACCATCGACCAGGCCAAGATGCTGTGGCTGGTCATCATCCACCTGACCTTCGTGGTCTCGGGCGTGCTGCTGGCCCTGATGGACTGGCTCGCCAGCCTGACGGACAAGCACTGAGCGCGGAGCCTGGACCCGTCTTCCCGGCGAAGGCCGGGATCCACGGATACAGGCTGAGCGTCTGGCGCTGAGTCCGGAATTCTGGTCTGCCAGATGGACCCCGCCCTTCGCAGGGGACACGGGATTTCCTCCTGTCCCCGGCCGTCATGCTCAGAACGGAATCATGTTCCGCTGCCGGCTGTAGCTGAGGTAGCCGATGCTGGCGCCCAGGCGCAGGCCGACGCCGGCGCGGATGGGGGCCAGGGTGATGCCGTCGGCGCGCTGGTAGTTCACGCCGACCCCGCCGACCACATAGGCCGAGCCCTCGACGCCCGGGAAGCGGCGGAAGACCATGTCCGGATAATGCAGGTTGTAGCAGAGGGTGAAGACCCGGCTGGCGTTGCCGCCGACGTCGAAGCCGATCGACGGGCCCTGCCAGAAGACCTCCATCGTCTCGCGCTCCTTCATGTAGAGCAGGCCGCGACCATAGCGGGCGCCGATGGTCATGGCGGCGGAGCCTTCCTCGCCGGCGATGTAGCCGGTGGGCTGGCCGTTGTCCTTGAAGACTCTCTCGATCACCGAGCCGGCGGCCTCCGCCGTCACGCCCAGAAAATCGGAGGTCACGTTGACGATTTCGTCGGCGCTGTAGGTTCGCGACGGCGGCCCGCCCGCCTCCTGATAGCCGGCGCTGCCGGTGGTGGCGCAGCCGCCGAGGCTGGCGGCCATTCCGGAGAGGATAAGGGTGCGGCGGTCCATGGACGACTCCGAGTCAGCGGGAAGCGGTCAGGCTCCCATTCCATTGGGACCGGTTTGCGGCGCGAACCTTACCGCGCGGTTAACCATGACCGCCTTCGCCGGCTTAGCCCTGCACGACCGGCGTCTTCAGCACCTTCTGGTTGGCGAACAAACGGTCCAGCTTCCGGTGACCCCAGGTCCGCATGTCGTCGATGATCGTGAAGATCGCCGGGATGTAGAGCAGCGACAACAGGGTCGAGGTAATGAGCCCGCCGACCACGGCCACGGCCATCGGCTGGCGGAACTCCACGTCGGCGCCCAGGCCGACGGCGACCGGCGCCATGCCCGCGCCCATGGCGACGGTGGTCATCAGGATCGGCCGCGCCCGCTTGTGGGCGGCGTCCAGCAGCGCCTCGGTTCGGGTCATGCCGCCCTTGATGGCCTCCAGCGCGTACTCGACCAGCAGGATCGAGTTCTTCGCCGCGATGCCCATCAGCATCAGGATGCCGATCAGGGAAGAGATCGAGAAGGTGCTGCCCATGATCAGCAGGCCCACGAACGCCCCGCCGATGGCAAGTGGCAGGGCCGCCATGATGGTGATCGGGTGGGTGAAGCTTTTGAACAGAAGCGCCAGCACGGCGTACATCAGGATCAGGCCGGTGATGAAGGCACCGGCGAAGCCGACCACCATCTCGACCAGAAACTCGGCGTCGCCGGTCATGCCCTGTGTGACGCCCGCGGGCAGGTTCTTGACCGACGGCAGGCGGTTGACCGCGATCGTGGCCTCGCCGCTGGTGATGCCGTTCAGTTCGGCGGTGATCGTCGCCACCCTTGAGCGGTCGAGCCGGTTCAGCTGCGAAGGTCCGGCGCCGTAGCTGATATCGGCGACCGCGCTGAGCGGCACCGCGCCGCCCGTTGCGGTCGGCACCCGCAGGTTCTCGATCACCGAGAGCTCCTGACGGGCCTCTTCGCTCAGCTTGATCCGGATCGGCACCTGACGGTCGCCGAGATTGTACTTGGGCAGAAGCTGGTCGATGTCGCCGATGGTCGCGACCCGGATCGCCTGGGACAGAACGCCCGCCGAAACGCCGAGACGCGCGGCCTCGTCCGCCCTGGGCGTGACCAGGATCTCCGGACGCGCGATGGCGGCGGTGTTCACCACATTGGCCAGGCCCTCGACGCCGCGCATTTCGCGCTCGATCGCCCGGGCGGCGGCCATCAGCTTGTCGCCGTCGTCGCTCTGGATCGAATAGGAGAAGACGCTGCCGTCCGTTGGTCCGCCGCCGAGTTGCGAGGGCACGCCGATACGGGCGCCCGGCACGGCCTCGAAGAAGTCGACCATCTCGCGCACGAACTGCTTCTGCGTGATGTCTCGCTTGTTCTTGTGGACCATCTCGGCGGTGACCGTCGCGGTGTTCACGTCGCTGCCGCCGATCGAGGCGTAGACGTTGGTCACTTCCGGTCGCGCGCGAAGGTCACGCGTCACCCGCGCGACCACGTCGTCGGTCTGCTCAAGGGTCGAGCCCGGCGGAAGTTCGACCGAGAAGGCCGCGCGGCCGATGTCGACCGAAGGCTGCACCTCGACCGGCACCAGCGGTGTGATCATGGCGGTCAGCACGAAGACCACCACGCCCATGCCGAAGACCTTCCAGCGGTTGGCCAGCGCCCAGCCCAGCCAGCGCAGGTAGCTGGTCATCCAGCCCGGATCCTTGTCCTCATGCGGCTTGTGCTTCAGCAGATAGGCGGCCATCAGCGGCGTCAGCATCCGCGCCACGATCAGCGAGAACATGACCGAGATACAGGCGGCCAGGGCGAAGGCCTTGAAGAACTGACCGATGATGCCGGGCATGAAGCCGACGGGCGCGAAAACGGCGACGATGGTGGCGGTCGTGGCGACGACGGCCAGGCCGATCTCGTCCGAGGCCTCGATGGCCGACGGGTACGGCGCCTTTCCGCCCCGCATGTGGCGAACGATGTTCTCGATTTCGACGATAGCGTCGTCGACCAGGATCCCGATGGTCAATGACAACGCCAGCAGGGTGATCATGTTGAGTGACTGGCCCAGCGGTTCAAGCACCGCGAAGGTCGGGATCAGCGACAGCGGCATGGCCACGGCCGCGATAAGCGTCGCCCGCCAGTCGCGCAGGAACAGCCAGACCACGATCACCGCCAGCAGGGCACCCAGGCCCACCGCTTCGAGCGAGGCGATGTAGCTCTCCTCGGCGAACTCGACCGTGGCGTTGATCTGCTCGATCGACAGTTCCGGATGGGCCTCGTCGATCCTGGCGATCTCGTCGCGGACCCGTGCGGCGGTCTTCACTTCGCTGGCGTCGCGCGAGCGCAGGAAGTTGAAGGTGATGACCTCCTTGCCGTCATAGCGGGCTCGGGCGCGCGGTTCGGTCCAGTTGTCCTGGATCCGTCCCAGGTCGCCCAGGCGGACGCTGCCGCCGGCGACCGGCACGCGCATGTCGGCCAGTTCCTGCACCGATCCGGCGGATCCGAGCGTGCGGATCGAGCGCTCGGCGCCGTTGACCGTCACCCGGCCGCCGGGGAGGTTGTTGTTCACATTGACCAGCGCCTGGCTGACCGAAGCGGCAGTGACGCCGAACGAGGCCAGGCGGTCGGGGTCCAGGTCGATGCGGATCTCGCGATCCACCCCGCCCAGCCGGTTGACCTCGCCGACGCCCGGTATGGCCAGCAGGGCCCGGCTGACCTCATTGTCGACGAACCAGGACATCTGCTCCGGCGTCATCGTGTCGGATCGCACGACCCAGGTGATCAGCGGGTCGCCGGTGATGTCGATACGCTGGACGATCGGTTCCTGCATGTCCTGCGGCAGGCTGCCCATCAGGCCGCTCATCGCGTTGCGGACGTCGTTGGTGGCCTTCTCGACCTCGGTGGACAGCTCGAACTCGATGATCGTCACCGAGACGCCGTCGGTCACCGTCGAGCGCATGTGACGCACGCCGCTGATACCGGCGATCTTGTCCTCGATCAGCCGGGTGACCTGGGTCTCCATCTCCGTCGGCGCGGCGCCGGGGCGGCTCGCATTGACGTAGATCAGCGGGAAATCGATGTCGGGGTTGTTGTTGATCCGCATGGCGTTGAAACCGGCGATGCCGGACAACATCAGCATGACGAACAGCATGATGACGGGGATGGGGTTCCTGATCGACCAGGCGGAGATGTTGCGCATGGCGGTCTACTTCGCCACGACGCGGACGTGGTCGCCGTCGGCCAGGAAGCCGGCGCCCTTGGCCACGATCTGTTCGCCGACCTTCAGGCCGCTTTCGACCTCGATCGCGTCCTTGATGCGGGATCCGATGACGATCGGCCGGAAGCGCACCACCTTCTGGGCGTCCAACACGAAGACGCCCGACTTGTTGTCACGATAGACCACGGCCACGGCGGGGACGGTGACCGCCGGCTGGTCGCCGACATTGATGACCCCGCGGGCGAACATGCCCGGCCGGAACCCGCCGGCGGTGGACAGGGCGATGCGGGCCACGCCGACGCGGCTCTGCCGGTCGACCTGCGAGGTGATGATGCGAACCGAGCCGGAAACCTCGCCCAGCTGGTCGGAGGCGACGGTGGCCGGCATGCCGGGGCGCAGCTGGGCCAGCTGGGTCTCCGGCACCTCGGCGTTCAGCTCCAGCCGGCCGTCGCGGACGATGCGGAACAGCTCGGTTCCCGGCGCGACGATCTGGCCCTGCACCACATTGCGCGAGGCCACGAGGCCGGCGACCGGCGCGCGGACGGTGGCCTGGCTGAGGCGCGTGCGGACCTCGGACAGCCCCGCCTCGGCGGCGGACAGCTGGGCGGCGGCGGTGGCCTGGCTGGCCACGGCGTTGTCGAGCCCGGCCTGGGACAGGTAGCCCCGGTCCTTCAGCTCGCGGGCCCGGGAGAGGGCGGCGGTGACCTGCGCCACCGTGGCGCGGGCGGCGGCGACATTGGCCTCCTGCTGGCGCAGCTGGGCGCGCAGCAGGTCGTCGTTCATCTGCAGCATCGGCTGGCCCTGGCGGACCCAGGCGCCTTCGTCGACCAGCACCCGCACAGCGGTCACGCCGCCGGTCTCGGCGCCGACCACGACCTCGTTCCAGGCGACAATGTCGCCGCTGGCGGTGACCCGACGGGGCAAGTCGGTCACCCCGACCGACTGCACGGTCACGGTCTGGCTGGCCTGGGGTCCGGTCGGCTTCTCATTCGCCTTGGAGCAGGCGGTCAGCATGATCGAGGCCAGGGCGAGAGCCGCCAGTCGCCGCGCGAGGCGGCCTTGCATGTCTCGCACGTCTCTATCCCCTTGATCGATGCGTGGAAGGCCCGGCGGGAGGGCCCGACAGGTGCACTCCGTATCTAGGGAGAACGGCGCTTTTCGCAAGTGCGAAGCGCCAATGCGTCTCGCGCGGCGGAGCGGCTCTCGCCTTGGCCGCCCAATGTGCTAGACGGGCGCGCATGACGACCCCGCTCGATAAGATCCGCAATTTCAGCATCGTGGCCCACATCGACCACGGCAAATCGACCCTGTCCGACCGCCTGATCCAGGAGACCGGCGGCCTGACCGCGCGCGAGATGACCGCGCAGGTCCTCGACAACATGGAGATCGAGAAGGAACGGGGCATCACCATCAAGGCCGACGACGGCGAGACCTATGTCCTGAACCTGATGGACACGCCGGGCCACGTCGACTTCGCCTATGAGGTCAGCCGCAGCCTCGCCGCCTGCGAGGGCTCGATCCTGGTCGTCGACGCCAGCCAGGGCGTCGAGGCCCAGACCCTGGCCAACGTCTATTCGGCCATCGACAACAATCACGAGATCGTCCCGGTCCTCAACAAGATCGACCTGCCCGCCGCCGAGCCCGAGCGGGTCCGCGCCCAGATCGAGGACCTGATCGGGCTGGACGCCTCCGACGCGGTGCTGTGCAGCGCCAAGAGCGGCATCGGCATCCACGACGTGCTGGAGGCCATCGTCACCCGCCTGCCCGCCCCCAAGGGCGACCCGGACGCGCCGCTGAAGGCGCTGCTGGTCGACGCCTGGTACGACGCCTACCTGGGCGTGGTCGTGCTGGTCCGCGTCTTCGACGGCACCCTGCGCGCCGGCCAGAAGATCAGGATGATGCAGCACGGCTCGGTGCACCTCGTTGACCGCGTCGGCGTCTTCAAGCCCAAGAACACCCCGGTCGAGAGCCTCGGCCCGGGCGAGGTCGGCTTCATCACCGCCCAGATCAAGGAAGTGGCCGACGCCGCCGTCGGCGACACCATCACCGACGAGAAGAAGGGCACCGAGACCGCCCTGCCCGGCTTCATGGACGTGCAGCCGGTGGTCTTCTGCGGCCTGTTCCCGGTCGACGCCGCCGACTTCGAGGACCTGCGCGCCGCCGTCGGCCGCCTGCGCCTCAACGACGGCAGCTTCACCTACGAGATGGAATCCAGCGCCGCCCTGGGCTTCGGCTTCCGATGCGGGTTCCTCGGCCTGTTGCATCTGGAGATCATCCAGGAGCGCCTCAGCCGCGAGTTCGACCTCGACCTGATCGCGACCGCCCCGTCGGTGGTCTACAAGATCAACAGGCGCGACGGCGAACAGATCGACCTGCACAATCCCGCCGACATGCCCGACCCGATGCAGATCGAGAGCATCGAGGAGCCGTGGATCAAGGCGACCATCTTCACGCCCGACGACTACCTGGGCGGGGTCATCAAGCTCTGCCAGGACCGCCGTGGCGTGCAGCGCGAGCTCTCCTACGTCGGCAACCGCGCCATGCTGGTCTACGACCTGCCGCTGAACGAGGTGGTGTTCGACTTCTATGACCGCCTGAAGTCGATCTCCAAGGGCTACGCCTCCTTCGACTACCAGGTCGAGGACTACCGGGTCGGCGACCTGGTGAAGATGTCGATCCTGGTCAACGCCGAACCGGTGGACGCCCTCTCCATGCTGGTCCACCGCGACCGCGCCGAGAGCCGCGGCCGGGGCATGTGCGAGAAGATGAAGGACCTGATCCCGCAGCACATGTTCGTCATCCCCATCCAGGCCGCCATCGGCGGCCGGATCATCGCCCGGGAGACGGTCCGCGCGCTGCGCAAGGACGTGACGGCCAAGTGCTACGGCGGCGACGCCTCCCGCAAGCGCAAGCTGCTGGACAAGCAGAAGGCGGGCAAGAAGCGCATGCGCCAGTTCGGCAAGGTCGAGATCCCGCAGGAAGCGTTCATCGCCGCGCTGAAGATGGACGGGGATTGATCCGCCTCCCTTCTCCCGGCGGGAGAAGGTCAATGAGCGCGCCCTAGGCTGCCAGCGGAGCCATGCCCGCGAGGTTCTCCAGGACCTTGATCAGCGAAAGCATATCCTTGTCGCTGACGTCCTTGTCGACATCGCCGTGGACGATGGCATTGCGCGCCTGAATAAGCGCCCGGGTCGCATCGGCCTCATCGGGCGTCAGAAAGCCTTCTCGCGCCAAACGTTCGGCGAGGCGGGCCGGGCTTTGGGGCCGCGCGAGGTCTCCGCTTGCCTCCGATGGCAATGACCGTCCGAGGGCTTCGAGCAGCGCCCAGCCCATGATGAGCGCCGGCCGACGCAATCCAGCGTCGGAAAGCGCGCGCACTTCCGCCAGCCCCTTGCGGATGGCATTGCCTTCGAACGTCGGCAGTTCACGAACGGGTTCGCCGGGCGGCCCTGTATGGACCAGTTGAAGACGCCACTCCGATTGATCGGCGAAGCGGGTCTGCAAGGCATCGATCCGGGCCTTGCTCGAAGGGCTGCGTCCCGAGACCACCTCAATCGCGACCTTCTCGGCATCCTTCAGCGCGATGGCGTCCGGACGGAAGCCCCCAAAGATCGACGGCAAGAGCGATGGGCCGGGATGGGTGATCACCTCGTACCCGTCTTCGCGATAGGCGCGCTCGATCGCTTCCAGAAGAAAGGCTTCACGTTCAGGCGAGCTAGACAAGTGACAGCTCCGCGAGAGGATCGTTGCTGACGCGAATATGCACGATTGGCCGTTCGGCCGCCAACGCGTCCTGCAATACGCGGCTAGGCTCCACGAATTCAACCAGCCGCTGGGGTTCGAACTTCTGCACCACGACCCGCTCGATCTGCCGGTCATCACAATAGAGATGCCGGCTCAGCGCATCCAGAATCGGCTTCACGATGTTGTCTACGTCGCCCTGCATCGCCTCGGGCGGAAAATAGAAGATCGTCACGGCAAGCGGATCGCTTGTGGCGAAGTGGGGCTTGGGAAGACCAACGGAACTTGCCGTGCGTACGCGCGCCTTCCACTGCTCGCGAGATTCCGCCCGCTTCGCCTGAAGCGATACGGGCACGCCCGGCACGTTGAACTCAAATGGAAAGGGAACTTCCAAGACCGAACCTCGACGGCCTTAATCTACCCACGCGAGATTTGATAAATCAACTCTCCCTAACAGAGAGCCGGCGCTTACGGTAGTATTGGATCGCGGCGCCCGGCTGGCGCTTCGACGAAAGGCGCGACCATGACCCTGCGCTACGACCCTGAAGCCGACGCCGTCTACATCAAGCTGGCGGACGGCGCCTACGACGAGAGCGAGGAAGTCTCGCCCGGCGTCTTCCTCGACTTCATACTCGACGGCCAGGTGATGGGCATCGAGATCCTCTACGCCAGCAGGACCCTGGCGCCCGGCGCCGGGTCCAAGGCGCCGCCCCCGGGCGAGGCGCAGGACATTCAGGCGGCGGAGTAGGGGCGGCCTGAGGCGTCGGGTTGGGAGTCACCCAAACCCCGCCCGCCACGTCTCCGTCTCCAGAACCACGCTGTCGCCCAGCGGCGGGGCGCAGCTTGAAAAGCTTGGGCGCCGTGTCGAAGTCGTAGAGACGATAGAGGCGAAACTCCCTTCGCTCTCGCGATACCCGCTCCTCTTTGCGCGTCAGGAAGAACGGCGTCGTCTGGGGCCCATTGGTGGTCTTGACCTCGATCAGCCGTTTCTCGCCGGACGGCGCGAATGAGGCGATATCGTAGCCGTGGCCGTCTCCCTCGAGGTCGGCGACCCAGCGCACCTGCTGGGCCAGGTCCTTGCGGCCGGCGTCGTGCAGCCGCCGCTCCTCGAACTCCACCACCAGCGCCTCGCCGGCCTTGCCGAGCGCCCGGTTTCGGAAGTCGCGCTCGACCGGGTCGAACTTGCGGACCAGCGCTTCCATGCGGCGACGTTCAGGCGGCGGTCTGTCGCCACGCAGAGGCGGAGGTTCAGTGAAGAGAACCGACCGTTCCGCGACCCCCATAAGCGGCGGCGGCGCTTGGGGCTGAAGCAGCGCCGGCCGACTGGTCAGATAGCGGTCGATAGCGTCGATCAACGAGTCCTGAATGTTCTGATACGGCTTGTAACCGTCAATGGTCGGCAGGCCGATCCTCGTGAGCGCCGCCGACACGTTCATATGCTTGTATTCGATCGAACCGCTTTTGCGGCCGGTCAGCGCCTGAAGCGCCCGGTTGCGCTCGGCCTTGTTGACCCGCTGACCCGCCAACTCGGCCTCGAGCATGGCGAAGTAGTCGGCGACGATGAGATCCTGCTCAGCGTCCGACCAGTCGGTACCTTCGATTTCTTCATTGCCCGCCACGAGCTGACGATGGCCCAGAACGCACCTCTCGACCAGGGCCTCAAGCATCCCTCCCCCTGATGCCTTGTCGGAGAGTTTGCTCCGTGAGGGACCTTGCTCAAGGACCGCCTCCGGCGGCCGCGGAGCGGCGGCCCTGCAAGGGCCGTCCTTGACCAAGGTCCCTCACGGAGCGGTAACTCCATCAAGGGCTTCAGGGCGGACCATCACCAGTCATTCCAGCCCCAGCGGCACGCCTTGACGCAATGAGGCGGGGGCGAGCGACGAGGACGTTCTGCGGTACTTCGGGTTTGGCTTCAGCCCGCGCGCGTTTGCCGACTGGTTCGGCGAGAAGTACGATCTGGATCGCGTCACCGACGGCTGGGCGATGCTTCGGCAGCCAGGCGCCGGCGCACACTGACAAGGGCTTCAGGGCGGACCATCATCCGGAAGACCCGAACACCCCGCCAAACCCCTCTGGCGCAGCGCCCCGTGCCATACTAGACTTTCGAAAACGGGAGCGCGCCACATGACCACCGCCACGACGACCACCCCCGCCCCCTCGGCCACGGCCGAGCGCGCGTCCACCGCCTACATCGGCGCTGTCGGCATCGGCGTTTCGGACCTGGCCCGCTCGGCCGACTTCTACACCCGGGTGCTGGGCATGAAGGTCATCACCACCTTCAAGCTCGACTACATGGACGAGATCGTCGTCGGGTTCGAGGGGCGGGGGTCGGCGCTGGTGCTGATGCACTGGACGGACGGGTCGGCGCGCAACTATCGGGACAATCCGATCAAGATCGTCCTCTATGTGCCCGACCCGGCGGCGGCGGCGGCGGCCATCCGCGCCGACGGTCTGGAGATCGTGCGAGAGCCGACGCCGATCGCCTCGCTGGGCGGCGCGGTGGTCGGATTCGCGAAGGATCCCGACGGCTATCTGGTCGAGCTGCTGCAGCGGCCGCTGAAGGCCTGAAACGGGGCTCCGCAAGGCGAAAACGGCGGTAACCCTGCCCCGCAGAACCCCGCTTTCCCGTTTAGCGGGAATGTGCCATGTTTCGAATTGTCGTCATCTGCAAGTTTTCGGACGCGCTCTCACTGGTCGTCTCTATTTCTGGATCGAGCCCCGGAATCGCCCTGAATCCCCCTGCAAATTTCGTCTCTCTGAACCCGCCACCCTGGCGGTAATGCTCTGCTCTGAAAGGCACTACGACTATGGCTACCGGTACTGTGAAGTGGTTCAACACCACCAAGGGCTACGGCTTCGTCCAGCCGGACGACGGCGGCGCCGACGTCTTCGTGCACATCTCGGCCGTTGAACGGGCCGGCCTGCGCAGCCTGAACGAAGGCCAGAAGGTCAGCTACGACCTCGAACAGGATCGCCGCAGCGGCAAGATGGCCGCCGGAAACCTGCAGCCGCTCTAAGGGCGTCTGGGAGACCACTCGATGAAACGGGTCGGCGGTGACGCTGGCCCGTTTTTTATTGGGCGGGCGGCTGTCGCTTTGCGTCCTTCGACACGCCGCTACGCGGCTGCTCAGGATGACCGGGAAGGGAGGCCATCCCCCATAGTCATGCTGAGCAGCGCTCGAAGAGCGCGTGTCGAAGCACGCAGGGCCTCAGCTCAGGAACACCCACCGCCGGTGCCATTCCAGGTACCGGGACTGGCGTCCCGCGAACGGGCGAACCGTGCGGGCGGTCAGGCCGCGCAGGCCCAGGCGGGCGAGGTCCGCCGCCGCCAGCCGGGGCGAGACCAGCACCGCCCCCTCCGTCTCGAAGCTGATGAAGCCGCGGTCGAACAGCAGGTCGACGTCCGGCGTCAGCAGCAGGCCGTTGGCGCCGTCCAGCCGTTCCGCCGCCGTGGCGCAGGCCCGCCAGGGCTTGATGTGGCTGGCGATCAGCAGCCAGGGATTGGCCACGCCGGTGACGCGGCAGGCCGGCTCCAGCGCCCGGACGTTGTCGCGAAAGACGCCCTGCCCGCGCCTTGCGATGACCAGCTGCTGTTTCTGGGTGGCGCTCAGCGAAGGGTCGGCGGCGATGGCCTGTTCCAGCGCCGCGTCCAGATCCCGCACGGCCGGCGGCGGCTCCAGCGTCTGGACCTCGTCGCGCTCCAGCACCGCGCGGTCGAACCGGCCCGGGGCGACAGCGACCTCGAAGGCGGCCTGGCTGATCTCGGTAAGGTAGGCCTTCTGCCGGCCCAGCCCCGTGGCCGGATCGATCGGCGCGTAGCGGCCGGGCATCAGCGGCCCCAGGGCGGCGATCACCTCGCGCGGGCTGACCGACGGCTCCAGCGGCGTCCAGCGGACCGGCAGCCACCAGCCTTCCCGCTCGCCCTCAGGTTCAATGGCGGCGAAGGCGTAGTCCAGCACCCGGCCGACATGCCGCAGGCGGCCGGCGGTGTAGGAGACGATCAGGTCGCCCGGCCCCGCCCGCCGCATGTTGTCGTAGAAGGGGCTGCGCGCCCCGCCCCGCTCGGTGCGCGGCGACCACAGATAGCCGCCGGCGATCTCCCGCCGCGCCATCGGCGTGTGATTGACCCACCACCAGCGCCGCATGGGCAGACCCCGCCGCTCGCTACACAGGCGAAGGATGCATCAGGATGCGGGCTCGCGCCAGCGCTGTGCGGCCCGGCGATCCACGGGCGGGCGCGGCCACGGCGGCCATGCAACCCTTTGCGCCTCGCGCGCATTGACGCGTCGCACGGGTCGGTTTGGGGGTTGCTTGGCAGAACTTGATTTCGGGGCGCTCTTCCAGGCGCTCCCCGGCCCCTGCATGATGCTGGACCGTCAGCTGCGCTACGTCGAGGCCAACGCCGCCTATGAGGCGGCGGTCTTCCGCACGCGCGCGGCGCTGATCGGCGGCTGTCTGTTCGACCTGTTCCCGGACCCGGAGAACGGAAAGCGGCTGCGCATCTCGCTGCAGAGGGTGCTGGACACCGGACAGTCCGACACCCTGGCCTTCATCCCCTGTGACACCCCCACCCCCAGGGGCATCGAGCGGCGCTACTGGACGGCGGTGCACACGGCGGTGCGCGACGCCTCGGGCGCGGTGGCCTTCGTCATGCAGAACACCGTCGATGTGACCGAGCTGCACCGGCTGCGGCGGCAGGCCGGCCACCTGCCGGGCGAGACCGATCTGCTGCAGCGCGCCCGCGAGGCGGAATCCGCGACCCGCGCGCTGCAACGCGAGACCGCCGGCCTGCGCGACCTGTTCATGCAGGCGCCGGGCTTCATGGCCGTGCTGTCGGGGCCCGACCATGTCTTCACCCTCGCCAACACCGCCTACCAGCAACTGACCGGCCACCGGGACATCATCGGCAAGACGGTCGCCCGGGCCCTGCCCGAACTGGCCGGTCAGGGCTTCTCCGCCCTGCTCGACACCGTGTTCAGCACCGGCGAGCCCTATGTCGGGCTCTCGGCGCCGGTGACCCTGATCCAGACGCCGGGCGGGGCGCCCCGGGAGCGGTTCCTGGACTTCATCTACCAGCCGATCCGGGACAGCGACGGCCTCGTGGTCGGCATCTTCGTGGAGGGCTCGGACGTCACGGAGCGGGTCCGGGCCGAGGAGCACCGCAAGCTGCTGCTCGACGAGCTGAACCACCGGGTCAAGAACACGCTCGCGACGGTCCAGTCGATCGCCGCCCAGACCGTGCGGGCGACCCCCGACCCGGTGGCCTTCCGCACCGCCTTCGAGGCCCGGCTGATGGCGCTGTCAGGCGTCCACAACGTGCTGACCTCGGCCAACTGGGAAGGCGCGCGGCTCGACGAACTGCTGAGCCTTGAGCTCGGTCCCTACGGCGCGGCCCGGTCCAGCCTGGAGGGCCCGGCCGTTCGCCTGTCGGCCCAGGAAGCCCTGACCTTCGCGCTGGTGACCCACGAGCTGGCCACCAACGCCGCCCGGTACGGCGCCCTCTCGGTTCCCGAGGGCCGGATGGCGGTCGCCTGGAGCGAGACCCGCGACGACATCGGCGGGCGGCGTCTGACCCTGGACTGGCGCGAAAGCGGCGGTCCGACCGTGGTCGCCCCGACGCGGCAGGGCTTCGGCTCGCGGCTCATCCAGCGGTCGATCCAGGTCGACATGAACGGGGAAACCACCATGGCCTTCGAGCCCGACGGCCTGCGCTGCCGCATCGCCCTGCGACTCGGCGGCGACTGATCGCGCTGTTACCCTCTGGTAACCGAAAGCAATTGCGCTAGGCTCCCGAAAACTGATCGCGGGAGGAGCGACCATGGCCGGCAAGATCGGGCGCACGATCAAGGACTCGACGCCCTGGTGGCCGGCGCCGCCCGCGCCGCCGAAGGGCGCGCCGAACATCCTGGTCGTGCTGTTCGACGATGTCGGCTTCTCGGACTTCGGCTGCTACGGCTCGCCGATCGAGACCCCGACCATCGACCGCCTCGCCGCCGGGGGCCTGCGCTACACCGGCTTCCACACCACGGCGATGTGCTCGACCACCCGGGCGGCGCTGCTGACCGGCCGCAACCACCACAGCGTCGGCGTCGGGTGCCTGGCCAACTTCGACAGCGGCTATCCCGGCTATCGCGGCAAGATCGCGAAGGAGGCCGGCATCCTGCCGGAGATGCTGCGCCCGCACGGCTACCGGAACTACATGCTGGGCAAGTGGCATGTGACACCGCTGACCGAGAGCGGCGCGACCGGGCCGTTCGACGGCTGGCCGCTGG
This sequence comes from Caulobacter sp., assembly GCA_040383665.1. Taxonomy (GTDB): domain Bacteria; phylum Pseudomonadota; class Alphaproteobacteria; order Caulobacterales; family Caulobacteraceae; genus Caulobacter. The sequence goes on from JBEIDC010000001.1 coordinate 26,724, forward strand.
GCCGGGGCTTCGACCGCTTCTACGGCTTCCTTGATGCAGAGACCGACCAGTATTCGCCCGAGCTGGTGCGCGACAACACGCCGGTCGCGGCGCCGGGCACGTACGAGACCGGCTATCACCTGACCGAAGACCTGGTCGATCAGGCCATCCGCTACATCGCCGACCATACGGCCGACGCGCCCGACACGCCCTGGCTGACCTGGATCGGCCTGGGCGCCTGCCACGCGCCGCATCAGGCTCCGCGCGATCTGATCCTGAAATACGACGCCGTATTCAATGAAGGCTGGGACGTTGAACGCGAGCGGCGTCTGGCCCGACAGAAGGCCATGGGCATCGTCCCGGCCGACACCGCCCTGCCCCCGCGCAACGACCATGTCCGCGCCTGGGCCGACCACGCCCCGGACGAGCAGCGGGTCTTCACCCGGCTGCAGGCCGCCTTCGCCGCGATGCTGGAGCATGCCGACCAGCATCTGGCGCGGCTGGTGTCCTTCCTGGAAGAGGCCGGCTTGAGGGACGACACCCTGATCCTGGTTCTCTCCGACAACGGCGCCAGCCAGGAGGGCGGACCGCTGGGCATGGTCAACGCCATGGGCCCCTTCAACGGCAAGCCCGAGCCGATGGCCGAGAAACTGGCCCGCATCGACGACATCGGCGGGCCCGACACCCACTCCAACTTCCCGCTCGGCTGGGCGATGGCGTCCAACACCCCGCTGAAGCGCTACAAGCAGAACACCCACGGCGGCGGCATCCGCGACCCGCTGGTGATGAGCTGGCCGGCGGGGATCGGGGCGGCGGGCGAGACGCGCGCCCAGTTCACCCACGCCAGCGACGTGGTTCCGACCCTGCTGGAGCTGCTCGGGATCACCCCGCCGGACAGCATCGCCGGCGTCGTCCAGATGCCGCTGGAGGGAACCAGCTTCGCCGCCTCGCTGGCTGATCCGACGGCGCCGTCCAAGGCCGGGGCCCAGTACTTCGAGATGTTCGGCCACCGGGGTCTGGTCAAGGATGGCTGGAAGGCGGTCGCCTACCACCCGCCCGGCCGGCCGTTCGAGGACGACGTCTGGGAGCTCTATCACCTGGCCCAGGACTTCTCTGAGAGCCACGACCTGGCGGCCGCCCATCCGGAGAAGCTGGAGGCCCTGAAGGCCGAGTGGTGGGTGCTGGCGGAGGCGTCGAAGGTGCTGCCGCTGGACGACCGCTTCGGCCCCCGCTTCGCCGAGAACGCCCAGCGCTTCCACGGCGCCCGGACCCGCTTCGTGTTCCACAAGGGCATGGGCCATGTGCCCACCGACGTGGCGCCGGACGTGCGCAGCCGAAGCTACCGCATCGAGGCCGACGTCCGCGTCGCGGTCGGCGACGAAGGGGTGCTTATCGCCCACGGGGACATGACCAGCGGCTATTCGCTGTTTCTGAAGGACGGCCGGCTGGTCCATGACCTGAACATCGGCGGGACCCACGCGGTGGTGACCAGCGACCGGCCGGTGGAGCCCGGTCAACGCCGGCTGGGCGTGGCCGTGCGGCCCGGACCGGGCGGACGACGGATCGTGCTGCTGATCGACGGGGTTCCCGCGGGCGAGACCACGACGCCGCTCGGCTTCCACACCCTGATCAGCTGGTCGGGCCTGGACATCGGCCTCGACCGCGGCAGCCCGGTCGGCGACTACGCCGCCCCGTTCGCCTTCACCGGCCTGCTGCGCAAGGTGACGGTGACCATGAACGACGACCAGGCCCTGGACGGCGACGCCGTCGGCGAGGCGGAGATGGCGCGGCAGTAGGGGTGGCTCGGTGCGTGGTTCGCGACGCCGGCCCGAGAGCCGGCTCCTCACCATGACGAGCGTGGTTTGCGTTCCACAGAGTTCGTCATCCTGAGGAGCGAGCCTCAAGCGAGCGTCTCGAAGGACGCACGGCCTGACCGCAAGGCCTTTACGCAACCCTTTGGCCGCGCCAACCTTCACCCATGATGATCCGCACCCTCGCCGCCTCCGCCCTGGCCCTGACCCTGGCGGCCTGTTCCCGGCCCAGCGAGCCGGCGCAGCCCCCCGAGCCGCCCGCGACGCCTGACACCACCGCGCCCGCCGGGCCGCCCGCCGCCGACCCAACCGCCACCGCGCCGGGCGACGGCGGGCTGCAGGGCGGGACGGACCGGTGGAAGTCGGTGGCCAGCGCCGATGATCAGGACCGCATCAGCCGTCTCGACAACGCCTGGAAACAGGCCCTGCGCGAGGCGAACCACGAGTTCGGCGCCGAGCTGGACTCCCTGGGCATGCTGGCCGTGCAGGACGCGGCGCTGGCGACCCCGCCCCTGCAGCCCGGGCCCGGCAAGTACCGCTGCCGCACCATCAAGGTCGGCGCGATGGGCGGCGACGGCCTGAAGTACGTCGCCTACCCCTGGTTCACCTGTACGGTCGAGCTGACGCCGGGCGGCGACCTGATCCTGACCAAGACCACCGGCAGCCAGCGCACCCGGGGCCTGATCTATCCCGACAGCGACAACCCCGGGCGCCTGATCTACGTCGGCGCGCAGGCCTGGGGCGACGCCGAGACGGCCTTCCCGGCCTACGGCGAGAAGGCCGAGCGTGACCAGGTCGGCGTCATCGAGCGCATCGGCAACGGCCGCTGGCGGATGGTCGTGCCCTGGCCCAAACAGGAGTCGAAGCTCGACATCCTCGAGATCCGGAGTTGACCACCATGCGCCTGCGCCAGATCGCGCTCGTCGGAGCGGACCTCGCCGCCGCAGAGGCCGACATCCGCGCCGTGCTCGGCCTGGACTATGCGTACGACGACCCGGGCGTCGGCAAGTTCGGGCTGAAGAACGCGGTCTTCCCGATCGGCGAGTTCTTCCTGGAGGTCGTCTCGCCCAAGGCCGAGGGCACGACCGCCGGCCGGCTGCTGGACAAGCGCGGCGGCGACGGCGGCTATATGGTCATCCTGCAGGTCGGCGACATCGACGCGGCCCGCGCCGGCATCGCGGCGGCCGGGGCGCGGGTGGTCGAGGACATCGACCTGCCCCGCGCCCGGGCGGCGCACATCCATCCCCGCGACGTCGGCGGCGCCATTCTGTCGCTCGACTGGATGGACCCCCAGGATCACTGGGAGTGGGGCGGGCCGGTCTGGCGCGATCATGTCCGTACCGACGTCTCGACCGCCATCGTCGGCGCCGAGCTGCAGGGCGCCGACCCGGGCGCCATGTCGGCCCGCTGGGCCCAGGTGCTGGGCCTGACGCGGGAAACGGCCGGCGACGGCTGGCGCATCCCGCTGGAGGACAGCGAGCTGCGCTTCGTGCCGGCGACCGACGGCCGGGGCGATGGCCTGCGGGCCTTCGACGTGGCGGTGCGGGACGTAGCGGCGGTCCGCGCGGCGGCAGAGGCGCGGGGCCTGGTCCAGGACGGCGAGGTCACGCTCTGCGGCACGGCGGTGCGGCTGGTTACACGATACTCCTCTCCCACTTGGGAGAAGGGGACCACCCGGAGGGTGGTGGAGCGGGATACGCAGACGTTTGCCGTCCAGGCGCGGCGTTCGCCGGATGCTCGCCAAGCCCTTCCATCGCTGGCGCCTCCCGCTCCACCATGCTCCGCATGGTCCCTCTCTCCCACGAGGGAGAGGAAGAGGGGCTCCACCCTTGTGTTGCCCTCGGGCCACACCTACATCCGGGCTGTCCGGTTGCGCTTGATCAAGGCGACCGGGCGCATTCCGCCGTACCGGGGATACCCATGAACATCGACCTCTATTCCGACCGCGCCAAACAGGCGATCCAGAGCGCCCAGTCGCTGGCCCTGGCGCGCCGCCACCAGCACCTGACGCCCGAACACATCCTCAAGGTCCTGCTCGAGGAGCGGGACGGCCTGTCCCGCGCCCTGATCCAGAGCGCCGGCGGGCGGCCCGACGCTGTCGACACCGCGCTCGAGGCGCTGCTGACCCGCATGCCCAAGGTCGAGGGCGGCAGCGGTCAGCTCTACCTCAAGCCCGACACCGCCCGCGTGTTCGCCCGGGCCGAGGAAGACGCCAAGAAGGCCGGCGACGCCTTCATCACCACCGAACGGCTGCTGATCGCGCTGGCCGCCGAGGGCGGCGACGCGGCCAGGGCCCTGAAGGACGCCGGCGCCGCCGAGAAGGCGCTGGAGAGCGCCGCGGCCGATGTCCGCAAGGGCCGCACCGCCGACAGCGCCAGCGCCGAGGAGGGCTATGACGCCCTCAAGCGTTACGCTACCGACCTGACCCAGAAGGCGCGCGACCAGAAGCTGGACCCGGTCATCGGCCGCGACGAGGAAATCCGCCGCACCATCCAGGTGCTGGCCCGCCGCACCAAGAACAACCCCGTCCTGATCGGCGAGCCGGGCGTGGGCAAGACCGCCATTGTCGAGGGCCTGGCCCTGCGCATCGTCAGCGGCGACGTGCCGGAGTCCCTGAAGGACAAGAAGCTGATGGCGCTCGACATGGGGGCGCTGATCGCAGGGGCGAAGTATCGCGGCGAGTTCGAGGAGCGGCTGAAGGCCGTGCTGAACGAGGTCACCGCCGCCGAGGGCTCGATCATCCTGTTCATCGACGAGATGCACACGCTCGTGGGCGCCGGGAAGACCGAGGGGGCGATGGACGCCTCCAACCTGCTCAAGCCCGCCCTGGCGCGCGGCGAGCTGCACTGTGTCGGCGCCACCACGCTGGATGAGTACCGCAAGCACGTCGAAAAGGACGCGGCCCTGGCCCGTCGCTTCCAGCCGGTGTTTGTCAGCGAGCCGACGGTGGAGGACACCGTCTCGATCCTGCGCGGCCTGAAGGAAAAGTACGAGGTCCACCACGGGGTGCGGATCAGCGACAGCGCCATCGTCGCCGCCGCCACCCTGTCCAACCGCTACATCACCGACCGCTTCCTGCCCGACAAGGCCATCGACCTGATCGACGAGGCCGGCAGCCGCGTGCGCATGGCCGTCGACTCCAAACCCGAGGAGCTGGACGAGATCGACCGCCGGCTGGTGCAGCTGAAGATCGAGCGCGAGGCCCTCAGGAAGGAGACCGACGCGGCCAGCCGCCAGCGGCTGGACAACCTCGAGGAGGAGATCGGCGAGCTGCAGACCGCCTCCGACGAGATGACCGCCCGCTGGAAGGCCGAGAAGGAGAAGGTCGGCGGCGCCGCCCAGACTCGCGAGGCCCTCGACCGGCTGCGCGCCGAACTGGCCGTGGCCCAGCGCCGCGGCGACTTCGAACGCGCCGGTCAGATCCAGTACGGCGAGATCCCGGCCCTGGAGAAGCGCCTGGCCGAGGAGGAGTCCAAGGCCGGGGACGAGGTCGGCGGCGAGCGTCCGCTGACACCCGAGGTCGTCGACGCCGAGCAGATCGCCGCCGTGGTCAGCCGCTGGACCGGGGTGCCGGTCGAGAAGATGCTCGAAGGCGAGCGCGAAAAGCTGCTGAAGATGGAAGACAGCCTGCGCGGTCGCGTGGTCGGTCAGGAGGAGGCGCTGCTCGCCGTTTCCGACGCGGTGCGCCGCGCCCGCGCCGGCCTGAAGGATCCCGGCCGTCCGATCGGCAGCTTCCTCTTCCTTGGCCCGACGGGCGTGGGCAAGACCGAGCTGACCAAGGCCCTGGCCGAGTTCATGTTTGACGACGAGGCGGCGATCACCCGCCTCGACATGAGCGAATACATGGAAAAGTACAGCGTCAGCCGCATGATCGGGGCCCCTCCGGGCTATGTCGGCTATGACGAGGGCGGCGCCCTGACCGAGGCCGTGCGTCGCCGGCCCTACCAGGTGGTGCTGTTCGACGAGGTCGAGAAGGCCCACCCGGACGTGTTCAACATCCTGCTGCAGGTGCTGGACGACGGCCGCCTGACCGACGGTCAGGGCCGGACCATCGACTTCCGCAACACCGTCATCATCCTGACCAGCAACATGGGCGCCGAGTTCCTGGCGGGCATGGCCGACGGCGAGGATGTCGAGACCGTGCGGCCGCAGGTCATGGAGGTCGTCCGCCGCAGCTTCCGGCCCGAGTTCCTCAACCGGCTGGACGAGATCATCCTGTTCAAGCGTCTGGGCCGCGGCGAGATGGACAACATCGTCCGCATCCAGCTCAAGCGCGTCGAGGCCCTGCTGGCCGATCGCCGCATGGCCATCGCCCTGGACGGCGGCGCCATGCACTGGCTGGCCGAACGCGGCTACGACCCCGTCTACGGGGCGCGGCCGCTGAAGCGGGTCATCCAGAAGGAACTGATCGACCCGATCGCGAGGAAGCTGCTGGCCGGCGACCTGATGGACGGCTCGGTGATCGAGGTGTCAGCGGACGACGACGGCCTGGTGATCGGCAAGGCGCGGGTGCATTAGGGGCGGCGGCGGGGACAGGTTAAGGTGTCCCAAGGGACCTCTTAACCTGTCCCTCTTGAGCCCGCGCTTCGCGCTCCTCACCCTGACGAAGTCTGTAGGGCCGTCCACCAGCCTTCGTCATCCTGAGGAGCGCCCGAAGGGCGTGTCGCGAAGCACGCAGGGCGTCAGCGCTTCCCTTCCCGCACGACCGCGCCATATCGCCGAGGAGAACTCGGAGCGCCCATGGACCAGCCGCACGACCGATCCGCCGCGGCGACCCGCGCCACGGCCCTGGCGCTGATCGCCCAATACGGCGGCGACGCGTCGACCATCGCGATGCTGCGCGCGGCGGAGCTGGCGGCCGTGGGGGATGTCGACGGCCTCGCCCAGTGGGACGAGATCATCGCCTTCATCCTGCTGCTGGAGGAGGACGGGCCGACCGGCCCGACGCACTGAGGTCAGAGCTCGTCGAACGGCGGCGGCAGGCGGCCGGCGTGAAACAGGATGACCGGGTTCTCGTCATAGTCGCCCAGGTCGGCGTCGGCGGTGGCCGAGAAGGCGACCACGCCCAGCCGCAGGGTCGACAGGCGCTCGGCCTTGCGGCGCGCCTCCTCGGCCGAGGTGCAGACCAGCGTCTGCTCGGCTTTCAGGGCCTGACCCTTGCCGGCGATGAAGGCCTGGACGAGGTGGACGGTCTGCATCGCCACCGGGGCGGCTACTTCTGCTTCCCGATCTTGAGCGGCGTCAGGAACGACGGCGCGGCGGCGATGACCTTGGCCTTCTCGGCCTTCGGCTTGCGGGTTTCCTTGTTGGATTTCTTCTGGCCCTTGGCCATGGGGGGCTTTCCGGAGCGGGGGCCAAGACACGCGGCGCGCGTCGGTTCGTCCCCTTCCCGGCCTGTCTGACCGGTTTCCGATGGCGGCAGGATACCACGTCCCGGGCCGGCGGGCGGAACGATATCGCGCCCCGTCGCCAGGCTGCGGCGAGCGCTCGAACCGGACAGGGGGCGGGAAGCCACATTCCGCCCCGGTTCTAGCGCCGGTGTGCTATTGTGCCCGCTTACCCCGCGCTGAAAGCGCGTTCACCGTCGGAATGCCTGCCCGGCCGACGGCAGATCGGAGATCCGATGATCGAGGAAGGCTTCGTGCGCATGTATGCGCATGACTTCGCCACACTGGCCGCCCGCGCCGAGACCGGTACGGATGTTGAAGCCCTGGTTCAGAAGCGTATCGGCGAAGCCCGCTCGCACGCCGCCATCATGGACGCCCGCAAGGGCGACGGCCACCTGCCCGCGGTCGCCGACCGTCTGGTGCTGGAGGCCGCCCGCGACGACGTGCGCATGATCCGCGCCGGCGAGGACATTCCCGGCGCGCTCGCACGGCGCCGGGCGTTTCTCAGCCGGATCGTCGACATCCTGCGCGCGCCGACCACGCCGGCCAAGGCCACGATGGCGGTGCGGGCCTGATCAGAAGCTCGCGACGATACCGCCGGAAAGCGTGCCTTCCGCGCCAGGACCGTCGGAGTCTGTCCAGAGCAGGTTGACCGTAACCGGGCCGAAGGCCCTGGCCGCGCCGACAGACCAGTCGAGCTTGCCGTCGGCGAAGGCGCCTTCCTCATGGCCGATCCGGGCGCTGAGGCTGACCGGCCAGTGCTCCGGCGCATAGTCACCGCCGACGAAGAGGTAGGAATTGTCGTCCCCGCCCAGGTTGTCCTGGCTGGGCGCATATTCGACGCCGACCGTCGCGGTGAAGGCGCCGGTCGTGCGCGAGACCGTGAGGATCGTCTCGAAAAAGTCGACGTCCGTACCGTCCGGGTAGCCGTAATACTGAAACGAGGCGTCCCAATCCAGGCCGCCGGCGCTGAACGCCCGGCCAAGGGAGAAATCAACCTCGGCCTTGGCGCCGTCGCCGTCGGCTCCGATTCCGTACTCCTCGATCATCGAGCTCCAGACCGTGGCGTAGAAGCCGGACGGCGCATTGACCGTCAGACCGCCCTGCAGCGCCCAGTCGCCGCCTGACAGCGAATAACCGCGATACTGGTAGTCCGAGACCACCCCGATCTCGCCGGAAAGGCTGAAGGTGGAGGTTTCCTCGGCGAGCGCAGGCGTGGCCAAGGCGAGGGCCCCAGCGGCGACCAGGGTCGGGATACTCAGTTTCATGGACGTCCCCTCTTGCTGCCGGGAGTGTCGCCGTCCGTGGTTAACGGGACAAGTACTCATTTCGGGTGCGACGGCCGGGCGCAGGCGGTGTTCAGACGCCATTATTCTCTGACTCCGAGACTCGAGGCCTGCTCCGGAGATCGAATGTCCGTCACAGAGTCCTCATCGACGCGCGGCCGTCTTCGACGCACCCTGTTCCTGGGGGTCATTGTGGCCATGTTCCTGCTGGCCGGCGCGATCGGCACGCTGGCCTGGTGGGCCCGTGCGGTTGACGAGATGACGGCCCGTCAGGAGCAGGCCCTCGTCACCCGCACCCTGGATCGGCGCCTCGAGCAGATAGCCGAGGACGTCACCTCGGCCACTATCTGGGACGACGCCTGGACGAACACCACCTCACGTCTGGACATGGCGTGGATCGATACGAACTTCGGCGTCTACTACGCCCAGTATATGGGCCATGACGTCACGGTGCTGTTCGACGCCGCGGGCGACCTGCGATACGCCTCCAGGGGCGGTGAGCTCGCGCCGGTGAAGGAGGCGACAGCCTTCGCAGGGGCGGTCGCGCCCTTGCTCGCCAAGGTCCGCGAAGCCAAGGCCGACCGCGGGACCAACTTCGGCTTTGCCGGCAACGTGACGCGCAGCAGCCTGGTCGCTGTCGAGGACGCGATCTGGCTGGTCGTGGCGTCCACCGTAACGCCCGAGAACGACCTTGGATCGCACGCGGACCGCGCACCGATCCTGGTGTCGGCGCGGCTTGTCAGCGACGATTTCCTGGCCGAACTGGAAAAGGATCTCGGTATTGCCTCGCCGCGACTTCTGAGCGCGGGCGAGCTCGCCGACTCGCCCGTAGTGCTCCTGAAGGACAGCGCCGGCAAGGAGCTTGGCCGCCTTTCCTGGACACCCGCCCAGCCGGGCGTGGACGTGATCCGGCAGGTGGCGCCGGCGTTCGGATTGCTGACGCTCGTCATTCTCGCCACCAGCCTGGCCCTGGTTGTCAGCGTGATGCGGGCGCTCGCCGACCTGGGGGCCAATGACCTTCGCCTGGTGCGCACCCTGGAGGACCTGACAAAGGCGCGGGATCGGGCCGAGGCGGCCAGCGTGGCCAAGTCGCAGTTTCTGGCCAACATCAGCCACGAGATCCGGACGCCGCTGAACGGCGTTCTGGGCATGGCCCAGGTCATGGCCCGCGGCGAGCTGGGCGACGACCAGCGTGAACGCCTGCAGATCATCCGCGACTCGGGCGGCATGCTGCTCAACATCCTCAACGATGTGCTCGACCTGGCGAAGATCGAGGCCGGCAAGCTGGAGATCAGCCGCGAGGACATCGCCCTGCCGGACGCCATCGCGGCCACCTGCGACAACTTCCGCGCCGCGGCCTCCGACAAGGGACTGGCCTTTGGCGTGCTGGTCGAACCCAGCGCGGCCGGCGTCTGGAGCCTCGACGCCCTGCGGGTCACCCAGGTGCTCGGCAACCTGCTGTCAAACGCCATCAAGTTCACCGCCCAGGGCCATGTCTCGACCCGTGTCTGGCGCAGCGACAGGGGCCTGGAGTTCACGGTGATGGATACCGGCCCAGGCATTCCGAAGGAGCGCCTCGCCGAACTGTTCGGCAAGTTCAACCAGCTCGACGCCTCGACGACACGACAGTTCGGCGGCACCGGTCTGGGGCTGGCCATCTGCCGGGAACTGGTCGAGCTGATGGACGGCGAGCTGACGGTCGAAAGCCAGGTCGGCAAGGGTAGCTGGTTCTCGTTCTGGCTGCCGGCCCAGTCCGGCCGCAGGCTCGAAGGCGCGAACGCCTCCGTCTGAGCGACCCTGGACTCGGGGGGTGGAGGTAAAGCGTGGAAGTAGCAGGCCACTGTCGACTCCGCCTTCCATGACGCGGCGTCGTCGCGCTAGAACCCTTGGGCGATGAGCAAGCCCGAGAGTCCCACCGAACCGTTCAAACGCGCCCTGGCCCATGCCGCGCGTTCCCTGGCCGAGACGCCGGACCTCGAGGTCGTCTTCTCGGGCGACGGTCCGTCGCTGTCGGGCAACCGGGCGGTGCTGCCGCATCCGCCCCGCGACCTGAACAGCAAGGAGGCCTCGCGCATCCGCGGCCTGGCCGACCAGATGGCGCTGCGCTACGCGCACCATGACGCCGGGACCTATGCCAGGGGACGCCCGGGCTCGCCCGAAGGCCAGGCGATCTACGAAGCCGTGGAGCAGGCGCGGATCGAGGCGATCGGCGCCAACGCCCTGGGCGGGGTCCGCGCCAACCTGACCACGGTCCTGGAGCTGTCCATCGAGCGCAAGGGTCTGGTCCGGATGAAGGACAAGGCCAGCATCCCGATGGCCGACGTGCTGTCGCTGATGGTCCGCGAACGACTGACAGGCGATGCGCCGCCCGAGGGCGCGCGGGACGCCGTCAATCTGTTCCGCGACGACATCGAGGCAAAGGCCGGCGCCGACCTGGACCGGCTGTCCAGCGACATTCACGACCAGGCGGCCTTCCAGAAGACCGTGCGCACCATCCTGCGCGATCTGGACCTCGGCGACGCAGAGCTCGACGCCCAGGAGAGCAACGAGGACCAGGGCGAGGACGACGAACAGCAGTCCGAGTCCGACCAGAACGACGACGGCGAGGGCGAGGGCCAGTCGCCGGAAGGCGCCTCCATGGACGAGATGGAGACCGACGAGCAGCAGGCCCAGGACGGCGAACAGCAGCTGGTCGAGGCCGAGGACGACGAAAACGCCGAAATGTCCGACGAGGCGCCCGAGATGGGCGACGGCGCGAAGCCGGCCCGGCCGGACATCAAGGACAACAATCAGCCCGAGCCGTCCTACAAGGTCTTCACCAGCGCCCACGACGAGATCGTCGGCGCCGAGGATCTCTGCGACGCGGAGGAACTGACCCGCCTGCGCGCCTACCTCGACCAGCAGCTGGCCAGCCTTTCCAGCGTTGTCTCGCGCCTGGCCAACAAGCTGCAGCGCCGGCTGATGGCCCAGCAGAACCGGTCCTGGCAGTTCGACCTTGAGGAGGGCATGCTCGACGTCGCCCGCCTGCCGCGGATCATCATGGACCCGACCGCGCCCTTGTCGTTCAAGCAGGAGTCGGACACCGAGTTCCGCGACACGGTGGTCACCATCCTGATCGACAATTCCGGCTCGATGCGCGGACGGCCGATCATGGTCGCCGCCGTCTGCGCCGACATCCTGGCCCGCACGCTGGAGCGCTGCGCGGTCAAGACCGAGATTCTCGGGTTCACGACGCGCGCCTGGAAGGGCGGACTGTCCCGCGACGAGTGGATCAAGGCCGGCAAGCCCGCCTCGCCCGGTCGCCTCAACGACCTGCGGCACATCATCTACAAGGCCGCCGACGCGCCCTGGCGGCGGGCTCGCCGCAACCTCGGCCTGATGATGCGCGAGGGGCTGCTGAAGGAAAACATCGACGGCGAGGCCCTGATGTGGGCGCACCAGCGCCTGATCAATCGCCCCGAACAGCGGCGCATCCTGATGGTCATCAGCGACGGCGCCCCGGTCGACGACTCGACGCTGTCGGTGAACAGCGGCCACTACCTGGAACGTCACCTGCGCCACGTGATCGGCGAGATCGAGGGCAAGAGCCCGGTGGAGCTGCTGGCCATCGGCATCGGCCACGATGTGACCCGCTACTACAAGAAGGCGGTGACCATCGTCGACGTCGAGCAGCTGGGCGGCGCGCTGGTCGAGCAACTGGCGGCGCTGTTCGAGGAGGAGCCCAAGCGGGTGGCGGCCAATCGCGGCCTGCTGGCGCCGCCGCCGGTGACGCAGCCGCCGCCGATGAAGGCCACCACCTTCCGTGAAGTGCGGGGGGCGCTGACGTGAAGCGCGTGGCCCGGCGTCTGCTGACCTGGGTTCTGCCGGCTCTGCTGTCCGGCTGCGTCACCGCCAGCGTCGAGCTGCCGCCCGCTCCGGTTCCCTGGGGCCCCGCGATCGCCGTGGAAACTCTGCCGGTGGCGATGGACCCCTCCAACGCCGCCGCCACGGCGGTCGGCGACTTCCGCTACGCCGGCGGCGTCGCCATCACCAGCACGGCCACCAGTCGCCTGCATGGCCTCTCGGACCTGGTTCTGTCGCCCGGCGGGCGGATCGCCAGCGTGTCGGACGACGGGGCGGACCTGTTCACAGCCACCCTGGCGCTGGACGCCGCCGGCCGGCTGGTCGGCGTGACAGACGTTGCCCTGCGCCCGCTCACCGAGGAGACGGGCGGCCCGCTCACCAACAAGTCGCGCGGCGACGCAGAGGGCCTGTCGCTCCTCGCCAACGGCGAGATGCTGGTCAGCTTCGAGCGCGACCACCGCATCTGGCGCTATCCGCCCTCCGGAGACCGACGGCCATATCCCGTGGCCATGCCGCCCGTCTCGATGGCCGCCAATGACGGCATGGAGGGCCTGGCCGCCGCGCCGACGCTCTATGGGGACGGCTACTGGGTCGGCGTCGAGCCCGGCGGCATCTGGTTCTGCCGCCTGCAGCTGTCCTGTCGGCCGGTCGAGGGCCTGCCCGCCCCCCCTGTCGGCTACAGGTTGTCGGCCCTGACCACAGGCCCCGCCGGGGAACTGGTGATCCTGCACCACAGCTTTATCCCCTCCATCGGCTCGCGGATAATCCTGACGATCGTGAGCAAGCCCATGGGTGAGAAGTCGGTGATCGGACGGCTGGCCATGGGCCCTTCGACGACGGTCGACAATTTCGAAGGCGTGGCGGTCTCCAGCGGCCCGAACGGCGACTGGCGGCTCTACCTGCTCTCGGACGACAACTTCAACGACAGGCAGCGCACGCTGCTGCTGGCCTTCGACTGGACGCCGCCGAAATGATCCCGGCCGCGGTCAGCGACTATCGCGAGCTGGCGCGCCGGCGACTGCCCCGGCTTCTGTTCGACTACATCGACGGGGGCTCCTACGCAGAAGCCACCCTGCGCCGGAACGTCGAGGACTTCGAGGATCTGGCCCTGCGCCAGCGTGTGCTGCGCGACGTCTCACAGATCTCGCTGGCGACAGACCTGTTCGGCCAGCCGTTTTCCATGCCGGTGATGCTGGCCCCGGTCGGCATGGCCGGCATGTACGCCCGTCGCGGAGAGGTTCAGGCCGCGAAGGCCGCGAGGGCGGCGGGCGTGCCGTTCTGCCTGTCCACCGTCGGCGTCTGCGATCTGGACGAGGTGACCACCGGCGCGGGTGTGGCACCCTGGTTCCAGCTCTACATGATCCGGGATCGGGGCTATATGGCGGAGCTGCTGGCGCGGGCGAAGGGCCTGGGCTGCCCGGTGCTGGTGTTCACGGTCGACCTGCCGGTGCCCGGCGCGCGCTACCGCGACATGCGAACGGGGCTGTTCGGCGGCGCGCCGTCATTGACCAGCGGCCTCAAGCGGGCGTGGGACGGTATCACCCATCCGGACTGGCTGGTCGACGTGCAGCTGGGCGGCAAGCCGCATGTGTTCGGCAATCTGGCGGCCGCGATTCCCGAAGCGAAGGGGATGTCCGAGTTCTGGCCATGGGTGACGAAGAACTTCGACCCCTCCCTGACCTGGCAGGATCTGGACTGGATCCGCAGCCACTGGGACGGCCCGATCGTCATCAAGGGAATCCTCGATCCGGACGACGCGCGCGAGGCGGTCAAGGTCGGGGCGGATGGCATCATCGTTTCCAACCACGGCGGGCGGCAGCTGGACGGCGTCTTGTCAGGCGTCCGGGCCCTCCCCCCGATCGCCGACGCCGTGGGCGATGATCTGACCATCCTGATGGACGGCGGCGTCCGCTCGGGCCTGGACGTGGTCAAGGCGCTGGCCCTGGGCGCCAAGGCCTGTCTGGTCGGCCGGCCCTGGGCCTGGGCGCTGGGCGCGCGGGGCGAAGCCGGTGTCGCCCATGTGCTCCAGATCCTGCGTCAGGAGATGACCATGGCCATGGCGCTCACCGGCTGCACAGATGTCAGGCAAGCGGGCCGCGATCTGCTTGCAGCCTGAATGCTGCGCTGCATCACAGACTAGTGCGATGCAACATAACCATTGATAACCTGAAAACTCGCGCTAGATATCGACTCGAAGGCGACAGACGGACGATGAGCCGCGGCCATCAGGGGAAGCGTGCCGGAAGCGGTTGAAACCCAACCCCTTTCGGGAGTGCTTGTTATGACCAAGTTCAAGAAGACCCTCGTGGCCGTCCTCGCCGCCGTCGCCGCCGGCGCCGCTGGCTTCGCCGGCGCCGCCGAGATCCGCGTCCCGGTTGCCGGCAAGTCGACCGAGCAGCTGCATGCCGACATCGTCCGGGCCGCCTCCAAGGCGTGCTGGGCCGATCTGAAGGGTGAGGCGCTGGCTGGCTACATCTATCCGGAATGCGTGCGTCGCAGCGTCGGCCGCGCCGTGGCCCAGGTCGGCGACTCCAGGCTGGTCGCCTACGCGGCTCTCACGCCGGTGACCCCGGTCAGCTTCGCCGCCCCCTGACGCGACGCGGAAGACCGGAAACGAAGAAGGCCCGCGGGGATCATCCCGCGGGCCTTTTTCTTGTCTTTGCCTTGGATGAGGGCGCGGCTCAGGCCGCCGCCTTCTCCGCCAGCTTCGCCTTGACCTGACGCTTGATCTTCAGGGCGCGGGGCGACAGGGCCTCGTCCTTGGCGCCGACCAGGAACACGTCCAGGCCGCCGCGGAAGTCCAGCGTGCGCAGCGCGGCGTTGGTGATCCGCAGCTTGAACGACTGACCGAGCGCTTCCGACTGGAGCGTGGCGGGCGACAGCGCGGGCAGGAAGCGGCGCTTCGTCTTGATATTGGAGTGGCTCACGTTGTGACCGACCATCGGTCCAACACCAGTGAGTTCGCAGCGGCGCGACATGGAAGCGACCTTCGCATAAAGAAATCGGACACGCGAAAGCCGGGCTCCGCGCGAGAGGGGGCGGTATAGGCAGAGAGTCTTCGGGCGTCAAGTTTGGAGTCGCTCACCCCTGTTCCGCCAAGGTCCCGGCCGCCCAGCGTTCGGCGAAAGCGTTGAGCGGCAGGAACGGCGCCCAGCCGCGATGGAGCCGAGCCCGGGCGCTGCACCGCCGCCGCTTCGGCGGGACGCTCACTGTATAGAGTAGACAATGCAGTCCGGGCGTACGGAGCCCGCGGCCGCCCGATTTCCGGCTTGAACGCGAAACGTCCGTATGGTTAATCCATCTTAATATACAATAGCTTGTGGCGAACATCTGAGGAACTGGCCCAGATCGCCGATTCGGTCCTGATTCGTTGCCGTCCTGTCCCGCCGGGCGTTAACCTCTTGAACGGCGGTCAGATTTCCCGGATCTCGACCCGCCGGAACCTCACAGTCCCCGCCCCGTACTGCAGGGCGATCGGCCCCTCGGCATGGGCCGTGTCACGCGCCCCGTCGACGGTCGTCACCCCGTTGAACACGACAGAGAGCACCGGGCCGCGCGCGCTGATCTCCAGCAAATTCCACCGGCCGCCGGCCTTCGGCACCGGCGAGACCGGCGCGATGTCGACGATAGCGCCGGTCCCGTAGGTCGGGTCCGGCCTCTGGTCGAAGACGTTGACCTCATAGGCGTTGGCCGGTGTGAAGCGCGTCCGGTCGGAACAGCGGATGAAGATGCCGGAGTTGGCGTCCGGGCTGACCCAGATCTCGGCCCGCAGCTCGAAGTCGCGGAAGCTGTCCCGCGAGACCAGAAAGCTCATGCCGCCCCGGTCCGCGGAGACCGCACCGTCCGCCAGCGTCCAGTTGGCGTCGCCGACCGGGGACCAGCCGTTCAGACTGGTCCCGTCGAGCAGGACGGTGAACGGCCTCGCGGCAAGGGCCGGCGTCGCCAGCCCCGCGGCGGCGAGGCCCAGGATCACGGTGCGACGGTCGGTCATGGCGCTTCCCCCTGCTGCCAGCATCGCCAGGCCAGAGGCGCCGGGCAACGCTTCGGGATTGTGGTTAATACGCGATAAGATACAATATCTTGCGGTGAACAAATGCCGAATCGGGCGAGGTCTCTGATTCGGTCCTGATTCGTTTCGCGCCTGTTCGCGCGAAGCGCCGTCGCCGTTAACCCACCTTCTCCACCACCTTGCCCACGCGCCGCGCTGAGCAACGGCGGCGGAAAGGTTCGCGCTGATCCCGTTATGGCGGACCACTTCGCGGGGCATTGGCCCTCCGGCGTCACAGCCCCTTGTCGCTGTCACACGACTCCCCCACCTTTTCCTCATGAGCGACCGATCCACAGGCCGGGCGGAGCACAGGCTGGTGGCGGTGCTGGGCCCCACCAACACGGGCAAGACCCATCTCGCCGTCGAGCGGATGCTCGGCCACCACAGCGGCATGATCGGCCTGCCCCTGCGCCTGCTGGCCCGCGAGATCTACGACCGGATCGTCAGGATAAAGGGGCCGCGCGAGGTCGCCCTGATCACCGGCGAGGAGAAGATCGTCCCGCCGCGCGCCAACTACTTCGTCTGCACGGTCGAAGCGATGCCGCTAGGTCGGGAGGTCGACTTCCTGGCCATCGACGAGATCCAGCTCTGCGCCGATCCCGAGCGTGGCCACGTCTTCACCCATCGCCTGCTGCATGCGCGCGGCAAGTCCGAGACCATGCTGCTGGGCGCCGGAACCATGGCCCCGCTGATCCGCCGCCTGCTGCCCCGGGCCGAGATCGTCAGCCGGGAGCGGTTCTCGTCCCTTCGCTATACCGGCAGCAAGAAGCTGACCCGCCTGCCCCGGCGCACGGCCATCGTCGCCTTCAGCGCCGACGACGTCTACGCCATCGCCGAGCTGATCCGCCGCCAGCGCGGCGGTGCGGCGGTGGTCATGGGCAGCCTCAGCCCCCGCACCCGCAACGCCCAGGTCGCCCTCTACCAGTCCGGCGAGGTCGACTTCCTGGTGGCCACCGACGCCATCGGCATGGGCCTCAACATGGACGTTGACCACGTCGCCTTCGCCGGGCTGCGCAAGTTTGACGGGCGCAAGACCCGCTATCTGCATCCGCAGGAGATCGGCCAGATCGCGGGTCGTGCCGGCCGCCACATCCGCGACGGGACCTTCGGCGTCACCGGCGAGGCCGAGGAGATGGACGAGGACCTCGTCGCCGCCGTCGAGGCCCACGAGTTCCAGCCGGTGCAGAGCGCCGAGTGGCGCAACCACCGCCTCGACTTCGCGAACCTGCCGTCGCTGATCCGCTCGCTCGATGCCAAGCCGCCCCGCGACGGGCTGATGCTGTCGGCCGCGGCGATCGACGAGAAGGCCCTCAAACGGCTGGCCGAGGACGAGGACATCATCCACCGCGTTCGCGACCGGGCGGCGCTGGAGCGCCTTTGGGAGGTCTGCCAGACCCCGGACTTCCGCAAGCAGTCGCCGGATGAGCACCTGCGGCTGGTCCGCGCGCTGTTCGACGCCCTGACCACCGGTCGCCGCTGGGTGCCGAACGACTGGATGGCCGCGCAGTTCAGCGGTCTTGACCGCACCGAGGGCGAGATCGACACCCTGGCCACGCGGCTGGCCGGGGTGCGGACCCTGACCTACATCGCCAACCGGCCCAACTGGCTGCACGACCCCGCCCATTGGCAGGGCGTCACGCGGGCGCTGGAAGACCGGCTCAGCGACGCCCTGCACGAGAAGCTGATGGCCCGCTTCATCGACCGCCGCACCAGCGCCCTGATGCGGCAGCTGGGCGAGCGCGGCGAGCTGCTGGCCGGGGTCGGCGAGGACGGGGCGGTGACGGTCGAGGGTCACTTCGTTGGTCGCCTGAATGGCCTTGCCTTCGAGGCGCCGAAGGCGGCTACTTCGCTGGAGGAAAAGGCCCTGCGCGGCGCGGCGCAGCGGGCGGTGGCGCCGGAGATCGCCCGACGGCTCGGCCGGCTCGCCGCCGAGCCCGACGAGGCCTTCACCCTGACCCCGGACGGCGCGCTGCTGTGGCGCGGCGGCGCGGCCGGCGTGCTGACGGCCGAGGGCAAGGTGCGGCTCATCGGCGAGCTGGGGCCTGAGACGGCGCGTGAACGGGCCCGCCAGCGGCTGCAGGCCTTCCTCGCCGCCGAGCGCGAGCGGCGTCTCGCCCCGCTGTCGCGTCTCGAACGCGCCATGGCCGAGGGCCGCCTCAAGGGCCTGCCCCGCGGGATCGGGCATCGCCTCGTCGAGGCCGGAGGCGTCATCGACAAGCGGCCGGTCGAGGCCGACCTGAAGGCCCTCAGCCAGGGTGAGCGCCGCTCGCTTCGAGAGCTGGGCGTCCGCATCGGCGCCTTCAGCGTCTTCCTGCCCTCCCTGCTGGCCGACGAGGCCCTGGCCTTCGCCCAGGCGGTCGGGGGCGGCGACTGGAGGGGGCCGGTCGACGGCGTCTCGAAACTGCCCGACCCGGCGCCTTCCGCTCGCGTGCTGTCGGCCAGGGGCCTGCGGGCCGTTGGCGGCTTCTCCGTGCCGGTGCTGCAGCTGGAGCGGCTCGATGACCTGCTGAGGGCCGGCTTCAAGCACGGGGTCGGCATGATCCTCTCCGACGAGGCGCGCGAGGGCCTCGGATGGAGCGCCCAGCAGGCCGAGACGATCCTGCGGGCCCTGGGCTACACCCCGACCGGGCGGGCGCGGCCGCTGGCCTGGCGCCGGCGCGGCGAGACGGCCAGACCCGAGGCGGTCAAGCCGGCCCCCGCCGGCTCGCCCTTCGCCGCGCTTGCCGGCCTGCGGGTCGCCCCACCCGCCGCGCCAGAACGCCGCCGCAAACTCCGCCGCCGCAAGGTTGTCCGTCCATGACGGACGCGGGCTCCTGTCGGGCGGATGTCTGGCTGTGGCGGGCGCGGTTCTTCAAGACCCGCTCGATGGCTTCGCGCTTTGTCGAAGAAGGTCGTCTGCGGCTGACCCGCGCGGGATCTCAGGGGCGGATCGACAAGGCCTCGCGCGGCCTGAAGATCGGCGACGAGCTGGTCTTCGCCCTCGGCGGCCGGCTCGTGGCGGTCAGGATCGAGGGTTTCGGCGAGCGTCGTGGTCCGCCCGTCGAGGCCCGCGGGCTCTATTCCGTGACCGCCCAGGCCGAAACGACGGGGCCACGGAGCGCGGATTAAGTTTTCCTGTCACGCGCAGGAGACCTCGCCGCATTGACAAGGCGGTCGTCGCCTTCGAAAAGGCGCGCGCAGCAATCGTCAGGACAGCCCCGTTCCCCGATGACCTACATCGTCACCGACCCGTGCATTAAGTGCAAGTTCATGGACTGCGTCGAGGTCTGCCCCGTCGACTGCTTCTATGAGGGCGAGAACTTCCTCGTCATCAATCCCGACGAATGCATCGATTGCGGCGTCTGTGAGCCGGAGTGCCCGGTCGACGCGATCAAGCCGGACACCGAGGACGATCCCGACGGCAAGTGGCTGCGGATCAACACCGACTACGCCGCCATCTGGCCGAACATCACCCTCAAGGGCGAACCGCCCGAGGACAAGGAACTGTTCGAGCGCGAGACCGGCAAGTTCGAGAAGTACTTCAGCGAAAAGCCCGGCAAGGGCAACTGAAACACCGACGCCGGAATTCCCAGCGTTCCGCTCGGATTCCGCAACCCTTTCTTTGTGTTCATTTTTGTGATAGGGTCTTGTCTGACGTGACGGGTCCGCCGTCGCGCCTTGGTTCAAGAACAGCCGCAACCAAACGGCACGCCTATTCAAGGGCGAGGGTGTCCTAGAGGTCTATCCAATCTGAAACGAAATCCTCCGGGGCGCTGCCGCGGTCGGGATTCTTTTCGTCTCGGACAGGAGCGCTCTGACGCCCGTTCACGGTTGCGGCCCGCCGGGAAAACCCCGCGGACAGGGTGCTAGAGAAGGACGATCTGATGAGCAAGAACGGTCTGGCGTTTTCGGTCGACGACCACGTTGTCTATCCCGCCCACGGGGTCGGGACGATCCGTGCCGTGGAGACCCAGGAAGTCGCCGGCATGTCGCTCGAGGTCTACGTCATCACCTTCGACCACGAGAAGATGACCCTGCGCGTCCCGACCAAGAAGGCCGTCACCTCCGGCCTGCGGCCCCTGGCCGAAGGCAATGTCGTCTCCAAGGCGCTGACGACCCTGAAGGGCCGCGCCCGGGTGAAGCGCACCATGTGGTCGCGCCGCGCCCAGGAATACGAAGCCAAGATCAACTCCGGCGACCTGATTTCCATCGCCGAGGTCGTCCGCGACCTGCACCGCGCCGAAAACCAGCCGGAACAGTCCTACTCCGAGCGTCAGCTCTATGAGTCGGCTCTAGACCGCATGGCCCGCGAAGTCGCCGCCATCGAGAAGATCGACCGCGACGCCGCCGTCGGCATCCTGACCAAGTCGTTGCAGAAGGCGGCTTAGGCCCTCGGGGACATGCACTGAAGGGCGTGTCCCAAGCCGCTTCGAAACAGAAAACGCCCGGTCTATGGACCGGGCGTTTTTCATTCGGCGGCCGTGGCGACCGGCGTCCTGTCGAGCCCCGCTTCCCGCAGCAAGCTCTCCTGCTCCAACGGCTTGCGCCACAGGAAATCGGCCGGCAGGCCCAGCCGGACGCTGGCCTGGGCCGGCGGCGAGCCGGGCTGGAACACCCGGTCCGCCATCCGCCCGGCGGCCTTCAGCGCCAGGCGGTCGAAGGCCGTCAGGTCCCATTCGCGGCCCAGCTGCAGCTTGCCGCGCACCAGCGGCGGCAACAGCGACACCGACGCCCGCGCCAGCGCCCGGTGCAGGAACTTCGGCACGTTGGGCGCCGCCTTGCCCGAGACGATGATGGCCAGGAACTCGTCGACGATCGGGTGCGGCTCGAAGCGCGGCGCCAGCTTCTCCATCATGGCCATGAAGTCGGCGGTCGACTTCGGCGAATGCTGCACGCCGTACAGCGCCGGGATCGCCGAGGCCTCGCTGTAGAAGCGGGTCTTCTCCGCCTCGGACAGCGGGCTGACGAAGCGATCATAGGCGTTGAGGAAGCCGTAGCCGGCGGTGGCCGCCACCCAGTCGAGCAGTTCCGGGTCCAGCGCCTTGTAGGTTTCGCCCGAGGGCGTGGTCCCGCTGACTTTCGCATGCATGTTGGTGACGCCCTGGATCACCCGCCGGGCGGCGCTCTGCGGTCCGTAGACCCCGACCATCGCCGCCACGCCCGTGCGCCGCGACCGCCCGATCGGGTCGGCCTTGTAGGTGGAGTGGTCCCAGACGCCCGACCGGATGCGAGCGTCGGCGAACTCCAGCAGCACCGCGGCCACGCCGCCTATCCCGAGGGCGACCTGGTTCTTGTAGATCCGCCAGGCCATGGACGTCGGCGGCAGGAACGACGGCTCAGCGACCGGGTTGGCGAAGTCAATCTTCCAGCCGAGGTAGGACGTCATCTCGTTCATGGGCGCTCCGCGGTTTTGTGCAGCCTACATCGTTCGACGCCGGTCGGGGTAGGCCGGCGGACGCTTCAGGCGCTATGGACGGCCAAGGCCGTCTGAACCATCCGACTGGTGACGGATCGACCGGCAGCTCGACAGGATGCATGCGCCATGACCGCCGACCTCCCCGCCTCGCCCGCCTCAGCCCGAAACCGGGAGCCCCTCCTCCAGGTTCTGCGCCGCTGGCTTCCGGCGTCCGGGACCGTGCTGGAGATCGCCAGCGGGCTGGGCGAACACGCCGCATGGTTCGCGCAGGCGCTGCCCGGGGTGACCTGGCAGCCGACGGACCGGTCGGTGGAGGCGCTCGACATCCTCGTCACGCGCCGGGCGGCCGCCGGCCTGCCGAACCTGGCCCCGCCCCTGGTCCTGGACGCAGCCTCGCCGGACACCTGGCCGGTTGAGCAGGCCGACGCGGTCGTCTGCATTAACATGATCCACATCTCGCCCTGGGCGGCGACCGAGGGCCTGATGGCCGGCGCGGCGCGGGTGCTCCCCGCCGGCGCGCCCCTCTGCCTCTACGGCCCCTATATCGAGGCCGGCGTGGAAACCGCGCCCAGTAATCTCGCCTTCGACGCCGACCTTCGCCGCCGCGATCCGGCCTGGGGGCTGCGCGACCTGGAGGCCGTGAAGGCTCTGGCGGCAAGCCATGGCCTGACCTTCGCCGAACGGGTCGCCATGCCGGCGAACAACCTCTGCCTGCTGTTTCGGCGGTGAAGCGGCGTCATCGCCGATGGACTGCCGTCGCGGCGCCCGTCTAGAGATCGCCTCCGCCCATCAAAGTCCCGAGTCCAGCCCCCATGAAGCCGCCCGCCTGGCGCCAGGATCGCGCCGTCTATCCGCACAGCTTCCACATCCAGACCCGCTATCGCGACGAGGACGGGCTGCACCACATCAACAACATCGCTGTTGCCGCCTACTACGACGAAACGCGGGCCCGCTTTTCCCGCGAGGTGTTCAAGACCGCCGGGCTCGGCGACCGCGTGCGGATCGTCACCGCCGACAGCCGGGTGAGCTACCTGGCCGAGGTGTTTCACCCCGATGAGGTCGAGGTCCGCTCCGGTATCCTGCGGATCGGGACGGCCTCCTACGAGATCGGCCAGGCCATGTTCCAGGCCGGCCGCTGCGTCGGCATCTGCACCACGACCTTCGTCCAGGCCTCGGCGGAGGGTTCGAGCCCGCTTGAGCCGGGCCTGCGGGCGGCCCTGGAAGCGATGGTGATCAGCGCGCCGGCGCCCGCCGCCCCCTGATCCGGCGTCTCAGCCGGCCACCCGCTCCGCCAGCGCCCGGTTCACAGCCTCGTAGTAGGGCGCGAACTTCCCGGCGAGGATCGTGTTCGAGAAGGTCATGGCGATCAGCCCGCTCATGTCTTCGCCGTGCAGCAGCCGGGTGCCCTCGCCTTCCGGCGTCAGGGTGAAGTGGTGGCGACCCCGGAACAGCAGGGGCACGTTGCCGCTCCAGGCCAGGGCGCGCTCCGGCTCGAACGTCGTCAGGGTCACGGTCTGGGGTCACCGTCGCGCCCGGTCCTCCGGCCGGATTGACGAAGGTGGTGCGGATCTTCCCGCCCGGACACGCCTCGCCGCTGGCCTTGACGTTGAGCGGATTCCACTCGGCATAGGCGTCGAAGTCGGTCAGCACGGCCCAGACCCTGGCCGGCGTGGCCGGAATGAAGGCTTCGGTTCGAATGGTCTTCATGGCCAGCCTCAGGTCGCGGCGCGGGCGGCCGATTCGACCCGGCTGCGCTCGGCCAGCATGATGGTCGAGCTGGCCTTGGCCAGAACCGTCCCGGCGGTGTCGAGCAGCCGCCCCTCGAAGAAGCAGGTGCGCTTGCCCTTCCGCTCGACCCAGGCCTCGGCGATGACGCGACCAGGGCGGGCCGGGGCGAAGAAGCTGACCTTCAGCTCCAGCGACATGGGCACGATATCGTCGCCGGCCATGGCGATGGCGGCGTGCGCCATGGCCGCATCGATCCAGCCGGTGATGAAGCCGCCCTGCACCACGCCGCCCGAATGGCACATGTGCGGCCCGGCCTCGTACTCCAGCACGGCGCGGCCGGCAGGGTCCATCTCCACACGACGCACCAGTCCGAGCGTCCTGTTCAGATCCTCGACGCCGGAGGACTTGGTGCTGGTGGTCATGGAACGCTCCCCTGAGTTTTCTGCAGCATAGCCGACTGCGGCCGGGGCGGGGCAAGCCAGTGCTTCAGAGACCCGCCTGAAGCGCCAGCCGCATCAGCTCCGCCATGTTGCGGGCCCCGCTCTTGGTCATCAGGTTGGCCCGGTAGATCTCGACCGTCCGGGGGCTGATGCCCAGGTCGTGGGCGATGACCTTGTTGGCCTGCCGGCCACCACGCCAGACAGCACGTCGCGCTCTCGCGGCGACAGCGACGTCAGCCGGGCCTCGGCATCCCTGCGGCCGCCGTCGCCCTGGGGCGCCTCCTGACGGTCAAGAGCGCCCCGCACGGCGCGGAGCAGCACGTCGTCGGAGAACGGCTTCTCGATGAAGTCGACCACGCCGGCCTTCATGGCCTCGACCGCCATGGGCACGTCACCGTGGCCGGTCATGACGACGACGGCCAGGTCGCTGCCCTGCGCCCGCAGGTGATCGATGAGCTCCAGGCCGCTCAGGCCCGGCATCCGCACATCGGTCAGGACACAGCCGCCGGGCATGCCCGGCAGAGCCTCAAGAAAGGCCATCGCCGACTCGTACACCCGGGTCTCGAAACCCTGCACGTCGAGAAGGAAGGACAGGGAGTCCCGCATGGCCTCGTCATCGTCGATGACGTGCACGATCTGACTATTGGCCAATCGTCGCCTCCGCTTCGGCCAGAGGAAGGGTGAAGGAGAAGGTCGCGCCGCCCTGCCCGTTGCGGTCAGCCCATATGCGACCGCCATGCGCCTCGACAATAGTGCGGCAGATCGACAGGCCGACGCCCAGCCCTGTCGACTTGGTGGTGAGGAACGGCTCGAAGAGACGCTCGGCGACCGCCGGATCCACGCCCGGCCCGGTATCGGCCACGGTGACGAGCGCCATGCCCTCCTCGCCCTCGGTCACAGACACGACCAGTTCGCGACGTTCACTCTGTTCCATGGCGTCGATGGCGTTCCGGATCAGGTTCAGGGCGACCTGCTGCACCTGAATCTTGTCGACGATGACAGGACCCAGGGAACGATCGAAGCGCAGGTCGACCCGCACGCCCTGCTCCTTGGCGCCGACCAACGCCAGGGCGCTGGCCTCTTCCATGAGCTTGCAGGGGTCTTCGAGGCTGTGATCCGTCTCGCCCTTGGCGACGAACTCGCGGAGGCGCTTGATGACGTCGCCGGCCCGGATCGCCTGGTCGCCGGCCCGGTTTAGCGCCTGACGCAGCCGCGCCGGATCGGCGTCGCCGCCGTCCAGCATCAGGGCCGCGCCCTTCATATAGTTGGTGATCGCCGACAGCGGCTGGTTCAGTTCGTGCGCGAGCGCCGACGCCATTTCGCCCATGGCCGTCAGCCGCGAGACATGGACCAGTTCGGACTGGAGCTCCTGCAGGCGACGCTCCTGGTCCCGCCGCTCGGTCAGGTCGCGGACGAACCCCGTGAAGAACTGCTCCCGGCCCGCCGAGGCCTCGCCGACAGCGAGCTCCATCGGGAAGGTCGAGCCGTCGCGACGCTCGCCGACGACGATCCGGCCGATGCCGATGATCCGGCGCTCGCCGGTGCCGAGATAGCGTTCGAGATAGCTGTCGTGCTGTTCGCGGTAGGGTTGCGGCATCAGGATACTGACATTGCGCCCGATGGTCTCCTCCGGAGTCCAGCCAAAGAGCCGGACGGCCGCCGCGCTGAAGGAGCGGATGACGCCCCGACTGTCGATGACGACCATGGCTTCGGGAACCGTGTCCAGGATCGACTGCAGATGGGACTGACGGGCCGCGCCCTCTCGGCCGTCGCGCCTCAGCCGGTCGCCCACGCCGCCCAGCACAGGCGCCAGCATCAGGAAGGAGATGGTCTCGATGATGTTGGGGAGAGCGATCATCTGCTCGCGCAGGAGCGCGGCGTTCACGGTCACGCACAGCAGCGCCGCCAGCGTGGCCGGCGCCCGGCCGCCCAGCCAGGCCGTGATGAGGATGGCCGGCACATAGATGATGAAGGCGGTTCGGCCCTCGAACCAGATCCCGATCAGCCATTGCGCGCCGAAGGCCAGGCCGGCTGCCAGCGCAGCGACGGCGTAGCCAGCCGGAACCATCGGATCGTCGGGGCTTGTCCTGGAGATTCGGGTCAGGAACGTGGGCATGCGGCCAGCCGGTGAATCGGACTACCCGATTACCACAGGCAGGGCGGCAAGGACGATTTTCCGGTCAGGCGGCGACCAGACGGGTCATGGCCGAGCGGTTGCCGATCCGGAACTGGCGACAGCCCATGAAGGTCACCAGGCCTTCGGCCTGCAACTGGGTGATCATGCGGGACACCGTCTCGATCGTCAGGCCGAGGTAGTCGGCCATATCCTGACGGCCCATGGTCAGGGTCTGGACCTCGCCGCCCTGGCGATCAGTCAGGTCTTGAAGGAAGCTGGCGACCTTCTCGCGGGCGGTCTTGCGACCCAGCATCATGAGATGCTCCCGCGTGCGTTCGAGCTCACGGGCCGTGGCCGTCCAGATCATCCGTTCGATGCCGGCGTTGTCTTCCGCCATGGCCAGCGATGTGCGTTTCAGGACCTGGATGCGGGCGTCGCAGAGCGCCTCGGCCGAGAACCGGTGCTCCGGGCCTGCCTCGAGGCCGAAGAAATCGCCCGCGTAGTAGAAATCACCGATCTGGCGGCGACCATCGCTGTCGAGGCGGGTCGTGCGGACCGCGCCTTCGATGACGCGGTAGATCAGGTCGGTCTCTTCCGCCTGCGCGTAGATTTCCTCGCCCGGCGCGTAGGCGATGATCGCGCCCGGAAGGCTGCGGGCGTCGTCCTGCGCGGTCTGGCAGGTCCGGGCGAAGGTGACGATCTGCGCGGTCATGTTGGGCTCCCCGTCTGGAGCCTCAGGGGTAGGCGACATCACGCCGGCGAAGAATTCAGGAGCGCCGCTTAAGGGAAAACCCCTAGGTCGCGCTCACTGGCCTCGGAATACCGGCTCGCGCTTCTCGAGGAAGGCCGCCACGCCTTCCTTGTGGTCGTCGGTTTTCATCAGGGCGCGGATGGTCTCGATGGCCCAGCCGCCGAGTTCGCGGGGGTCGCCGTAGGTCCCCCGGCGCAGGCCTTCCTTCATGTAGCGCAGGGCCAGCGGCGGATTGACGGCGATGCGGGCGGCCAGCGCCCGGGCGCGGTTCATCAGGTCCTCATGCGGCGTCACCTCGCTGACCAGGCCGATCCGCAGGGCCTCGGGGGCGTCGATGATGTCGCCGGTGAACAGGAGCTCCGCCGCCTTGGCCGGGCCGACGATCGAAGGCAGACGGTAGAAGCCGCCGACGTCGCAGGTCAGGCCGCGCTTGATGAACATCTCGGAGAAGCGGGCCTTCTCGGAGGCGATCCGGATATCGGCGTAGAGCGCCAACTCCATGCCCCAGCCGATGGCCGCGCCGTTCACGGCGGCGATCAGCGGCTTGTCGCATTCGAGCGCCGCCATGGCCGCCGGCGTCGGCCTGTGGCGCACGATCGGGGTGGTGTCGGCGGACACGGCCTTCGGCCCGGCCATGATCTCGCGCACATCGTCGCCGGAGCAGAAGGCCGGGTCGGCGCCGGTGACGATCACGCAGCGGGCCTCGGGATCGGTCACCGCCCGGCGAAGCGCCTTCTCGAGGCGGTCATAGGCGTCCCAGTTCAGAGCGTTGCGTTGCGCGGGCCGGTTCAGGGTGATGGTGGCGACGTGGTCGGCCACCTCATAGAGCACCGTCGGAGCTCCCTCGATGGTCTGGTCCTGCGCCATGATCTCTCCTCCCGCACGGCGCTCGCCGGCGCCTTCGGGCGAATGATGCGCCAGGGTCCGGGGAGCGGCAACGGCGCCGCTACGTCACCTGAGCAGGGTCAGACGGCGTGAGCTCCCATGGATTCGACCCTGTTCAGCCAGCTCTTCCGCTGGTCCGCCGAGCCCTCGACGCCGCCGATGATCGTGCTGCGCACGGAGAACCCGGACAACGTCAGGATTCCGCGCGTCAGGCATTTCAATCCGGCGGCATCGAAGACCAGGCCGAAGAACGGCGCCGGCATGCCCATGGTGATGATGACCCGCGCCGTCTTGCCCTTCAGCAGCCCGCCGCCCTTCTCGCCCGGGGCCGCCACGGCGAAGCCGTAACGGAACACCTGCTCCATGAAGGCCTTCAGCACGGCCGGCGGACCACCGAGCCAGAGGGGATAGACGATGACGACATGCTGCGCCCAGCGGATGGCGGCCTGCACGGCGCGGGCGGTTTCGTCGGGCCCCTCGAGAAAGGCGGCCTGCGACTGGATGGGCGGGAGCTTGAGGGCGCCGGCATCCAGGCGGCGGATCTGATGACCGGCCTTGTCCGCGCCCCGAAGGTAGGCCGCCGACAAGGCCGTGCAGTAGCGCTGGCCGGACGGGTCAGGATGACCATTGATGACCAGCACGCGGCGGCTGGTCATCACAGGCTCCTGGAATGACGACCGGCGTTGGGATCGAGATAGGCGTCGAAGACCGCTGCCATGGATCGCACCAGCGGGCGTCCGGCTTCGGTGATGGTCAGCCTGGCGCCGTCCACGACAACCAGACCATCGTCGATGAACGGCTGCAGGCGGAGGAATGCTTCCTCAAGGTCCGGCCCCTTGCCGATGGCGTCGGCGTGTCGGGCGCGAATGGCGTCAACGTCGACGGCCAGGTCGCACATCAGCCGCTCGATGATCTCGCCGCGGAACCGGTCATCGTCGGTCAGGGCGACGCCACGCGCGGTCGGGAGTTCGCCGCGCAGGATGGCGTCCCGCCAGTTCCGTTCCAGGCCCTGGTTCTGGACGAAGCCCTGCGGCAGGCGACTGATCGAAGACACGCCGACCCCCAGCAACACGCTGTTGGCGTCGGTCGTATAGCCCTGGAAATTCCGGTGCAGCCGCTGCTCGGCCAGCGCCCGCGCCAGTTCGTCGTCCGGCAGGGCATAGTGATCCAGGCCGATGCGGACATAACCCTCGCGCTGCAGACGCTCGGACGCGAACTCACTCTGGTCGAGCCGCTCGGCCGGCCCGGGAAGCTCGGAGTCCTGGATGAGCTGCTGGTTGGCCTTCATCCAGGGCACATGGGCGTAGCCGAACAGGGCCAGGCGCTCGGGCTTCAGGGTCAGCACCGCATCCAGGGTGTTGTTGACGTCCGCTACGGTCTGGCGCGGCAGGCCGTACATGAGGTCGAGATTCACCGACAGGACGCCGGCCTCGCGCAGCCAGCCGACCGCACGCTCGATGACCTCGAACGGCTCGATGCGGTTGACCGCGGCCTGGACCCTCGGTGACAGGTCCTGGACACCGATGCTGGCGCGGCTGAGGCCGTGAAAGGCGGCGGCCCGAACCCAGTCCCGGGTCAGCACGGCCGGGTCGAGTTCGGCCGCCACGGTGGCGCCGGGCGACACGCGGAACACATGGCGGATCGCCTTGAACAGGCGGTTCAGATCGTCGCGGGACAGCATGTTCGGCGTGCCGCCGCCGAAATGGATGTCCCGCGCCCGCAGGCGGCCCGGTGTCGCCGCCTCGAGCAAGGCCAGCTCATCAAGCAGTCTGTCGACATATTCCGTCACCGGCTCGGTCCGGGTCGTGGCCCGGGTGTGACAGCCACAGTACCAGCAAAGCCGGGCGCAGAAGGGAATATGCAGATAGAGGGACACCGCCTGATCGGGCGACAGCCCGGCCAGCCAGTCTCGGTGCGTCGCGGCGTCCACCGCGCCGCTGAACTGCACCGCTGTGGGATAACTGGTGTAGCGCGGCGCCCGTCCATCATAGCGGGCGATCAGCTCATCCCGGGAGGGAGCGGCGGGCAGGGTGGGCAAGGGACGGGGCATGAACGACCGGGACCTGGGCATGAACGCGAGCCTTCGGCGGTAAAGCCGACGTCGCCTGCTAGCGCGCACGCCGGGCGCCTTCCTTGATGCGGATCAAATTGGCCGCCGCACTCTTGATCCAGGTCAATGAGCCGCAACCGGCCCCGGCGGTTCACTGGTGACCGGTTGACCAGCGACATAGCCGGCCTTTGACGGCCCTGCTCCACCACTCCGGCCTGCCCCCGGTCAGCTTGCTGATCGGGGGCTTTTTTCTGGGCCAGGGAATCGCCGGGTTCCGGCTCAGGATTGATCCAGGTCAGCGCACGGCGGAGCACGGTGCGCGAGAAGACAGCGTGAGGCGGAGACCAACCGCCGGGACTTCAAGGGGATAGACCAATGAAAACGCTGTTTGCCGCGGCCGCCGCGGTTGCCCTCATCGCCGGCGCGGGCGCCGCCTCGGCCCAGGACTTCCAGCCCAAGGAGAAGGGGACCTTGATGGTCAACTTCCGGGCCACCACGGTCGCGCCGGACGAGACGGCGCCGATCGTGACCTCGGCCGGAGCCGCCACCGGCCTCAGCGCCGCCGTCAACGATGACACCATCCCGAGCCTCGGCATCGCCTACTTCATCACTGACAAGCTGGCGATCGACGTGACGCTGGGAACCTCCAAGCACGAGATCGACGCCGTCGGCGCCGGACCGGCCACGCGCGTCCACGAAACCTGGGTCCTGCCGCCCGTCGTCGCCCTGCAGTACCATCCGCTGCCGGCCGCCCGGGTCAGCCCCTACGTCGGCGCAGGCATCAACTACATGCTGTTCTACAACGGCAGCGACAAGAACGGCTTCAGGGTCGAGCTCGACGACGGTTTCGGCTTCGCCCTGCAGGCCGGCGTCGACATCGCTGTCCAGGGTCCCTGGTCGGTGAACCTGGACGCCAAGAAGGTGTTCTTCGAGACCGACGCCAGCATCAACGGCGGCGCGCTCAAGAGCAAGGTCGAGCTCGATCCCTGGGTCGTCTCGGTCGGCCTGGGACGCAAGTTCTAGACAAGGTCGTCCTCGGCCTCGGCATCGAGACCGGCCAGTTGGAGCAACTCCCGCGGCCGCTCGATGCTGAGGCTATGCATCGACAACAGCCGGATCACGCCCCGCGTCTTCAGACGGGTCGTGTTCCGGCTGACGGTTTCCGTGGTCAGACCCAGATAGTCGGCGATCTCCGCCCGCGTCATCGGCAGCGCGAGCATTCGCCCGTCTCCACCGGCCCGGCGCGCCTGGCCGGAGAGGTTGACCAGGAAGGACGCCAGCCGCTCCATCGCGGTCTTCCGGCCCAGCAGCAGCATCTGGTCGTGCGCCGCCGTGAGCTCATGCGCCGCGCGATCCAGCAGGGCGTGCTCCAGCTCCGGCATCTCGCCGAGGATCCTGCGGTAGTCAGCCTTGCGGAACCGGCAGGCCGAGCCGGTGCGCAGCGCCTCGGCTGAAAAGGCGTACCGGTCCCCGGTCGCCAGCCCGAGGAAATCGCCGGGCGAGAGAAAGCCCACGATCTGGCGGCGGCCATCGGACAGCAGCTTGTGGACCCGCACATCGCCGGCCGTGATGTTGAACAGGTGCGTGGCCGGGTCGCCCTCCCGCACCAGCACATCGCCAGCCGCGAAGGTCATGTGGTCAGCGGCCTCGTTCAGGCGGCGCAGACCCTCTTCCTCGAGCACGCCGCAGACGCTGAGGCGTCGCGCCGAACATCCGGCGCAGACGTCTGCGCTGCCGACCCGGACACAGGAGGCGGCCGTGGTGAGGGCGGTCATGGGCGAGAACTCCGGGTGACTCGTCGGTCTTGATGCAGGTCAACGATTCGGCGGCGGCGACCTGCGAGCCTTCCCGACATGAAGCTCCCGCTTGCAACCATCTCCGTCGCCCGGCTGACATCGGCCGATATCGATGAGGCTTTCGGGCTTGCACGTCTGGCGTTCAGCGACCTGACGCCGGGGCGTTGGCGGCAGATCGCCCAGCGGTGGGCGAAAGGCGAAAGGGCGTCTTCAGGCGCCCTGCTGGCGCGGGACGGCGCCGGCAGGCTGGTCGGTCTTGCCCCGTACGTCGTCCGCGCCGATCTCTGCGCCGGAAAAACCCTTTGGGTCGAGAAGGTCCTGGCGTTCTCGCTCGTCGATGCCGGGCCGGTGGTGATCGCACTCGCCGACAGCCTGCGCGCCGCCGCGCGCGCGCTCGACTGCCGACACATGAAGGTGGAAACCGGGGCGGGAGACGGCGCGCTGCGCGACGCCCTCACCCGCGCCCCCGATAGCGTCCGTTCGACGCTGATCCAGTCCACGGTCTAGTCGCGCCTCAGGTCGCGCAACAGCTTCGCCCCGCCCAGGATGCTGATCAAGGTCAGCGCGAGGGCCGGCGCGCAGAGCGGGCAATGTCCGAACAGGCCCTGGGCCTCGCTGCACAGCGGTCCGTAGGCCAGCCTGGGCAGCTCCTGCCACAGTACCGCCAGCCACAGGGCCGCGGCCCCGGCGCCGCTGTGGAGCGTGATCGCCTCAAGAGGCCGACGTGCGGTCAGGGCGCGGATGGTCATGACGTCTCTCCGTGGTGTCGGGGCGAACATCCCGCGACCGCGAAGATCCGGCCTTGATACAGATCAAGGCGACCCGGCCCGCCCGCCGATAGCTGGGACCCATGAACGCCATGGGGGCTTGAACGGGCCAATGAGCCAGCTTGCAAAACCAAACGCCGGAGCACCGGGCGCACCGGCGCTGCTGACAGCCACAGCAATAGGTGGCCTCGTCTTCTTCTTCGCCGCGATGTTCAGCGATGATCCGCTGTTCCAGTTCCAGGCGTGGATCTTCGTCGCCGCCGCAGTCGTGGCGAGCTTCGCCCTCACCGCCGGCCTCAGCGGCGGCCTCTTCTCCAACGACAGTGATCGCTACATGGACGGCGTCGTCCGCGCCGGCGTTATCGCGACGATGTTCTGGGGGGCGGTCGGCATGCTGGTCGGCGTCGTCATCGCCGCCCAGCTGTCGTGGCCCAGCCTGCTCTACTTCCCCGAGCTCGGCTGGCTCAACTTCGGCCGGTTGCGCCCGCTGCACACCTCGGGCGTCATCTTCGCCTTCGGCGGCAACGCGCTGATCTGCACCTCCTTCTATGTGGTGCAGCGGACCTCCCGGGCGCGCCTGTTCGGCGGCGTGCTGTCCTGGTTCGTGTTCTGGGGCTACCAGCTGTTCATCGTCCTGGCGGCGACGGGCTACCTGGCCGGCATTACCCAGGGCAAGGAGTACGCCGAGCCCGAGTGGGTCGTCGATCTATGGCTCACGATCGTCTGGGTCGGCTACCTGCTGGTCTTCCTGGGCACGCTCTGGAAGCGCAAGGAACCACACATCTACGTGGCCAATTGGTTCTACCTGGCCATGATCGTGACAGTGGCGGTGTTGCACATCGTCAACAATCTGGCCGTGCCGGTCGGCCTGCTTCACCATTCGAGCGTGCCGCTGTTCGCCGGGGTGCAGAGCGCCCTGACCCAGTGGTGGTACGGGCACAACGCCGTTGGCTTCTTCCTGACCGCCGGCTTCCTGGCCATCATGTACTACTTCGTGCCCAAGCGCGTTGAGCGGCCGGTCTACAGCTACCGCCTGTCGATCGTGCACTTCTGGGCGCTGATCTTCATCTACATCTGGGCCGGCCCGCACCACCTCCACTACACGGCCCTGCCGCAGTGGGCCCAGACCCTGGGCATGACCTTCTCGATCATGCTCTGGATGCCCAGCTGGGGCGGCATGATCAACGGCCTGATGACCCTGTCGGGGGCCTGGGACAAGCTTCGGACCGACCCGGTCGTGCGGATGATGGTCGTGGCCATCGCCTTCTACGGCATGTCGACCTTCGAGGGCCCGGTGATGTCGATACGGGCGGTCAACGCCCTCAGCCACTACACCGACTGGACGATCGGCCACGTGCACTCCGGCGCGCTCGGCTGGGTCGGCTTCATCAGCTTCGGCGCCATCTACTGCCTGGTGCCCTGGCTGTGGAAGAAGGAGCGCCTCTACTCCGACAGGCTCGTGGAGTGGCACTTCTGGATCGCGACCACAGGCATCGTTCTCTACATCTGCGCGATGTGGGT
This sequence comes from Caulobacter sp., assembly GCA_040383665.1. Lineage (GTDB taxonomy): Bacteria > Pseudomonadota > Alphaproteobacteria > Caulobacterales > Caulobacteraceae > Caulobacter. The sequence goes on from JBEIDC010000001.1 coordinate 60,527, forward strand.
CTCCGGGATCATGGAGGGCCTGATGTGGCGGGAATACACCCCGCAGGGCTTCCTGGCCTGGTCCTTCATCGAGACCGTGTCGGCCAAGCACATCGAGAACATCATCCGCACCGTCGGTGGCGCGATGTTCCTCTCCGGCACCCTCATCATGATCTACAACCTGTGGCGCACGGTCAGGCTGCCGTCCGTCGAAACCCGCGACGCGCTCAGCGCGCCGCTCCCGGCAGCCGCCTGAGGACCGCGTCATGAGCCTTTGGAAACATCACGGTAAACTCGAGCGGCACTCGCTGCTCCTGATCATCGGCATCGTCCTTGTCGTCTCGATCGGCGGCCTGGTCGAGATCGCCCCTCTGTTCTGGCTGAAGAGCACGATCGAGAAGGTGGAAGGCGTTCGCCCCTACACCCCGCTCGAGCTCACCGGCCGGGACATCTACATCCGCGAGGGCTGCTATACCTGCCACTCCCAGATGATCCGCCCCCTGCGGGACGAGGTCGAGCGCTACGGCCACTACAGTCTCGCGGCCGAGAGCATGTACGACCACCCGTTCCAGTGGGGTTCCAAGCGGACCGGTCCCGACCTCGCCCGGGTCGGCGGCAAGTACTCGGACGGCTGGCACCGCGACCACCTTGTGGACCCCCGCTCGGTCGTCCCGGAGTCGGTGATGCCTCCCTACGCCTTCCTGGTGCAACGCGACGCCTCGATCCGGGACCTGCGCGCCAGGATGAACGCCATGACCGCGGTCGGCGTGCCCTACACGCAGGAACAGCTCGACAAGGCCGAAGAGGACTTCGAGGCCCAGGCCGACCCGTTCTCGACGTCGGCGGGCGATCTGCGCAAACGCTACGGCGCCAAGGTGGTCAACCGCGACTACGACGGCGACCCCGAACGGGTCACCGAAATGGACGCCCTGATCGCCTACCTGCAGATGCTCGGCACCCTCGTCGACTTCCGCACCTACGAAGCGGGTGATCCCGCCAACCAGCGCTAGGAGCCGGCGATGACCTACGAAACCGTCGCGCGCATCGCGCAACAGGGCGGGCTGATCTACTTCGGCCTGATCTTCCTCATGGGCTGCGCCTACGCCTTCTGGCCAGCCAACCGCGACACCTTCTCCAAGGCGGCGCGCCTCCCTCTCGAGGATGACGATCAATGAGCGACCAAGAACGTGAGAAGGACGCCATCAGCGGCGTCGAGACGACCGGCCACGAGTGGGACGGCATCCGTGAGCTGGACAACCCCCTGCCCCGCTGGTGGCTCTGGGTGTTCTGGGCCACCGTGCTGTTCTCGATCGGCTATTGGGTCGCCTTCCCGGCCTGGCCGGGGATAAGCGGCTACACCCAGGGCGTCCTCGGCAGTTCCGACCGACGCGACGTCGCCACGGCCCTTGCCGACCTGGAGACGGTGCGCGGCGCGGGCGCGGCCCGCCTTCGGGACGCAACGCTGCAACAGATTGAGCAGGATCCTGAACTGCAGGCCTACGCCCTGACGCTCGGACAGTCGGTGTTCGGGGACAACTGCGCCACCTGCCACGGAACCGGCGGCGCCGGCGGCAAGGGCTATCCGAACCTGCGCGACGACATCTGGCTGTGGGGCGGTACGCTCGACGACATCGCCCTGACCCTGAAGCATGGCATCCGTTCGGGCGATCCCGCCGCGCGCATGTCGCTGATGCCGGCGTTCGGACGCGACCAGATGCTGACGTCCATCCAGGTCCAGGACATGACTGAGTACGTCGTGGCCCTGTCCGGGCGGCCGGCCGACAGGCCCGCCGTGGAGCGTTCACGCCAGCTGTTCATCGACCAGTGCTCGAGCTGCCACGGCGTCGACGGCAAGGGCCTCCAGGCCCAGGGCGCGCCCAACCTGACCGACGCTGAATGGCTCTATGGCGCTGATCGCGCCGCGATCAACGGCCAGATCCACAACGGCCGGGGCGGCGTCATGCCGGCCTGGGGCGGTCGCTTCAGTCCCGAGACCATCAAGGCGCTCGCGGTCTACATCCACGCCAACTCGGGTCAGTAGCCGCCGTGACCTTCGTCATAGACCGGACCAGCCCCCCCAACCCGGATGGCGCTCCGGGTCCGGTCTCGGCCGCCGCAGCCGCTCGCCGCAAGGCCGGCGAAGGCGGCGGCAGCCTCTATCAGCCGCGCGTGCCCATCTATCCCAAGCTGGTCCATGGCCGCTGGCGGATGATCAAATGGGCGCTGCTGGTCGCCACCCTGGCGGTCTACTACATCGTGCCCTGGATCCGCTGGGAGCGCCCCGGAGCCCTGCCTGACCAGGCGGTGCTGGTCGATTTCACCGGGCGGCGGTTCTACTTCTTCTTCATCCAGCTCTGGCCTCAGGAAGTCTACTTCATCACCGGCCTGCTGGTGATGGCCGCGCTGGCCCTGTTCCTGATCACGGCCCTGTTTGGCCGCCTGTGGTGCGGCTACATCTGCCCACAAACCGTCTGGACGGATCTGTTCATCGCCGTCGAGCGGCTGTTCGAGGGCGACCGCAACGCCCGGATGAAGCTCGACGCCTCGCCGATGAGTCTGAACAAGCTCTGGCGCAAGACCGGCAAGCATGGGGTCTGGCTTGGCATCGCCTTCGGCACCGGCGGCGCCTGGATCTTCTATTTCCACGACGCGCCGACCCTGATCCGGACCTTCTGGGTCGGGACCGCTCCGATGACCGCCTATGTGTCCTGCGCCATCCTGACGGCGACGACCTACGTCTTCGCCGGAACCATGCGGGAGCAGGTCTGCACCTACATGTGCCCCTGGCCCCGCATCCAGGGCGCCATGCTGGACAACCACTCCCTGCAGGTCACCTATCGCCGGGACCGGGGTGAGCCCCGCGGCCCGCACAAGAAGACCCAGAGCTGGGACGGCCGCGGCGATTGCATAGACTGCAACCAGTGCGTCGTGGTCTGCCCGATGGGCATCGACATCCGGGACGGCGCCCAGCTGGAGTGCATCAACTGCGGCCTGTGCATCGACGCCTGCGACGAGGTCATGGTCAGGGTTGACCGTCCGCGCGGCCTGATCTCCTACGACACGGACCACGCCGTGGCGACGCGCGAGACCGGCGGCGTCGGCAAACTGTACCGGTTCGTGCGATCGCGGACCGTGTTCTACACAGTGGCCCTGACCATCGTGAGCGGCCTCATGATCTGGGGTCTGACCCACCGCTCAGCGGTCGATCTGCACGTCCTGCGCGACCGAAATCCCACCTTCGTTCGGCTGCATGACGGCTCGATCCGCAACGGCTACACGCTGAAGATCACGAACCGCAGTTTCGAGCCGCAGACCTTCACCATCGCGATCAACGGTGTCGCCGGCGCCCAGCTGAAGACGCCCGGCGCCGCCACCGCGACAGACAGGCTCGCGGTCGTGGTCAAGCCGGACGAGGTCCGCGCCGTCCGTGTTTTCGTCACCGCGGCCCCCGCCGCGATCACCGCCGCAAACATGCCCGTCGAGGTGACCATGACCTCCCCGACCGGCGAGGCGCACGTCCAGACCAACTTCCTGTCCGGTGAGGCAAACGCCCGATGACCGACCTGACCCCGCCCCCGCACTTCACGATCAAGGGCCGGCACGTGCTGGTGGCCTTCGTGCTCTTCTTCGGACTGATCGCCGCCGTCGACGCCGTCTTCATCAGCCTGGCCTACCGGACCTTCTCCGGACAGGTGGCCAAGAACCCCTACGAGGCCGGACTGCTCTACGACCGGACGCTGGAGAAGCGGGCGGCCCAGGCCAAGCTCGGTTGGAGCGCCACTCTCGCCGCCGGCCGCGACGGCGTCGTCGAACTGGTCATCACCGACAAGGCAGGCCAGGGCGTAGATGGACTGATCGTCGAGGCCAACCTGGACCGGCCGGCGACCGACGTCGGCGGTCAGACTCTGTCGTTGAAGGGACGCGGCGAGGGGCGTTACGTGGCAGAGGCGGATCTTTCGGGCGCCTGGGACATCGACGTGCTGGCGACCGGACCGAACGGCGTGCGGTTCGAGACCGGTCGGCGGGTGGTCGCGCCGTGAACGCCCTCGCCGCTCGCGACCTTTCCGCCTTCGTCGCTCGTGACGCCGACGCCCGAGGTCGGCTCGAGCTGCTGGTCACCGGCGCCCGGTGCGGCGCCTGCCTGGCGAAGATCGAGAAGACCGCCCGGGGGCTGTCCGGCGTCGAGGCGGCCCGGTTCAACCTGACCACCGGCAAACTGGCGGTGACCCTGTCGCCAAAGGCCGGCGACGCCGCCACGATCGTCGATGCCCTGACCGCTGCCGGCTATCCGGCGACGCCGTTCGATCCTGCCCAGGCCATCGAGAAGGAAGACAAGGAGGGGCGCGATCTCGCCCTCGCGCTGGGCGTCGCCGGCTTCGGGGCCGGCAATGTCATGATGTTCACCGTCCCGGTCTGGGCGGGCCTGTTCGGCCAGGAGCTGGACGGCACGACGCGTGAGATCATGTACTGGTTCGCCGCCGCGATCGCGACGCCCTGCGCGCTGTTCGCCGGCATGCCGTTCTTCAGGTCGGCCTGGACCTCGCTGCGTCGCGGCAAGGCCAATATGGACGTGCCGATCTCGATCGGCGTCATCCTGACCCTGATCGTCAGCTTCTCGGAGACCTTCCAGAAGGGCCAGCACGCCTATTTCGACGCCGCCGTCACCCTGCTCTTCCTGCTGCTGATCGGCCGCTACCTTGACCACAAGCTCCGCCTGACGGCGCGCAGCGCCGCCCGCGACCTGCTGGCCCTGCAGGTCCCCTCGGCCACCCGTCTGGGCGATGACGGCCTGGAGCGCACCGTACCCGTCCGGGACGTCGAGGTCGGCGACCGCCTGGTCGTTGTTCCGGGCGACCGCATCCCTGTCGACGCCGTGGTCGAGGATGGCGCGTCGGACCTCGACAATGCGCTGATCAGCGGCGAGACGGCCGCCACGCTGGCCCGGCCCGGCAAGCGCACCCATGCCGGGGCGTTGAACCTCTCGGGGCGACTGGTGCTGCGCGCCGTCGCCCGTTCGGAAGACTCCGCCGTCGCCGCCATCGCCAGGCTGATGGAAGCCGGCGCACAGAGCCGCTCGGCCTATGTCAGGCTCGCCGACAAGGCCGCGGCGCTCTACGTGCCCATCGTCCACACCCTCGCGGTCCTGACCTTCGCGGGCGTATGGGCGGTTGGCCTGGGGCCGAGGGAGGCGCTGCTTCGCGCCGCGGCCGTGCTGATCATCACCTGTCCCTGCGCGCTCGGCCTGGCCGTGCCCGCCGTCCAGATCGTCGCCTCCGGGCGGCTTTTCCGGCGAGGCGTCCTGGTCAAGAGCGGTGCGGCGCTGGAGCGACTGGCCGAGATCACCCATGTGGTGTTCGACAAGACCGGCGTCCTGACCGAAGGCCGGCCGCGCCTGATCGACGCCCCCGCGTCGGTCATCGCCCTGGCCGCCCCCCTGGCCCGCGCGTCCCGCCACCCCCTGGCGCGGTCGCTTGCGGAGGCCGCCGGCTGCGGCGAGGTCGCCACCGACATCGTCGAGGTCGCCGGCATGGGTGTGGAAGGGGTCATCGACGGCCGAAAGGCCCGCCTCGGCAGGGCGGCTTTCGTGGGGGTCGAGTCCTCAGCCGCGTCCGAGACCGAACTCTGGTTCGGTTATGACGGCGATACGAAGATGCGTTTCGCCTTTCAGGACAGCCTGCGCGAGGACGCCAGGGCCGCCGTTGCGGCGCTGCAGGATATGGGCATCTGGGTCGAGGTGGTGTCCGGCGATGTCGCGGGGCCAGTCCAGGCGGCCGCGACGAAGGCCGGGATCCACCGCTGGACGGCGGGCGTCACCCCCTTCGACAAGGTCACCATCGTCGAGCGGCTGCAGGCCTCGGAGCGCAAGGTGCTGATGGTGGGCGACGGGCTCAACGACGCCGCCGCCCTTGCCAAGGCCCATGCCTCCATGGCGCCGGGGTCAGCCGTCGATGCGAGCCAGAACGCCGCCGACCTCGTGTTCTCGGGCGGCTTGATGGCCGTGCCGGACGCGATCGCCGTTGCGCGGAAGGCGCGGCATCGCGTGCTGGAGAACTTCGCCTTCTCCGCGCTCTACAACATGGTCGCCGCGCCCGCGGCGATGTTCGGCCTGATCAATCCGTTCGTCGCGGCGCTGGCCATGTCCGGCTCGTCGCTGGTCGTGATCCTCAACGCCATGCGGATGGGCCTGGGCAGGCGGGCGACATGAACATCTTTCTGCTGCTCGCACCGTTTTCGGTGCTGCTCGGACTGACCGGCCTGGTCGCCTTCTGGTGGACCCTTCGGGCCGGGCAGTACGATGATCCGCAGGGCGACGCCGCCAGGATCCTCGACGATCATCTTCGCGAGGGTCCTGACGACGAGCCCGACCGGGCCTAGATCAGGTCGCCGCCCACCGCCGAGGCCGTGGTGCCGTGCTGCTGGAAGGCCTTGATCACATTGCGGCCGGTGGTCCAGCGGTGAACCTCGTCCGGCCCGTCGACCAGGCGCTGGCTGCGGATGTGGGTGTACCAGCGGGCCAGCGGCGTATCCATCGAGTAGCCGAGCGCACCGTGCAGCTGGATGGCGGTGTCGACGACCCGGTGGACCATGTTGGCCAGGAACACCTTGGCGATGCCGTTCTCCTGGCGCAGGTCCAGGCCCTTCTCCGCCTTGTAGGCGATGTGCAGGAGCATCAGCCGGGCGATGTAGATGTCCTGCGCGCAGTCGGCGAGCATGAACTGGACACCCTGGCGCTCATGCAGAGGCTTGCCGAACGTGGTTCGCTGGGTGACGTGCGCCACCGCCAGATCCAGCGCCCGCTGGGCCATCGAGACGTTATGCATGCCGTGGCGCAGACGACCGTAGGCAAGCCGGTGCTGGCCCATGTTGAAGCCGTTGCCCTCGCCGCCGAGCAGGTTCTCGGCGGGAACAACCAGATCCTTGATCTCGATCTCGGAGTGGCCGCCGCCGAGAATGTGGGACAGGGGGCCTTCGGCGGCCATGGTCTCGATGTCGCGCACGATCCGGTAGCCGGGGTTGGGCAGCTCAACGATGAAGGTCGAGAACTGCTGGTGACGCGGCGCGTCCGGGTCGGTGCGGGCCATCACCAGCGCGATGTCGGCGACGCTGGCGGCGGAGGAGAACCACTTTTCCCCGTTGAGGATGTAGTTCTCGTTGCCGTCCTTGACGGCCGTGGTGCGCATGCCGGTGGCGTCGGCGCCGGCGGCCTTTTCGGTCATCGAGTAGCAGATGCGCTTCTCGCCATTGAGCAACGGCTTGAGGAACTTCTCCTTCTGGTACTCGGTGCCGTGCGCCAGCAGGGTCATCATCGTGGCGTCGTCAGGACCCTGCGTATTCATCGACAGGGCGCCGAGGTAGCTTTCGCCGAGCTCCATCTGCACCAGGGCGTTGGCCAGCGGGCCAAGACCCATGCCGCCATGCTCCACAGGGATGAAGGGACACCACAGGCCCTGGGCCCGGGCCTTGGTGCGAAGTTCGCCGAGGATGGTCTTGTAGTCGCCTCCGGCCAGCAGGGCCTTCTCGGCGGGCTTGCATTCGTCGTTCACCCACTGGCGAACCTTCTCGCGAACGGCCTTGGCCTCGGGCGGAATCTCGAAGTCGATCGACATGGCGGCGGTCTCCCTGGGTCTGTTTATCGGTGTTGTTCTTGTGATGTCGCCGGTCAGGCGGCGGCGGACGGCCGCGCCTGGACGCGGGCGAACCAGGCCTTCACCCAGCTCGCCTCATCCGGAATCGGCTGCCCGACCTGCGCCCCGAAGGCGAGGAAGGCGAACAGCAGCACGTCGGCCAGGCTGAAGCGATCACCGCAGATGAACTCCCGGCCCTGCATCTGGCCGTCCAGCCAGAGCAGGCGGTCGCGGGCGATGGCCTTGAGTTCGGCGGCGCCCTCGGCCCCGACCAGCTTCATGCGGTTCTCGAAGATGCGACGCCCTTCGGCGGCGCGGAAGCCGTTGGCGAGCGGTTCGCAGATGTTGAGGTCGATACGGCGGGTCCACATCCGGGTCTCGGCCCGCTCCTCGGGCGTGGCCCCGATCAGCGCAGGCGTGGGATGGCGCTCTTCCAGATACTCGCAGATGACCGTGATCTCCGCGATGAGCGTCCCGTCATCGAGCACCAGGGCCGGAGTCTGGCCGGCCGGATTGACGGTCTGGGCGTAGGGCGGGCGACGGTTCTCGCCGCCCATCAGGTCGACCTCGACCGTCTCAAGGGTCAGGCCTTTCTCGGCCGCGAACATCCGCACCATGTGCGGGTTCGGCCCCATTGAGGTGTAGAGCTTCATGGTGCGTTCCCTTGCTTTTCTTGTTTTCCGACTCAGCGGCCGCCCTGGCCGTCGTCGACCTTGATGCTGGTCCCGGTCACCGCGTCGGAGGCCGGCGAGCAGAGGTAGAGCAGCGTGCTGTCCAGTTGCGCCGGATCGCCGATCCGCTTGCGCGGCATGTGCTGGCTGATGTCGCCCATCCGCTCGAGCATGCCGTCCATCATCTCGGAGGCAAAGGCCCCGGGCGCGATGGCGTTGACGTTGATGTGGAACTTCGACCACTCGACGGCCAGGGCCTCGGTCATCCGCACCACGGCCGCCTTGCTGACCGAATAGAGGGCCGCGCCCTCCCCGCGATAGCTGTAGGCGGCCATCGAGGCGATGTTGATGATCCGCCCCGGCGCCTTGGCCTCCATCCGCCGCCGCGCGAACTCGCAGGCCAGGATCCAGGGGGCGCGGACATTGGTGTCCATCACCGCGTCGATCAGTTCTACCGACATCTTCGTCGCGCGCTGGGCATCCGGGATGCCGGCGTTGTTGATCAGGATGTCGACCGGCCCGAGCGCGTCTTCCGCCCGGCCGATCACGGCCAGCAGCTGGTCGGTGTCGGTGACGTCCAGCGCCAGCGGGGCCGCGACGCCGCCGTCGGCCGCGATCTCGGCCGCCAGGGCCTCGAGCCGGTCCAGCCGGCGGCCGGTGATCGCCACCTTCGCCCCCTGGCGCGCCAGTACCTGCGCGAAGCGCTTGCCGAGGCCCGACGAGGCCCCTGTGACCAGGGCCACCTTGCCGCTCAGATCGATAGAGGCGTTGGGCAGAGGATAGGACATGACGGGCGCTCCCTTACGTTTCAGCCGACTATCCCGCGCATTACCGAACGGCATGAAAGCGGGAACTTCGGCCCGGAGCCTGCCTAGAAGTTCACCCGCCGGCTGATCGCGCCGTCGACCAGCAGGTTCACGCCGGTTGTGAAGGATGACACGGGACTTGCGAGGAAGACGGCGGCGTTGGCCACATCCTGCGGCGTCGCCATGCGGCCCATCGGATTGCGCTCCATCGCGCCCTTGAACATCTCCGGCAGGTTCTTCTCGACCATCTCCCAGACGCCGCCCGCGAAATAGACCGTGCCGGGCGAGACGACGTTGGTGCGCAGGTGCTTGCCGGCGTACTGCCGGGCCAACCCCTTGGCGAAGTGGATCAGCGCGGCCTTGATCGGGCCGTAGGAGCTGCCGTTGTCGGCCTCGGCCGCCGAGACCGAGGCGATGATCACGAACGACGCGTCGCCGTTGGCGGCCGCGGCCTTGAGCAGGAAAGGCCTGGCCGCGTCGAAGGCGTTGACCATGCCCAGCACGTCGAGCTTGAAGTTCTGCTCCCACGAGGCGGGATCGGCGCCCTGGGCCATGGCGCCGGCGTTGGAGACCAGGATGTCGATGCCGCCCAGTTCGTCTGCGGCCTCCCCGATCCAGGCCTTCAGCGCCGGGCCGTCCATGATGTCGACGGACTTGCCCGTCGTCTTGACGCCGGATTTGGCGAGCGCCGCGACAGCCTCCGCCACCTGGTCGGCGTTGCGGGCGCAGACGGCGACGTTCGCGCCCTCGGCCGCCAGGGTTTCGGCGATGGCCCGGCCGATGCCGCGCGTCCCTCCGAGAATGACCGCGTTCTTGCCGGCGAGCTGAAGGTCCATCTGGGCGTTCCTCTTTGTTGTTGGCCGGCACCTTAGGGACGGCCCATCCGATTGCAAACCGCCTCGCCCTGTCAGGATGACGGGCGTGCACGCCGGCTGGCCGAGACGGCCAGGAAGATGGCCGGGGCGACCACCAGGGCCGCCAGCACGAACGGTCCATTGATGTAGGCGGCGAACACCAGGCTGACGCTCAGCGGACCGGCGACGCGCGCCAGCGCTCCCGCGGCGTTGTTCAGGCCCATGATCTGGCCCTGCCGATGCGGATCGGCGACCCGGGAGATCATGGCTCCGACATTGGGAAAGGCCACCGACTGGCCCATGGCCGTCAGGCACATCAGGACCGTGGTCATGACCCCGCCGGTCGAGAAGATCTGCAGGATCATCGCCACCACCGTCAGCGCCATCCCGGCGGCCAGCATGGGCCCTTCCCCGAACCTTTCGGACAGGCGACCGGTGATCAGGGTCTGTGTGAAGAAGGCGGCTATGCCGACGAAGGCGAAGCTGAGGCCGACATCACGGGGGCCCCAGTCGAACCGGGCCTGGGCCCAGAGGCCGAACACCGATTCGATGCCGGTGAAGGCGAAGCCGATCAGGAAGGTCAGCAGCATCAGACGGCCGATGACCGGATGCCGGAACGCCTCCTCCATCGCCGCCCAGCGGCTGGGCCGGTCGGTGAAACCGGTCTCGCGGATCCGGCTCTCGCGGATGAAGAGCGCGATGGCGATAACGCACAGCAGGGCCAGGCCCGAGGCGATGAACAACGGGATGCGGAAACCGGCGGGGCCGGCATCCGTGTGAGCGAACAGGCCGCCGATCGAGGGGCCGACGATCAGGCCGACGTTCCAGGCCGCGCCCTGGTACGACAGCTGCCGGGCGCGCTTTTCCGGCGGGGTGACGTCGGCGATATAGCCCTGGATGACGGCGCCGTTGCCGGCCGCCATCCCGCCCACGAGCCGGATCAGGAACGCCGCCCAGATGCTGGGCGCGAAGGCCAGCGCCAGGTAGCAGAGGCAATTGGCGGTGATCGTCCAGATCAGGATCGGCTTGCGGCCCAGCCGGTCGGACAGTCGTCCCCAGAACGGCTCGCCGAAGAAGGCGCCGACCGAGTAGGCCGAAAAAATCAGCGCCATCTGCCAGGGCGGCGCGTCGAACGATTTGGCGTAGAAGGGCAGCAACGGGACGATGATCCCGAAGCCCAGCATGTTGATGAAGATCACCGCGATCAGCGACGCCGCCGCGAAGGGGGGCGCGGGCGGCCGCTCCGGCGGGGTCTGCGTCACGAGGCGGCGGGCGCCATGACCCGCGCGCGCAGCCGGCGCATGCCGCCGAGCCAGCGGTCGTAGTCGGCCGTCTTGCGCTGAATGTAGGTGAGTACCTCGGCGTGGGGCAGGATCAGGAAGCGCTCTTCGGCCAGGCCGGCGAGGACGCTCTCGGCCACTTCGTCCGCCGTCAGCACCCCGTCCAGGCTTTGCGGTGAGCCGGAGCCGCCGGCGCGGAGCATGGCGGTGTCGACGCCCTGCGGGCAAAGGATCGAAACCTTGATGCCGTGGTCGCCATGGGTGATCGACAGCGATTCCGCGAAGCCCACAGCAGCGTGCTTTGTGGTCGAATAGACCGCGCCGCCGATCTGCGACAGCAGGCCCGCCGCCGAAACGGTGTTGAGGATGTAGCCGCCGCCCCGGGCGACCATGCCGGGGATCACCGCCCGGGCGGCATGGACGTGGGCCATGACATTCACGTTCCAGGCCCTCTGCCAGACAGCGTCCGGCGAGGACGCGGCGCTGTTGCGGTCCGGATCGCCGTCGCCGACGCCGGCGTTGCAGCAGAACAGGTCGATGCCCCCGTGACGGAGCTCCACATCGGCCACCATCGCGGCCGTGGCGTCGCCGTCGGAGACATCCAGCGTCACCGCCTCGCCGCCGATTTCCGCCGCCACCGCCGCGGCGCCGGCGCCGTTGCGGTCAGCCACGACCACCACGGCCGCTCCGGCGCGGGCGAAGCGACGGCAGAGCGCCGCCCCGATGCCTTCGGCGCCGCCCGTGACGACCACGACCTTGTTCCTGACGTCCATGTTCCTGCCCCCTTGCGACCGTGGCTCAGCCCGCCTCGGCGTATCCGGCGTATGAGTGTTTCAGCGTGGCGTGGTTGAGCAGCATCTCGGCGACCTGCCGGGTCCCGGCAGAGTCGAAAATGCGGGTGCGAACCCAGTAGGACTCGGTGCGCTTGCTCTCGGCCAGGGCGACGATCTCCCGGCGCAGGACATAGTCCTCGCCGACGAACAGCGGCCCGTCGATCAGGCGGATCTCCTGGTCGGCGAACAGGCCCACGGCCGGCCCCTTCACCGGGAACTCCGCCTGCCGGCTCGAGTATTCGGCCAGCACGCTGATCATCTCCAGCGGGATGATGGCCCGGCCCCAGGGCGAGGCTGCGGCGTCGCTGTACCAGGGGGAGGTTTCGGTGATGGCCGCCAGCTTCTCGTTCAGACTGAACGGATAGAGCGCGCCCATGTGCTGGTCGGGATCCATGCGAACGACCTCGTCGCGCGCGCCGGTCATGCCGACCTCGAGGTCCTCCAGGATCAGCAGTTTCCCCGGCGGACGAAGGCCCGCCATCCGTTGCTCGAGCAGGGTCGGTCCGGCGTCCCGGCCCAGGCTGGCGCTGGCCTCGAGCACCGGCGTGCCGTCGGCCTTCTCGGCCCAGACCCGGGTCATCGTCGCGCCCTCGGCCGGGATCTCGGCGAAGGCGCGCACCGCTTCGCCCTCGACCACCATGTTCAGGTAGTGGGACGAGATGCAGCCCTGCTCATGCCAGGCGCGGCCCCAGATCTTCTCCAGCAGCGGCGGGAAAAGGCTGAAGTGGGTCGGCCCCTCGATCGGGCCGGCGCGGAAGCCGAGCTTCTCGGCCATGGCGTCGTCGTGGATCGAGGCGTGGCCGCCGTACTCCTGGTCGCCCAGCATCTGCCGCGGATGGCGCAGCGGACCGGCGATGGCGAGCGGCGTGTCGAAGCTCATGATCGGTCTCCTGCGACTGCCGTCAGGCCGCTTCCTCTAGGCGGAGCCGGTCGCGCAGCTCGCGCTTGAGGAACTTGCCGCTGGCGTTGCGCGGCAGAGGCTCGTCCAGCAGCCAGACATAGCGCGGCGCCTTGTGGCGGGCGGCCAAACCAATGCAGTGCTGCCGCAGCGCCTCGGCCGAGATGGACTCCCCGGGGCGCAGGACCACGGCGGCGGCGACCTCCTCGCCCAACCGCGCGTCGGGCACGCCGAACACGCAGCATTCGGCCACGGCCGGGTGCTGGTGCAGCGTCGCCTCGACCTCGGCGCAGTAGACGTTCTCGCCGCCACGCAGGACCATGTCCTTCTTCCGGTCGACGAGGAAGATGAACCCCTGCTCGTCGATCCGGGCGACGTCCCCGGTGTGCAGCCAGCCGTCGGTGATCGACTCGGCCGTGGCGTCGGGACGGTTGATGTAGCCCTTGATCACCGAGGCGCCCCGCACCCAGAGCTCACCGGTCTGGCCGGGAGGCAGGGTGGCGCCGTCGTCGTCCACGACCTTGGCCTCGAAGCTGGGCATGGCCCGGCCGCAGCTGGCCGGCTTGTCGACGAAGAAATCGCCGGAGATCGAGGTGATGATGCCGCAGGTCTCGGTCATGCCGTAGCCGGTGTTTGGACGGGCCGTGGCCACGGTCTTCTCGATCTTGTCGACCAGATCCGGCTGGATCTGGGCGCCGCCGCCGCCGACCGTCAGCAGGCTGGAGGTGTCGACCCGGCTGAAGTCGGGATGGGTGACCAGCTCACGGGCCATGACCGGCACGCCGCTGACGCTGCTGACCCGCTCGCGCTCGATCAGCTTCAGCGCCTCGCCGGCGTCCCACCGGTACATCAGCACCATCTTTCCGCCGGCCGCCGTGGTGGCGTAGGCGCCGCAGTTGTTGGCCGTGACATGGAACAGCGGCGTGGTGACCAGGGTCACCGGGATCGGGACCGGCGCCTCGGGGTCGGGGATGACGCCGGTGGCCCGCTGGGTCGCAAGGGCGGTCACCTGACCGGCGAACATCATGTTCATCAGATTGTTGACGCAGCCGCGATGGGTCAGCTGGGCGCCCTTGGGAAAGCCCGTCGTGCCCGAGGTATAGAAGATGCAGGCGTCGGCCTCAGGGTCGATCGCCAGCTCCGGCAGGGCGCCGCCGCGCGCCAGGACATCGGCGAAGGCTACCGCGCCCGCCGGCGCGTTGTCGGCCCGCACGGCGACGAGGAGGGCCTGGCCCAGCATGCCCGGCTGTTCGCCGATGCGGTCGATACGCTCGGCGTCGGCGAACACGACCTTGGGCGCGGAATCCTTCAGGCCGTAGGCCATCTCGACGGCGGTCCACCAGGCGTTCATGCCCACCACCGCCACGCCGATCGACACGCCGGCCCAGTAGATCAGCATCCATTCGGGATAGTTGCGCATGGCGACGGCCACCCGGTCGCCCGGACGCACGCCCTGATCCATCATCCAGTTGGCGATGGCCGCCACCTGACCGTGGGCCTCGCCGTAGGTGATCCGCTCGTCCGCGTAGACGAGGTAGTCGCGATCAGCGAACGCCAGCGTCGACAGCCACAGCTCCCGCACGCTGGGCGGCGCGGCGACGAAGGTCCGGATCGGCACGCCGCCGACATCCACGGTCGTGATCTCGAATGGCCCGCCAGGCCCCGTCAGTTCAGCCCAAGCCTGGTCGAGTTCCGCATAGTGCACGACGCCGTTTCCTCTTCACTTCCTGCCCACACCCGCTCTTCGGCGGATTGCTGGCTCCTATGATGGCCCGCCGGTCCCGCTGTTGCGAGATGCAATCCGGCCAGTCGGGGAGATTTATGTGAACGACGATCACGGTCGAGGCGCCAGGGACGTCGCATCAAGGCTTGCGCCCCCCACCACGCCCGGCGATGAGCGACGGACAGAGGAAGCGCGCGGGGAGCAGAGCCGTTGACCGATCTGATCGGGCCGGGAGCGCCCGACAGGTCCCTTTGCGCCCGAGCCAGGTCGAACTGGCTCACCTGCTGCTCATCGATGACTGGCGGATTTGCCGCGAGGAGATCCAGGCCTGCCTTGTCGACTGGACCCTGGTTTTCTCGCTGAAACTGCCTACAGGGCTTTGGATCCTGTACCCGCTGCTCAGAGGTCCGATGTGGCTGTGGCGGCAAGTTACCCGGATGCGTCGCCCTGCTCGGTGACTCCCACCAGACGACCATCGACCAGCATGAAGACGCGGTCGCAAAGGCTCAGGCTCTCGGCACGGTGTGCGATGATGACGATCATCGACATGGAGAAGGCGGCCCGCAGGCGCTCCAGCATGCCCCGTTCGGTCTCGACATCCACGGCGCTGGTGGCCTCGTCGAGGATGAACACCTCCGGCCGACGGAGAAGCGCGGCGGCAAGGGCGAGTCGCTGGCGCTCTCCGCCGGACACTTGACCGCCCCGCTCCCCAATAAGCGTGTCGAGCCCGTTCAGCTGGCGGCGGACCAGCTCCTCGGCTCCGGCGATCCGGAGGGCCTCCCACAGCTGCGGCTCCGTGGCTTCCGGCGTTGACGCCAGCAGGTTCCGCCGGATCGTGTCGTGGAACAGGAAAGGGTCCTGCGGCACATAGGCGATGCGATCTCGCCAGGCGCGCGCCGCCGCGCTGTCCAGCGGACGACCGCCGACCGATATCCGGCCGGAGGCAGGCAGGTACAGGCCCGACAGCAGGTCGGCGAATGTGGTCTTGCCAGATCCCGAGGGGCCGGACAGGCCGACGAAGCTGGCCGGCTCCAGGACCAGTCGGAGGTCGATCACGCCTCGCGCGCCGTCAGATTCCTGATCATTTACGGGGCGATGACTGAAACTGACGGCCTCGAACGTCACCGGCGCGAAATGTGGCAGAGCCGGGTCGGCGGCGGTCACGGGCTGCGGGGACGGCGTGGCCGCCTTGAGGTCCGCCTCCAGCGCCCTGACCAGGGCATAGGCGGGAAGGGCGTGGGCCAGCTGCAACGCGCCCTGCTGAATCTGCCCCACGGGACCGGCGATCCTCGACAGGACAAACAGCAGGGTCATCAACACAGCGGGCTCAAGCCGCAGGACGCCATAGCCGACCAGCAGCGACACCCCGGCGATGGCGGACGCGGCCGCGGTGAGGGTCATCCGGGCGCCCGTGCTCTGGCGGACGAAGGCGATACGGCTCAGGCGCAGGGCGTCCAGCGTCTCGCGCGCCTGGAGTACGAAGGCCGCCTGCCGATTCTGAGTGAACGCCTGTTTCAAGCCGCCGAGGAACTGTCCCGTATCCCGGGTCAGGGCGAACTGGCCCGTTGTCGCTTCCCGGCCCCTCAGGTGAGCGCGGACTACCGCGGGGCCGAGCAGCAGGCCGGCGACGATCAGCAGGGCAAGACTCAGGGCGGCGAGTTCCGGCGATAGCAGAAAGGCCAGGATCAACTGGGCGACAAGCATGACCGCCGCGACACTGGCCTGCACGGCGAACGCCGCCGCCGCCGCGCATCGCTGGATATCGGCGCTCATGACATGGGCGATTCGCGCGTGGGAAAGGCGGCTGACCGTCTCCCAGTTGGTGGCGGCGAGACCGCCGATGATGGCAAGCCGCCGATCCTCCACGAACCCCATCTGCAGGCGAGTCAGGGCCAGGTCGCGCATCAGGATGATCACCGAGCGGACAGCGATCAGACACCCGAACACAGCCAGGAAGGCCGCCAGCGTGGTAAGTCGAGACTGGTCCTCGAACAGCTCAAGCACGGGTCTGGCCAGGCCGGCGATCCAGCCGCTCCCCTCGCCGGTTCCCGTCACCATGGCCAGGAGCGGGACCAGCATCAGGATGCCCAGACCCTCGACGAGCGCGCCCAGCCCGACCAGAATCGCCGCACCACCCATGCGCCGGCCGCCGAAGCGGACGAAGTCACTCAGAAAGCGCCAGGCCTGGCCCGCCGTGCTGTTCAGTCCCACACGATCCCCGCCCTCAGGAACGCGCTTGTCCGCCAAGTCGATCATCGATGCTGATCGACGGGTATTGGCATAGATCGGCAACAGCGACCTCAATGGCAAGAGACCGGCGCGTCACCGCGCCGGCCTTTCACGGGTGATGCCGGGACGAACGGTCAACAACCCAAAGGTGCATCATAGCGCCCTTCGCCGGCTCTGTCGCTTGATGGAACCGTTGTTTCCGGTCGGCAGCCCAGGCGTGCCGGACTGAGGTCCCGGCCCTCCCGTTCGGGAAGGGCCGACACGGCCTCAGTGCCGGGTAAGTTCGGCGCGGCCGACCACCATGTGGTGCACTTCGTCGGGGCCATCGGCGAAGCGGAGGTGGCGCACATCCGTGTAGAGCTCGGCCAGCGGCGTCCATTCCGACAGTCCGGTGGCGCCGTGGATCTGGATCGCCTGGTCGATGATCTCGCAGACCTTCTCCGGCACCATGGCCTTGACCATGCTGACCCAGATGCGGGCCTCGCGGTTGCCCAGAACGTCCATCGCCTTGGCGGCCTTCAGCACCATCAGCCGCATGGCCTCGATCTCGATGCGGGCGCGGGAGACCAGCTCCAGGTTCTTGCCCAGCTGGATCAGGGGCTTGCCGAAGGCGACGCGGGTGGTGGCCCGCTTGACCATCAGGTCCAGAGCGCGCTCGGCCTTGCCGATCGAACGCATGCAGTGGTGGATGCGGCCCGGGCCCAGGCGCACCTGGCTGATCTCGAAGCCGCGCCCCTCGCCCAGAAGGATGTTCTCCTGCGGCACCCGGACGTTGTTCAGCTTCAGGTGCATGTGGCCGCGCGGCGCGTGGTCATGGCCGAACACGTGCATCGGTCCGATGATCTCGACCCCGGGCGTGTCCATGGGGATGAGGATCTGGGACTGCTGGTACTGCGACGCGGCGTCCGGACTGGTCTTGACCATGCAGATCATGATCTTGCAGCGCGGATCGCCGGCGCCGGAGATGTAGTATTTCTCGCCATTGATGACCCATTCGCCGCCGATCAGCTCGGCGCGGGTCGAGATGTTCTTGGCGTCCGACGAGGCCACGCCCGGCTCGGTCATGGCGTAGCAGGAGCGGATCTCGCCGTTCAGCAGCGGCTTGAGCCAGCGCTCCTTCTGCTCGGGAGTACCGACGCGCTCCAGGACTTCCATGTTGCCCGTGTCGGGCGCCGAACAGTTCAGGCTCTCCGACGCCAGCGGGCTCTTGCCCAGTTCGACGGCGATATAGGCGTAGTCTAGGTTGGTGAGGCCGCGGCCGATCTCGCTCTCCGGCAGGAAGAAGTTCCACAGGCCCGAGGCCTTGGCCTTGTCCTTGGCGGTCTCCAGCAGTTCGAGCTGGCCGGGCGCCCAACTCCAGCGGTCAGTGCGGTTCTCGCCCAGCCGGAAGAACTCCTCGGTGATCGGCTCGACATTCTCCGCGATGTGGCGCTTGACCGCCTCCATCAGGGGCTTGGCCGACTCCGACATGGCGAGGTTGTTCAGCTCGGCCTCGGCGTCGGGACGGATGTCGACGATCTTGTTCATGGCGGTCTCCCCGGATCGGTCGGAGAACGCGGCGATTGCGGCGCGCCCGACTCTGCGTCAAACAGTTGTTTGATCGACACCCTAGGAGTGGGCGCCGTCGGGTCAATGCAAATCTCACGTTGGCCCGGCTTCGGACGCTGATCTAGGCTGCCGGCCGACCCCGCGACACGCGCGCCTCCGAACAAGGACGACGACCATGACCGACCAGCTGATCGAGACCTTCGAGGACGGCATCGCCACCCTGACCATGAACCGGCCGGAGGCGCGCAACGCTCTGACCGGCGAGCTGCTGGCGGCCCTGTCGGCTGCCGCGCCGCGGCTGGCGCTCGATCCGAACGTGCGCGCGGTGGTCATCACCGGCGCGGGCGGCGCCTTCTGCGCGGGCGGCGACGTAAAGGGCTTCGTGGCCGCCAAGGGGCCGGGCGAGGCGCCGACCTTCGATCAGCGGGTCAACGGACTCCGCAACGGGATGGACTTCAGCCGCTGGCTGCACGAGATGCCCAAGCCGACGCTGGCGGTCATCCCCGGCGCGGCGGCCGGCGCCGGCCTGTCCATCGCTCTGGCCTGCGATTTCCGCATCGCGTCCGAGGACGCCAAGATGACCACGGCCTTCTCGAAGATCGGCGCGTCCGGCGACTATGGCGGCAGCTACTTCCTGTCCAAGCTTGTCGGACCGGCCAAGGCCCGTGAGCTCTACTTCACCGCCGACGTGATCAGCGGCGCCGAGGCCGCCCGGCTGGGCGTGGTCAACCGCGCAGTGCCGGCCGCCGATCTGGTCCGGGAGGGCGCCGCCCTCGCCCGCCGGCTCGCCGACCTGCCGACCGTGGCCATCGGCTACATGAAAAAGAACCTCGCCATCGCCGAGCACGGCACCCTGTCCGAAACCATGGACGCCGAGGCGATCCACATGGTCCGCACCATGATGACCGAGGATCACAAGGCCGCGTCGCTCGCCTTTGTCGAGAAGCGCCCGCCGGTGTTCCGCGGTCGCTGAGAGCATTCCCGCGGCCGGGACCGAAAGGTCACCGGCCGCGGTAAACGGCCCGGCTCACCACGGCGAAAACGCCTTGCCCCCCCAATCAGCCGATGGCCGGGTCATCGAAGCCGACGAACACCGCGGCCTCATCGACAGACTTGCGCTCGGACACGACGGCGTTCGCCGGGAAGCTTTCGTCCGGCCAACCCAGCGCGATGCTCTTCATGATCACCTGATCATCGGCGATCCCGGCATGCTCACGCACCACCGGGGACTGCATGATGCCCTGGCTGTTGATGACCGCGCCCAGGCCGCGAGACCAGGCGGCATTGACGAGGCTGGTCGCCACGGCGCCGCAATCGAACGGCGTATCGTCGCTGCCATCCAGCACGCGGTCATAGGTGACGATCACGCAGACCGGGGCGTCGAACTGACGGAAGCCCCGCAGGACCCAGTCCTGCCGCATTTCCGCGTCGTCGCGCGCGATCCCCATCGCCGAGAACAGTTGCTTGGCGACGCCGACCTGTCGGTCGCGGTGCTGGCCGGTGAAAGCCTGACCCGTGCGGAACTCGCGCGATTGGGGGACGCCGGAAAGGGTGCGCTCGGTGTTGCCGGCGCGGATCCGGTCCAACGGCTCACCGGTGACGACATAGAAGTTCCACGGCTGGGTGTTCATCGACGATGGCGCGCGCATCGCCAGGCTGATGATTTCCTCGATCAGCGCCCTGGGAACAGGGTCTGGCTTGTAACCACGGATGCTGCGCCGGCCGCGGATGACGTCGTCGAACTGCATGTGTAACCCTGAGAAAGTGCGTTGGCGTTTATGTCTTTGAGGTGTGTGCCGCGCCGTCAGTCCAACGGAAAGTGGCCCCTGGCAAGAGGCACAGGCTCCTCACGGACCGTCGCGATGCCAGCGGGGCGGACAGGCGGGCAATGTCGCGGTGACTCTAGCTAGGGTCTTCCCGTCCCCGGGTTCCGAACCATGCGAAGGCGATGAACAGAGCCTGCAGAGGGATGCGGACCCAAATATAGTAGGGCGCGTTGGCATAGCTGGGCACGTTGGAAGCGACGGTCCAGCCATAGATGTTGAAGGGCAGGACAAGGATCAGGTAGGCGATAATCGCCCAGCCGGTGATCCGGGCCCAACGCGTCCAGATCAGGATCGCGAACGCCAGTTCCAGCACGCCGCTCGCATAGCTGGCCTCGAGCCGAAGCGGAAAGAACGGCGGAATGAGCTCCACCACCGACTCGGGGTGGAGGATGTGGCCGTAGAGGCCAAAGAAACCGAACATCAGGGTCAGGTAGAGCCTGAACACGTTGGCCCAGCGGAATCGCCATGACCGCCTGATCATGCTGGCAAGGGCCACGATCAAGATGGGGCCCAGGATGATAGCGGCCGGTATCAGCAGGTCAGGCATGTCATCCCCCAGGGGCTTGTCGGTACAGTCCGGTGGAGGGCTGCGGCGTTGCGGTCAATCGATCCGTGAGAGAACCGTCCGCAGGGTGTCGACGATGCGATCGATCTGACCCTTGTCGATGATCAACGGCGGCGACAGGGCGATGATGTCGCCGGTGACGCGGATCATCAGGCCGGCGTCGAACGCCGCCTCATAGGCTTCGATCGCTCGTTCGGTTGGTTTGCCGGGTCGCGGTTCCAGCTCGATCCCGGCGATGAGGCCGAGGTTGCGGATATCGATGACGTGGCGCGCATCGGCCAGGCTGTGCATCGCCGTCTCCCAGTAGGGCTCGAGTGTCCGCGCGCGCTCGAACAGACCCTCTTCGGCATAGACGTCCAGCGTGGCCAGACCGGCGGCGCAGGCCAGCGGATGCGCCGAATAGGTGTAGCCGTGGAAGAGCTCGATGGGTGCGTCGGCCGCGTCCATCATCGCGTCATGAATGGCGCGGCTGACAGCAACGGCGCCCGCCGGGACAGCCGCGTTGGTCAGGCCCTTGGCCAGGCACATCATGTCCGGGATCACCCCGAACCGTTCGGCGGCGAAGGCCGCGCCGACCCGCCCGAAGCCGGTGATCACCTCGTCGAAGATCAGCAGGATGTCATGTTTGTCGCACTGGGCCCGAAGGCGTTCGAGATAGCCCTTCGGCGGGATCAGCACGCCGGTCGAGCCGGCGACGGGCTCGACGATCACCGCGGCTATTGTCGAGGCGTCGTGCAGCGCGACGAGACGCTCAAGCGTGTCGGCGAGATCCGCGCCCTGCTCCGGCTGCCCCTTGGAGAAGAGATTGGCGGCGATCCCGTGGGTATGGGGAAGGTGGTCCACGCCGGTCAGAAGGCTGCCGAAGTACATCCGGTTGCGAACGATGCCGCCGACTGAAATCCCGCCAAAGCCTACGCCGTGATAGCCGCGCTCGCGGCCGATCAGTCGGGTCTTGCCGGCCTTGCCGCGGGCGCGCTGGTAGGCCAGCGCGATCTTCAGGGCGGTGTCCACCGACTCCGAACCCGAGTTGCTGAAGAAAATGCGGTCCAGGCCGGGCGGGGCCATCGCCGCCAGACGGGAGGCAAAT
The DNA here is from genome assembly GCA_040383665.1 of Caulobacter sp. GTDB lineage: Bacteria > Pseudomonadota > Alphaproteobacteria > Caulobacterales > Caulobacteraceae > Caulobacter. The sequence goes on from JBEIDC010000001.1 coordinate 82,451, forward strand.
GTGAAGGCCAGTGGATGGGCCATGTTGAAGGAGGAGACGTAGTCCAGCTCGGCGGCCTGTCGCTGGATCGCCTCGACGATCCGCGGCCGGTTGTGACCGGCGTTCACACACCAGAGGCCGGCGGTGCCGTCGAGCACCTCGCGGCCATCGGGCGTGAAGTAGTGCATGTCGCGCGCGCCGGAGAGCAGGCGAGGGTTGGCCTTGAACCGCCGGTTGGGCGTGAAAGGCATCCAGAAGGCGTCGAGCGAGTTGGCGCCTGCGTCCGGCATAGGGGATCTCCGCGAACGGCCGGCGACTGGCGTATCACCCCCGTTTCGCGCAATGTGATCACAATTGGGGCGGGCGCGGAAGGACGGCTTTGACGAAGATGTCGCGCGCGACGAAGGACGCCCCGGCCCCGGCCATGCACGATCTGGTCTATGCGGCGCTGCGCGACGCGTTGATCACGGGTCGAATACCTCCCGGGCGGGGCGTGTCGCTGCGTAGCCTGGCGGCCGAGCTGGGTGTCAGCCCGATGCCCGTCCGCGACGCCGTTCGTCGCCTGGTCGCGGAGCGGGCGCTGACGATCAATCCGGACAACAAGCGACTCCTGGCGCCCTCGCTTACCGCGGGGCGGCTCGAACAGTTGACCCAGGCGCGCGGGTGGATCGAGCCGGAGCTCGCGGCCCGCGCCGCGCCATTGGCCAACGCCGGCCTGATCCGGGCGCTGGAAGCGGCTGACGCCGATATCGACGCCGCCCTCGCCGTTGGTGATGTCGACCGCTACATGGCCGCCAACCACGCCTTCCATTTCCTGATCTACCGCCGCTCAGGGGCCGAGGTTCTGCTGTCACTGGCGGATTCGCTCTGGCTACAGATCGGTCCCTTCATGCGGGTGGTGTTCGGGCGAATGGGCACGACGGGCCTGGATGTCGACCATCACGCCCAGGCGATCGCCGCCCTCGCCGCCAGGGACGCGGCGGCCGCTTACCAGGCGATCGCCGCCGACCTCGCCATCGGAATGGAGGCAATGCGGGCAGCTGTCGAACAGACTGATCGCGAGCGCCCGAATGATTGACTCGGCTTGAAGCCTGCGAAACTGTGATCACAGTTGACGAGGGGGGCTTGGTGTCGGCGCTGCCATCGAGATCGGAGACCCTGTCCGGCCTCATCGCCGAAGAGCGGCGGCGCTTTGTCGAGGAGCATCCCCGCTCGGTCGCCCTGGCGGCGCAGGCCGGAGCGGTCTGGCGCGGCGGGGTGCCGATGCACTGGATGGCCGACTGGGCATCGCCCTCCCCCATCTTCGCGGCCCAGGGCGTCGGGGCCGAGCTCGTCGACGTTGACGGCCGAAACTATGCCGACTTCTGCCTCGGCGACACGCCAGGCATGTTCGGTCACGGCGAGATCGCCGTCGCCAACGCCCTGGCCGACCAGGCGCGACGCGGCGCCGGCTTCATGCTGCCGACGGCGACCGCCGTTCTTGTCGGACAGCTGCTGGCCGAACGGTTCGGCCTGCCCCTGTGGCAGGCGGCGACCACTGCTACCGACGCCAATCGCGCGGCGTTGCGCTGGGCAAGGGCGGTTACCGGTCGGGACCGCGTCCTGGTCTTCGACGGCTGCTACCACGGCGCGGTCGAGGAGACCTTCGTCAGCCTGGCGTCAGGCGGTCCGGCGATGAAGGCCGGACTGGTGGGACAGGTGCATGACGAGGCGGCGCTGACCAGGGTCATCCCGTTCAACGATATCGCGGCGCTCAAGGCCGCCCTCGCGCCCGGCGATGTCGCCGCGGTGCTGGCCGAACCGGTGATGACCAACTGCGGGATGATCCTGCCCGACCCCGGGTACCACGCCGCCCTGCGGGAGCTCACCCGACAGGCCGGAACCCTGCTGATCATCGACGAGACCCACACCCTGTCCACGGGTCCGGGCGGCTACACCCGCGCCCATGGTCTGGAGCCGGACATCTTCACGGTCGGCAAGGCCATCGCCGGGGGGTTGCCGGCCGCGGTCTGGGGCGTCACCGCCGAGCTGGCGGCGCGGATGGACGCGGCCCAGGCGCGGATCGGCCCGGGCTACTCGGGCATCGGCACCACGCTGTCCGGAAACGCCCTAGCGATGGCCGCCATGCGGGCGATGCTGACCGAGGTGATGTCGGACAGCGCCTACGACCGGATGCTGTCAGGCGCGACCCGCCTGGTCTCCGGACTTGAAGCGGTCGTCGCCCGCCGCGGTGTCGGCTGGACCCCCGTTCAGGTCGGCGCCCGCGTCGAACTGGTCTTCGCGGCCGAACCGCCGCGCAACGCACAGGAGATGCGCAAGGCGCTGGATCATTATCTTCTGGCCGCGTTCCATCTCTTCCTGATCAATCGCGGGGTGCTGATCGCACCCTTCCACAACATGATGCTGGTTTCGCCGATGACCACAGACGCGCAGATCGACCGCCTGGTCGACGCCGTTGACGGCTTCGCCGGCCGGCTCGAAAGTCCAGACGCATGACTGTTCCGTCCATGGTCGCCGATCCCGAGGAATGCCGCCGGTTTCTGGCCGAGCACCCGCATATCCGTTTCGTCGATGTCTTCTTCACCAGCATGACCGGTGTGCCGCGCGGCAAACGGCTGCGGATCCACGAGTTGCAGGCGATCTACGACTACGGTCGCTTCCTGCCGGGCTCGATCCTGGTGGTCGACACCACGGGCGCGGACTGCGAGGAGACCGGCCTGGTCTGGGAGGACGGCGACGCTGATCGTCGGGCGCGGCCCGTGCCCGGCACCCTGCGGCCCGCCCCCTGGCTCGGGCCGGACATGGCGCAGGTGATGCTTTCACTCTACGAGCTGGACGGGACGCCCAACGACCTCGATCCCCGGCACGTGTTGCGGCGCGTCCTCGACCTGTTCGCCGCCGAGGGGCTGACCCCGGTCGCCGCCTGCGAACTGGAATACTATCTGGTCGACCTGGAGCGCACCGCGGACGGGGACCTTCAACCGGCCAGGTCGGCGCTGACCGGTCAGCGTCCCAGGACGATCGACGTCTACGGCCTGCCGGAACTGGAGGCCTTCGCGCCGTTCCTGCGGGAGCTGTGGGACACCGCCGATGTTCTCGGCGTTCCTCTCGAGGGCGCGATTTCCGAGTTCGCCCCGGGCCAGATCGAGCTGACCCTGAAGCACAAGCCTGACGCTCTTGCCGCGGCCGACGACGCCCAGGTCTACAAGCGGGCGACCAAGGGCGTGGCCCTGCGCCATGGCTGTGAAGCCACCTTCATGGCCAAGCCCTGGGCCGACCGGGCCGGCAGCGGCTTCCACATGCACGTCAGCTTCAACGACGCCCAGGGCGCGAACCTCTGCGCCAGCGAGGATCTGGAAGGCTCGGAAATCCTGCGGCACGCGATCGGCGGCATGAAGGCCCTGCTCGGCGAGAGCATGGCCATCCTCGCGCCGAACGCCAACTCCTACCGGCGGTTCAAGGCCAACTCCTATGCGCCGGTGGCGCCGACCTGGGGCGTCAACAACCGCACAGTTTCGCTGCGGGTGCCGGCGGGTCCGCCGCCGACACGGCATGTCGAGCACCGGGTCGCCGGCGCCGACGCCAATCCCTACCTGGTGATGGCCGTGGTCCTGGCCGGCGCCCTGCACGGGATCCGCAACCGTATCGATCCGGGGCCCGCCATCGTCGGGGACGGCTACGCCGCTGCCGCGAAGTCCGGTCAGACCCTGCCGACAAACTGGTTCGCGGCCGTCGACCTGTTCGATGGCTCCGCCGCCTTGCGCGAATACCTTGGCGACCGCTTCGTGGACATGTTTGTCTCGGTCAAGCGGACCGAGCAGGCCCGGTTCTTCGAGGTCGTCACCGCGCTCGATTTTGACTGGTATTTGCGCAATGCATGAAGATCATCCCGATAATCTGTCGTGGCGCTGGCCTTCGACAGGCGTGGATTACTGAGTAGCGTTCCAACCTGACGGCTAGGAGACTGAACGGCCATGAACAAGATCACCAAGGGCGGCCCTTCCCGCCGATCACTGCTGACGACACTGGGCGCCGCCGCGGTGGGGATCACCTTCGCACCCGCCCTCTCCGCCTGCAGTCCCAAGCCCGGCGGCGCCGCGGGCGCTGAGGAAGCCAAACTCAACTTCTACAACTGGGACACCTACATCGGCGAAACCACGCTGGCCGACTTCAAGTCCGCCGCCGGCGTCGACGTGAACATGAGCCTGTTCTCGACCAACGACGAGCTGTTCGCCAAGCTCAAGGCCGGCAATACCGGCTATGACGTCATCGTGCCGTCCAACGAGTTCGTCACGCGGATGGCGCAGGCGGGCATGCTGATGCCGCTCGACCACGCCAAGATCCCGAACATGGCGAACATCGACCCGACCTTCCTGAACCCGGACTTCGACCCGGGCCGGAAATACTCGATGCCCTACACCTGGCTGGCTCTGGGGATCGGCTACCGCAAGTCCAAGGTCAACGGCGTTCCGGACAGCTGGAAGTGGCTGTTCGACTCCCCGCAGTACAAGGGCAAGATCGCCCTGCTGTCGGAGTCGGCGGACCTGGTCCGCCTGTGCGCGAAGTATCTGGGCCATTCGGTCAACAACATTCCGCCGGAAATGCTGGCCCAGATCGAGGCCATGCTGATCCGGCAGAAGCCGTTCATCAAGGCGTTCCACGAGGACAACGGCCAGGACATGCTGCTGGCCAAGGACGTCGATCTGGTCCTCGAGTACAACGGCGACATCGCCCAGATCATGGCCGAGGACCCGGACATCGGCTTTGTGGTGCCCAAGGAGGGCAGCCTGCTGAACTCCGACACCCTCTGCATTCCGACCGGCGCGCCGCGTCCGGACAACGCCCACAAGTTCATCAACTATCTTCTCGACGCCAAGGCCGGGGCCGAGATCAGCAAGACGATCCTCTATCCGACCCCGAACGCCGCGGCCAAGGCGCTGATGCCGCCGGAGTACCGCGACAATCCGGTGATCTTCCCGCCGGCCGACATTCTGGCCAAGTGCGAGTACGGCGCTTTCGAGGGGGCCGAGAAGGCGCAGGCCTATGAGAAGCTGATCACGAAGGTTCGGGCCGCCTGATCGACGGCCGGACCCGAGGGGGACGATGATGGAACAGAGCTGGAAACACGCGAAGGCTGTCTTCGCCGGCGCCATGGGCCCGCCGCTCTTCTGGCTGGTCCTGTTCTTTCTCGTCCCCCTCGGGATCGTCTGGGTCTACAGTTTCGGCCAGAATGTCGGCCTGACGGAAATCTCCTTCACGGGCACGTTCAGTAACTATGCCCGCGCGATCGAGCCCCTCTATCTGAAGATCTTCGCCAAGTCGGCGTGGATCGCCGGCCTGACGACCCTGCTGTGCCTGATCCTCGGATTTCCGGTCGCGCTGGCCATCACCTTCGCACCCTCGCGACTGAAGGCCTGGCTGCTGCTGCTGGTCATGCTTCCGTTCTGGACCAATCTGCTGATCCGGACCTATGCCCTGATCGCGGTGCTCAGAACCGAAGGCTACATCAACCTCAGTCTGGGCTGGTTGTGGCAACAGTTCGCCGGCGTGGTGCCACTGGTCGGGATGGAACCGGTCGGCGCCTTTACGCCGCTGGAGCTGCTGCACAACAATTTCGCCGTCATCGTCGGGCTGGTCTATGTCCACCTGCCGTTCATGGTGCTGCCGCTCTATGCCGCCCTCGACCGGCTGGACCGCTCGCTGCTCGAGGCCAGCCTCGATCTCGGCGCCGGCCATATCCGCACCCTGTTTGTGATCGTGGTCCCCCTGGCGCTGCCGGGCATCGCCTCGGGGGTCCTGATCACCTTCATTCCGGCGCTGGGGTCCTATCTGACCCCCGACCTGCTCGGCGGCCCCGACAGCCAGATGATCGCCAACGTCATCGAACGACAGTTCAAGCGCGCCAATGACTGGCCCTTCGGCGCGGCGATGTCCTTCATGCTGCTCTACATGACCTTCATCGCCATCGCGGTTCAGGCGATGCTGTCCCGCGGCCGCGGGAGGCCGTCATGAGCGCCCGGCCGCGTCGCCCGGCGCCCGGGCCTCTGGAGTATCTGCGCCGCTGGCCGCTGCAGGCCTGGCTGGTGATGGTCGGCGTGTTCCTCTATGCGCCGTTGATCACCCTGATGGCGTTCAGCTTCAACGACTCCAAGCGCAACATCGTCTGGCAGGGTTTCACCCTGAAGTACTACGAGAAGGCCCTGAACAACGCCGGCCTGGTCGAGGCGTTCGGGAACTCCCTGACGATCGCGGCCGTCTCGACGGTCCTGAGCCTGATCCTGGGCGCCCTGGCCGCGCTGGCGCTGTGGCGCTTCCGCTTCCCGGGCAAGCCGGTGGTCAACGGCGCCATGGCCCTGCCGATCGTCGTGCCGGAAATCTGCATGGGCGTGGCGATGCTGGTCTTCTTTGCGCGGGTTATGCCTTGGCCCCAGGACCTGCCCTGGCCCTTCAACCTGGGCGCCATCATCATCGCCCACGTATCCTTCTGCTTCCCGTTCGTGGCCGTGGTTGTGCGGGCCCGCATGGCCTCGTTCAATCGCGAGATGGAGGAGGCGGCGCGCGATCTCGGGGCCGGCGAGTGGCGAATGATCCGCGACGTGATCATCCCGCACATGGCCCCGTCGCTGGTCGCCGGCGCCCTGCTTGCCTTCACCCTCAGCCTCGACGACTTCGTCATCACCTTCTTCACCTCCGGGCCCGACACGGTGACCTTCCCGGTGAAGGTCTATTCAATGGTCCGCTTCTCGGTGACGCCCGAGGTCAACGCCGCCTCGACGATCCTGATCGTGATGACCGTCATCCTCACTGCCCTGGCCCTGCGACTGCAAGGCGATCCCGCCGCGGTCTCCGGACACGGCGGCGGCAACACGAAGGCCTAGGAGTCCGCCATGACCGAAGCCGCCCCCGCCACCCCTGCTCCGTCGGCCGCTCGCCGGGACGCCCGGGCCATCATCACCTTCGAGAACGTCACCAAGCGCTTCGGCAAGATGGTCGCCGTCGACAACGTCAACCTGACCATCGAGGAGGGTGAGTTCTTCGCCCTGCTGGGTCCGTCAGGCTGCGGCAAGACCACCTTGTTGCGGATGCTGGCCGGGTTTGAGACCCCCACGGAGGGCCGCATCCTGATCGACGGCAAGGACGTCAGCAGCGTGCCGCCAAACAAGCGGCCGGTGAACATGGTGTTCCAGTCCTACGCCGTGTTTCCGCACATGACCGTCGCCGACAACGTCGGCTACGGCCTGAAGGTCGACGGCGTGCCGTCCAGGGAGCGGGCGCAGCGGGTCGAGGAGGCCCTGGCGCTGGTCCAGCTGGACGGACTTGGCGGCCGGATGCCCGACCAGCTCTCCGGGGGACAGCGCCAGCGGGTCGCCCTGGCGCGCGCCCTGGTCAAACGCCCGCGCGTGCTGCTGCTCGACGAGCCGCTTTCGGCGCTGGACGCCAAGTTGCGCGACCAGATGCGGAGCGAGCTGTCCACCCTGCAGGAGAAGGTCGGCATCACCTTCATCATGGTCACCCACGACCAGGACGAGGCCCTCGCCCTGGCGACCCGCTGCGCGGTGATGAACCGCGGATTGCTGCAACAGGTCGCCCCGCCAAACGACCTCTACGAGTTTCCCAACTCGCGGTTCGTGGCGGACTTCATCGGCACCGTGAACCTGTTCGAAGGCGCGCTGATCGTCGACGAACCCGACCATGCGATCGTCCAGTCGCCCGGGCTGCAGACAGAGATCTATCTCGACCACGGCGTGACCGGGGCCAAGGGCGCGACCGTGTGGGCGGCCATCCGCCCGGAGAAGATCGAACTCAGCAAGCGGGCGGAAGGATCGTCGCCGCCGGTCATGGACGACGCGCCGGCGGGCTACAACGCCATGCCCGGCACAATCCGCCATGAGGTCTATCTGGGCAGCGAGTCGGTCTATGAGGTCGAGATCAGGGGAGGCCGCCGCATCAGGGTGCTGCGTTCGAACCTGACCCGGTGGGACCAGGAGGACTTCGCCATCGGCGAACCCGTCTGGCTGTCATGGCATGCCTGCTCGCCCGCCGTGCTGCTCGCCTGAGGATTGACCATGTCCGCAAGCCGGCCCGTGGCCGGAATCATCTGCTGCACCCGCACCGTCGGGGTCGAGCCGGCCCAGGCGGTGATGAACCGCTATGTCGCCGGTCCGCTGACGTATGCCGACTGCGCGGCGCTGCTGGTCCCGTCGATGCCGTCCCTGATGCGGGCCTCCGAGGTGGCGTCCCGGCTCGACGGCCTGCTGCTGACCGGCAGCCCGTCCAACATGGAGCCGGGCCGCTACGGCGAGTCGGCGGACGACGCGCCCGGCCCCTTCGACGCTGATCGCGACAGCATGACCTCTGACCTGATCAAGGCCATGGCGGACCTTGGCCGGCCGGTGTTCGGAATCTGCCGCGGGTTCCAGGAGATCAACGTCGCGTTCGGCGGAACCTTGCGCCGGGACATGGCCGAGAGCGCAGACCTGATCGCCCATCACGCGCCGGACGACGTCGATTTCAACGGCATGTTCGACCACGAGCATGATGTCGCGCTGACGCCCGGCGGCGTGCTGGCCCGCACGTTCGGCGCGGAGCGCGCCCGGGTCAATTCCGTCCACTACCAGGGCGTCGACCGGCTGGGCCAGGGCCTGACCGTGGAGGCCCGGGCCGATGACGGTGTTGTCGAGGCCGTCTCCGCGGACCTGTCAGGCGCGCCGCTGCTGGCGGTCCAGTGGCATCCGGAATGGCGAACCGCCACCAACCCCCAATCCATCGCCTTTTTCAGTCTTTTCGGCCGCGCCCTCAGGGGACAGCCGGTCGCTTCCTGACCCCCCGAGGTAATCCCCGTGAACGCCCTCCTCCGCAACCACGACATCGCCGAACTCAAGCGGCTCGACGTAGCCCACCACCTGCCCGCCCAGGCCGACCACAGGGTGATCGCCGAGATGGGCGGCAGTCGCATCATCACCCGGGCGCACGGCTGCAAGATCGTCGATGGCGACGGCAACGAACTGCTGGACGGCATGGCCGGCCTCTGGTGCGTGAACATCGGATACGGCCGGGAGGAGCTGGCGAAGGTCGCCTATGAGCAGATGCTGGAGCTGCCGTACTACAACACCTTCTTCAAGACGGTGACGCCGCCGGCGGTCATGCTGGCGACCAAGGTGGCCGAGAAGCTCGGCGCGGGCCTGACCCATGTGTTCTTCAATTCCTCGGGCTCCGAGGCCAACGACACGGTATTCCGCCTCACCCGGCACTACTGGGCGCTGAAGGGGCAGCCGCAGCGCAAGATCTTCATCAGCCGCTGGAACGCCTATCATGGCTCGACCGTGGCCGGGGTCAGTCTGGGCGGCATGAAGGCGATGCACGCGCAGGGCGGCCTGCCCATCCCGGGCGTCGAGCATGTGATGCAGCCCTACCGCTTCGGCGAGGCCTTCGGCGAGGACCCCGCGACCTTCGCCGCCCGGGCGGCCCAGGCCATAGAGGACCGCATCCTAGCCGTCGGTCCCGAGAACGTCGCCGCCTTTATCGGCGAGCCGATCCAGGGCGCGGGCGGTGTGGTCATCCCCCCGGACGGCTACTGGCCGCTCGTGGAGGCCATCTGCCGCAAGTACGGCATTCTGCTGATCTGCGACGAGGTGATCACCGGCTTCGGGCGGCTCGGCCAATGGTTCGGCTTTCAGCACTACGGCGTCCGGCCGGACCTGGTCTGCATGGCCAAGGGCCTGTCCAGCGGCTACCTGCCGATCTCGGCCGTGGGTGTGGCGGACCACATCGTCGCCGAGCTCCGCGAGAAGGGCGGCGACTTCGTCCACGGCTATACCTATTCGGGCCACCCGACCTGCGCGGCGGTGGCGCTGCGCAACATAGAGATCATGGAGCGCGAAGGCCTCGTCGACCGCACGCGGGAGGATACGGGCCCCTACCTCGCGCGCGCGCTGGCGACGCTGAACGACCATCCCCTGGTGGGCGAGGTGCGCTCGCTGGGCCTGCTGGGCGCGGTCGAGATCGTCTCGGAAAAAGGGACCAACAAGCGGTTCGGCGGCGCCGAAGGAACCGCCGGTCCGGTGGTGCGCGATCTCTGCATCAAGAACGGACTGATGGTCCGCGGTATTCGCGACACCGTCGTCTGCTGTCCGCCGCTGATCATCAGCCACGCGGAGATCGATCAGCTTGTGGGCATCATCCGGCGTTCTCTGGATGAGGCCCTGCCGATCCTCACACGCGACGTGACGGCATGAAGTACCGGGAAAAGAAGAGCAAGCCCGGCCCCTCGGCGACCCGGGGGGTCAAGACGGTGGAGGAAGCGGCCGAATGGTGCCGCCGCCAGAACATCGAGGAAATCGAGTGCATGGTCCCCGATCTTGCCGGGGTCGCGCGCGGCAAGATCATGCCGGTGCGCAAGTTCCTGACAAGCGGAACCATGAACCTGCCGCTGGCGGTGTTCTACCAGACCATCACCGGCGATTTCCCGGAGATGGAGAACCTCGTCGGGGCCGTCGAGTCCGACACCGACATCTTCCTCGCGCCCGACTTCGCCACCCTCGCCGTGGTGCCCTGGGCGCAGGATCCGACCGCCCAGATCATCCATGACGCCTTCATGCCCGACGGTCGGCCGGTGGCGGAAAGCCCGCGCCAGGTCCTGCGGGGGGTGCTTGAGCTCTACCGGAAAAAGGGCTGGCAGCCGGTCGTGGCGCCCGAGCTGGAATTCTATCTCGTCGAACGCAACATCGACCCGGACTATCCGCTCAAGCCGCCGGTAGGGCGTTCCGGTCGACCGGAAACAGGTCGGCAAGGGTACTCGATCTCGGCGGTCAACGAGTTCGATGCGCTGTTCGAGGACATGTACGAATACTCCGAGCGCCAGGGCCTGGAGATCGACACCCTGATCCACGAGAGCGGTGTCGCGCAGATGGAGATCAACCTGCGTCACGGTGATCCGCTCGAGCTCGCCGACCAGGTCTTCATGTTCAAGCGCACCATCCGCGAGGCGGCGCTGGAGCACGAGATCTACGCCACCTTCATGGCCAAGCCGATGGCCGGAGAGCCCGGCTCGGCGATGCACATCCACCAGTCCATCGTCGCGCCGGGAACCCGGGACAACCTGTTCTCCGATCCGAAGACGGGCAAGGAAACGCCGCTGTTCCGGTCCTTCATCGCCGGGCAGCAGCTCTACCTGCCGGCGATCATGTCGATGCTGGCGCCCTACGTGAATTCCTATCGCAGGATCTCGCGGGACTCGGGTGCGCCGATCAACACCCAATGGGGCTATGACAACCGCACCGCCGGCCTGAGGGTGCCGCCCTCGGACGCCGTCAACCGCCGGGTCGAGAACCGCATTCCGTCGTCGGACGCCAACCCCTACCTCGCGATCGCCGCCGTGCTGGCGACCGGATACCTCGGCATGACCCAGGGCCTGACGCCGACCGAGCCGGTCTCGGTCGACGCCAACGCCCGCCGCGCCGAACTGCCCCGCAGCCTGATGGACTCCGTGGCGTTGCTGGAGGCCTGCGAGCCGCTGATCGAGATCCTCGGGCCGGTGTTCGTGGCGGCCTATTCGGGCGTCAAACAGGCCGAGCACGAAACCTTCATGCAGACGATCAGCCCGTGGGAACGGGAGTTCCTGCTGCTCAACGTCTGAGCATGCGCAACCAGGGACATCCAGCCGGCAGCTGGTACGCGGCCACGGCCGGGCCCTTTCCCGAACAGCCGCCACTGGACGGCGAGGTTCGCGCGGACGTCTGTGTGGTGGGCGCCGGCTATACCGGCCTTGGCGCGGCCCTCGAGCTGGCCTCGCGCGGCGTCAGGGTGGTGGTGCTGGAAGCCGCCCGGGTCGGCTCCGGCGCCTCGGGGCGCAACGGCGGCCAGATCCACACCGGCCAGCGTCGTGAGCAGCCCTGGCTGGAAGCCCGGCTGGGGCATAACGACGCCCGCGCGCTGTGGCGGCTATCGGAGGACGCGCGCGACCACCTGCACCGGCTGATCACATCGCGTCGCATCGACTGCGACCTGCGCGACGGTCTCATACACGCCCGGCACAGGCCTGGCGGCGAGGCGGACGATGCGGCCTTCATCGATCACATGCGAACGGTCTACGGCTGCGAGCGATACAGCCTGCTGGATGACAAGGCCCTTTCGGAAGCCCTCGGCACGGACGTCTATCACGGCGGCATGGTCGACGCCGGCGGCGGCCACCTTCATCCGCTCAAGCTGGCGCTGGGGATGGCGCGCGCCGCCATCTCCGAGGGCGCGGCCATCCATGAACTGTCCCGGGCGACCGGCTGGCGCAGGACCGCCGGCGGCTTCGTCGTCGACACGCCGCGAGGCCGTGTGGTCTGCGACCAGCTGATCCTGTCGGGCGACGGCTATGCCGACGGCCTGTCGCCGGTGGTCGACGCGCGGGTGATGCCGATCAACAACTTCATCGCCGTCACCGAACCGCTCGACCGGCCGGAGATCCTGCCGTCCGGCATGGCCGCGGCCGACAGCCGCTTCGTGGTGAACTACTTCCGCCGGACGCCGGACGGACGACTGCTGTTCGGCGGCGGCGAAAACTATTCCATGGCCTTCCCGTCGGACATCGCGGGCTTCGTGCGCCGTCACATGCTGCGGATCTATCCCGGACTGGCCGACGTCGCGATCAGTCACGCCTGGGGCGGCAGCCTCGGCGTCACGGTCCATCGCACGCCTTTCGTGAGGGAGCTGGAGCCCGGCGTCCGCATCGCCGCCGGCTATTCCGGACAGGGCGTCATGCTGGCGCCCTGGGTTGGCGCCCTGCTCGGCCGCGCCGCCCTGGGCGACACGGCCGGGACCGACCTCCTCGCCCGCCTGCCGTGTCCGCCGTTTCCCGGCGGCTCGCTGCTGCGCTGGCCGGCCCTGGTCGCGGGGATGAGCTGGTTCGCCCTGAGAGACCGGCTTGGATGACCGCAACGACGCCGCTCTTGACGCTGCACGCCTTTCCACCGGATGGACAGCCATGACCCAACTGAAGCGCGAAGCCTGCCTGATCGCCGGCGACTGGGTGACCGGCGAGCGGTGGATCGATGTCGACGATCCGGCGACGGGCAGGATCATCGGCCGGGTCCCGTCACTCGGCGCGGCCGAGACCGAACGCGCGGTGGCGGCGGCGGCCGAGGCGATGAAGCCGTGGGCGGCGCGAACCGCGAAGGATCGCGCGGCGGTGCTGCGGCGCTACTTCGACCTGATCATGGCGCACCAGGACGCGCTGGCGGCGATCCTGACCGAGGAGCAGGGCAAACCGCTGGCCGAAGCCAGGGGCGAGATCGCCTATGCCGCCAGCTTCATCGAATGGTTCGCCGAGGAGGCCAAGCGCGTCTATGGCGATGTCATCCCCGGGCACCAGCCGGACAAACGGATCATCGTCCTGAAACAGCCGATCGGGGTCGTCGCGGCGATCACGCCCTGGAACTTCCCGGCCGCGATGATCACCCGGAAGATCGGGCCGGCCCTGGCCGCCGGCTGCGGCGTGGTGGTCAAGCCCGCCAGTCAGACGCCCTTCACCGCGCTCGCGCTTGGCGTTCTGGCCCAAATGGCGGGCTTGCCGGATGGCCTGCTGAACATCATCACGGGCAGCTCCACGGAAATCGGCGGCGTCCTGACGGCGAGCGAAACCGTGCGGAAGTTGTCGTTCACCGGCTCGACCGAAGTCGGCGCGAAGCTCTATGCCCAGTGCGCGCCGACCATCAAGAAGCTCAGCCTTGAGCTCGGCGGCAATGCGCCCTTCATCGTGTTCGACGACGCCGACCTGGACGCCGCCGTCGCCGGAGCCATCCAGTCCAAATTCCGCAACGCCGGCCAGACCTGTGTCTGCGCCAACCGGATCTATGTTCAGGACGGCGTCCACGACGCCTTCGTCGACAAGCTGGTCAGGGCCACGGCCGCCCTGAAGGTCGGTCCCGGTGATCAGGCCGGCGTCGAGATCGGACCGGTCATCGACGACAAGGCGGTCGCCAAGGTCGAGGCCCACCTCGCCGACGCCGTGGACAAGGGCGCTGTCGTACGCGCCGGCGGGGAGCGATCCTCACTGGGCGGCCGGTTCTTCACCCCAACCGTGCTGTCGGGCGTGACGGCCGACATGATCGTTACGGACGAGGAGACCTTTGGCCCCCTCGCCCCGGTCATCCGGTTCAAGGACGAGGCCGAGGTGATCGCCCAGGCCAACGACACGCCCTTCGGTCTGGCGGCCTACTTCTATGCCGGCGACATGAGCCGCATCTGGCGGGTCGGTGAAGCCATCGAGGCCGGCATCGTCGGCGTGAACACCGGCATCATCTCCACCGAGGTCGCCCCCTTCGGCGGCGTGAAGGCGTCCGGACTGGGTCGGGAAGGCTCCAGATACGGCATCGAGGACTACATCGAGATCAAGTACCTCTGCCTGTCGATCAGTCCGCCGCCCTCAAGCGCGATCTGATGACCGCCACCTTCACGGCCGTTCGTGAGCCGGTGAAACGACGCAGGGCGACGACCGTCCGACGGAGCCGGTAGTCGGAGTTCGGTCGGCAGGGCGCCTGCCCCCTTCCGCCCGAAACCCGATGTTCTTTGGCCGGGGGACTGTCCGGACCGCCCTCCGCGCCCTACAGACTCTGGCATGCCCCAGCCGCCTTCGCTCCAGCCCGTCGACGCCTCGATGCTCTCCATCCGCGGTCTCCGCCGATCCCTGCCCGGCGGGCGGGTGCTGTTCTCCGGTCTGGACCTCGACATCGCCCGGGGAGAGCTGGTGGCGATCATGGGAGAGTCGGGGGTCGGAAAGTCCACGCTGCTCAATGTGATCGCCGGGCTGGACCAGGCGGACGCCGGAACCGTCAGCATTGACGGGACCGTGCTTTCGGCCCTGGACGACGACGGGGCGACCCTGCTGCGCCGCGACCGCATCGGGTTCGTCTTCCAGGCCTTTCATGTGCTGCCCCACCTGACCCTGGCCCGCAATGTCGCCCTGCCTCTGGTGCTGGGCCATGGCGATCCGGCCGAGGCCACCCGCCGGGCCGAGACCATGCTGGCCGATGTCGGCCTTCCCGGCCGAGGCGGCGACTATCCGCGCCAGCTCTCCGGGGGCGAGCTGCAGCGGGTGGCCATCGCCCGCGCCCTGATTCACCGCCCGGCCCTGATCCTCGCGGATGAGCCGACCGGAAACCTCGACCCGGAGACCGCCGACCGGATCCTGGGTCTGCTGACCGACCAGGTGCGGCAGGCGGGCGCGGCGGCCCTGATTGTCACCCACTCGGAAAAGGCGGCGGCCGCCGCCGACCGGGCGCTGCGCCTGACCCATGACGGGCTGGTCCGCATCGATCCGCCGGCGGATGCGGCTGCATGAGCGCCGGACGTTCGGACAGGATCAGCCTGCCGGCCATGATCTGGCTGATCCTGGGCGAGTGGCGCACCCAGCCTGTGCGGGTGGCGACCGCCGCCATTGCCATCGCCGTGGGCGTGGCGCTCGGCTTCGGCGTCCATCTGATCAACGCCTCCGCCCTGACCGAGTTTTCCCGGGCCATCGCCGCCGTGAACGGCGATGCCGACCTGCAGGTCGCCTCGGTGTCGCCGGCGGGGTTCGACGAGGCCCTCTATCCGCGGCTGGCCCGTGTCGCCGGGGTGGCCGGGGCCAGTCCGGTGGTGCAGCTTACGGCCGCCATTCCGGGAGACAGCCAGGGCCTGACCTTGATCGGCCTCGACATCTTCCGCGCCGGCGCCGTCACGCCGGGCCTGCTCGGGCGGCCCGATCCCGCGCCGCAGGGCGACCCGGGCGGCGGCAGCGGCCTTGGCGACGCCGGGGCGGTTTTCGACGAGATGGCGGTCTTCCTGTCGCCCAGCCTGCGCCAGGCCATCGAGGGCGGGCCGGGCGGGCGCGAGGCCGGGGCGCGGGGCGCGGTTCTGTCGTTGTCGGCGGCCGGACGCACCGTGCCCGTAACCGTCGCCGGGACCCTGCCCGGCGTGGCGGAAGGCCGGCGGATCGCGGTGATGGACATCGCCGCTGTCCAGTGGCGCTTCGGACAACTGGGCCGGCTGCAGCGGGTGGACCTGAAACTGGCGGAGGGCGCCGATCGAGACTCAGTCGAGGCCGCCATCGCCAGGATCCTGCCGCCGGAGGCCGAACTGGTGACCCGCGAGAGCCAGTCGCGGCGAAGCGACAGCCTGTCCCGAGCCTATCGGGTCAACCTCAACATGCTGGCCCTGATGGCGCTGCTGACCGGCGGGTTCCTGGTGTTTTCGGCCCAGTCCCTGTCGGTCGCACGGCGCCGCTCGCAGTTCGCCCTGCTTCGGGTGCTGGGAACGCGCCGCGACGCCTTGCTGATCCAGGTGCTGATCGAGGGCGCCGTGGTCGGGGCGGTCGGGGCGCTGATGGGTCTGGGCCTGGGCGTGCTGCTGGCCGACACCGCCCTGCGGCTGCTGGGCGGCGACCTGGGCGGGGGCTATTTCAGCGGCAGCCAGCCGGTTCTGGTCTTCGCGCCGGTGGCGGCGGCGGTGTTCTTTGGGCTGGGCCTGCTCTGCGCCATCGGAGGCAGCCTGCTGCCGGCGCGCGAAGCGTCGCGGGCCCAGCCCGCCGTGGCCTTGAAGAACGCCGGCGACGCGGTCGATCCCTCGACCCGGCCCGCCATCGGCCCCGCCCTGGGGCTGCTTCTGGCCGGCGGCGCCTGCGCCTTCGGTCCGGCCATCGGCGGCCTGCCGATCCTGGGCTACGCCGCCATGGCGCTGCTGCTGGCCGGCGGGGTGACGGCCATGCCCTGGCTGGCGCGCGCCCTGCTGTCGCCGCTGCAGGGCGTCCGATTCGCCGCGCCTTCCACGGAGCTTGCCGTGCGCAGGCTCTGGGGCGCGCCGTCGCAGGCGGCGGTGGCCCTCTGCGGCATCGTCGCCTCCACCAGCCTGATGATCGCCATGGCGGTGATGGTCTCCAGCTTCCGGGGCTCGGTGGACGACTGGCTGGGTCAGGTTCTGCCGGATGATCTCTATATGCGTCTTGCGGAGCCCACGGGTTCGGAGGGGCTCGACCCGGCCGGGCAGGCGCGGCTGGCGGCCGCGCCCGGGGTGGCGTCGGTGACCTTCACCCGCTCTCTGCCGCTGCGGCTCAGCCCTGAGACGCCGTCGGTGGCCCTGGTCGCCCAGCCGATCCGCCGCGAGGATCCGGGCGCGCGCCTGCCAATGATCGGCGCGCCGCGCCCCATCCCGGCCGGCGCCACGCCGGTCTGGCTGTCGGAGCCGGCGGCCTGGATCCACGGCAAGCGGGCCGGCGACTGGATGACCCTGCCCATCGCCGGCGGCCAGCGGGTGTTCGTCGCCGGGCTGTGGCGCGACTACGCCCGCCAGAACGGGGCGGTGGTCCTGACCAGCGAGGACTACAGCCGGCTGACCGGGGACAACCTGCGCGCCGAGGCCTCCATCGCCCTGAAGCCGGGCGCGGACATCACCGCCGCCACCGCCGCCCTCAAGGCGGCGCTGCCGCCGGACCTGGCGGGCCGGGCCCAGTTCGCCCGGCCCGGGGAAATCCGCGCCATCGCCCTTGGCCTGTTCGATCGCAGCTTCGCCATCACCTATGTGCTGGAGCTGGTGGCCATCCTGGTCGGCCTCGCCGGAGTGGCGGCGACCGTCTCGGCCCAGACCCTGGCCCGGACCAAGGAGTTCGGCATGCTGCGCCATATCGGGGTGCGGCGCGGCCAGATCACCGCCATGCTGGCCCAGGAGGGCGCGCTGCTGGGCGCTGTCGGCGTCGCGGCCGGCCTGACGCTGGGCCTGGTGATGAGCCAGGTGCTGATTCACGTGATCAATCCCCAGTCCTTCCACTGGACCATGGAGACCCGGCTGCCCTGGATCGTGTTCGCCGTCGTGACGGCCGCGCTGATCAGCGCCTCGGCCGGCGCCGCCCTGCTGGCCGGACGACGGGCGCTGTCCATGGACGCGGTCCGGGCCGTGCGGGAGGACTGGTGATGAAGAGGATCGTGCGAACGGCCGGGTTGCTGCTGGCGGCCGTCCTGCTCGCGGCGGCGGGCGGCGACGGGCGGGTGGCGCCGGTCTATGCGCCGGTGACCGCCGGAGCGTCCCTCGCCTTCCCCCGCGACCACGGCGCCCACCCGACCTTCCGCACCGAGTGGTGGTATGTGACCGGCTGGGTGCAGACCGGGGACGGCAAGCCCATGGGTTTCCAGGTCACCTTCTTCCGCACCCGGCCCGATGTCGACCAGGCCAACCCCAGCGCCTTCGCAGCGCGTCAGGTGCTGTTCGCCCACGCGGCTCTGGCCGATCCGGCGGTCGGCAGACTGCTGCACGATCAGAGGGTCGCGCGGGCGGGCTTCGGCCTCGCCGAGGCTTCGGAGACCGACGGCAGGGTGGTGATCGACGACTGGTCCCTCAGCCGGGGGGGCGACGACCGCTGGCGAACCCGAGCGGCCGGCGCGGACTTCGGTCTGGACCTGACCTTCACGCCCACCCAGCCTCCGCTGCTGCAGGGACAGGCGGGCTTCAGCCGCAAGGGCCCCGCCGCCGGTCAGGCCAGCTACTACTACAGCCTGCCGCAGATGGCGGTCAGCGGAACAGTCACCCGCGACGGCAAGGCGCGGAAGGTCACCGGCCGGGCCTGGCTGGACCGCGAATGGTCCTCGACCCTTCTGGACCCCAAGGCCGTCGGCTGGGACTGGGCCGGGATCAACCTGCCCGACGGCGCGGCCCTGACCGCCTTCCAGGTCCGGGACGCCGCCGGAAATCCGGTCTGGGCCGGCGGATCCTGGCGACGGGCCGATGGCCGGCTGACCACACTCGGGCCTGGCGATGTCACTTTCCAGGCCCTGAGGCGCTGGCGATCACCCCGCACCAAGGCGCTCTATCCGGTTGAACAGGCGATCACGGTGCGGCTGCCGGAGGGCGAGCGCACCCTGACGCTAAGGCCGCTGTTCGACGACCAGGAGCTGGACAGCCGAGCCGGCGGCGGCCCGGTCTACTGGGAAGGCGCGGTGTCTGACGGCGCGGCCCGGGGCTATCTGGAGCTGACCGGCTACTTCGAGAAACTGAGCCTTTGACGGATCAGCTCTGGCTCAGGGCAATTTCGATCCGAAGGTTCAAGGCCCGGCGCCGCATGGAGCGCCATCGCCACGCCTGGCCGGCGGCGGGGGTGCGGTCAGGCGTCAAGCGGTCCACGCCGAGGGCTTGGTGATGAGAACGCAGGCACGCCACGCGTGGCCGGCGTCATGCGGTAAACTTGTCGGGTCCATCGACAGCATCGTCGCGCGGCCGACTTGCCAGCCACGGACTTTTGTGCACCGATAGCGTGTCGAGAGGACACGCTCAGCCATGCGCAATCCGCATCAGGTTCTCGTGCGCCGGTCAGTTCAGTACCATCTGAAAGACTGGTTTAACGAGTGATACGCCGCCTGCCGCCCAGCGGTCGGCCATAGGCGCGCGCCCTCGGGGCGCACTCGGATTCTGACAATCTGTTCTGGCGCCTTCGCCTGTCGCGAAGGCCGCGCAGCCGTGTCGTGTCCGTCCCTGCACCGCTCTTCGCCATCGACATAGCGCCGCGCGCGGGCCGGGACCCGTTGCGCGGCTTCAGGGGGATTTTCCATGACCTTCCAACGCAACGACCTGAGCCGTGTGCTCGGGGCGATACTGGTGCTCGGCCTGCCGCAGGCCGCCTTGGCACAGGACGACAAGCCGGTGATTCCGCCGGTCACCCAGGACGAACCGCAAACGCTCGAAGCCATCACCGTGACCGGCACCCGGATCCAGGGCCTCGATCTGAAGGGCGCGGTCCAGGCCTACCAGGTCGACCGTGAGCTGATTGACGAGTCGGGCGCGACCTCGGTCGTCGAGCTGTTCAACCAATTGCCGATCGCCGCGGGCGGCGGCGGCACCTTCTCGACGGCCAGCGCCGGCGCGCTGTCGAGCGATACGCCTGTCGGCGCCTCGGGCGTGTCGCTGCGGGGCCTTGGGACCAGCGCCACCCTGACCCTGATCAACGGTCGTCGCGCATCGATCAGCGCGTTCGCCCGTGGACAGGAGTCCTTCATCGACGCCAGCGCCATCCCGCTGGCCGCGCTCGAGCGGGTAGAGGTTCTGCCGAACGGCGCGTCGGCGCTCTACGGCGCCGACGCGGTGGCCGGCGTCGTCAACTATGTCCTGCGCAAGGACTTCGAGGGCCTGGAAGCGTCGCTGTCCTATGGCGACTCGACGGAGAAGAGCGACGAAGGTCGGGTCAATCTCAACCTCGTCGCCGGCAAGGCGTTCGGCGATCACCAGGTGACCGTCGTGCTCGACTACTTCAAGCGCAACGCCTTCTATCTGCGGGATCGCGCCGCTTCCCGCGACTCGGTCCGACCCAGCCAGCAGGGCTTCTATCCCAGCTTCAACGATCTCTTCCTGATGACCGACGACCAGACCGAAGGGCCCGGCGGAAGCGGTTGCGCGAGCGTGGACTTCAAGGTCGGGAACCTCGGCGAGTACTGCCAGGTCAACACGAACCGTTACGTCTCGTCGCAGGACGAACAGGAGAGCATCGGCGGGCTGATCTCGCACAGCTACACCTTCGGCGACGGCGCCTCATGGTACAACGAACTGCTGTTCCAGGCGTCCAGCGCTCAGGGCACGAGCTCGCCGGCGAACTTCTCGCGGGCGCCGATTGATCCGGCAAACCCCAACTGGCCGACGGCCCTCAAGAACGACATGATCGCCGAGGGCATGGTCGCCAGCTTCGGCGCGTTTTCCGGCTTCCCGATCTTCGCCTGGGGCAAGCTGCTCAACTCCCGCGCCATCGAGGTGGAGTCGCAGTCCTATCGCTTCGTGTCCGGTGTGAAGGGCAACCTTGCCTCGGGCTGGGCCTATGACGCCGCCATCACCCTCGGCGGAAATGACCGCACGCAAGAGGGCCTTACCGGTCTCTATCGCAACAAGGCGTTCTACGACGCCAACCTCGGAAACCTGTGCTCGGACGGATCGGTGGTCCGGCGCTGGGACGTCAACCTGGCCCGGCCGACCGCGACCTATCGCGGGGCCACCTGCGAGGCCGCCGGAAAGACGACCCTCTGGTACAATCCGTTCGGCGGTCAGACCAACCAGCCGGCCGGGCTTGTCGATCTGCTGTCCACCAAGGCTCAGCGTGAGGGCCGCTCGCGCGCCTACGCTATCGATGGCTCGCTGTCCGGAGACCTGTTCACCCTGGCGGGTCGTCAGGTGAAGGCGGCCTTCGGGGCGGAATATCGCCGCGAGACCCTGCGCGACACGCCGTCCGGCGACGCGGTGGCCACCACGACCAATCCCGAGCCGATCCTGGGCTTCTCGTCGACCAGCGCCAGGGCCGAGCGGGACCAGTGGGCGGTCTATGCCGAACTCTATGTCCCGCTGTCGGATCGTCTCGATCTGCAGCTGGCGGGCCGCTACGACCACTACGACGCGTTCGGCGGCGACTTCAATCCGAAGGTCTCGGCGCGCTTCCGGGCCAATGACGTCCTGACCTTCCGGGCGAACTGGTCGACGTCGTTCCGTGCGCCGTCCCTGGCGCAGAGCGGCGCCGGCGTGCTGTTGTCCAGCTACCGCGTGAACTGCCGCGTCACGCCCCAGGCCTGTAACGGCAATGCGGCGGCCACCGGTCAGGCGTTGCTGTCGGAGGATGTCGGCAACGCCGATCTCCAAGCCGAGAGCGCCGAGAGCTGGGGCGGCGGTCTGCTGTTCGAGCCGACCCAGGATATCGAGGTGAAGCTGGACTACTGGAACATCGAGCACCGTGATCTGGTGGGCATCGCCGAGGACGACTTTATCCGTCGCGCCCTGGCCGGCGCGTTTCCGGTGAGGGGGCCAGGCCTGCTTCCGACGGGTGTCGCGGGCGTCGAGGTTACCGGCGGATTTGTCACCGACGCCCACTTCCAGATCACCAACCTCGGGTATCAGAAGACCAGCGGCATTGACTTCTCGTACACGCAGTACCTGCCGGAGACGGACTTGGGTCGGTTCACCGCGACCTTCGACGCCACCTATCTGATCGATTTCGATCGCAAGGCCTCGGTCGATGCGACGGTCGAGACCCTGGCGGGCGAGTACCTCTATCCGCGCTTCCTGGCGAACGCCCGGATCCGCTGGCGCAAGGACGACTGGCGAGCCTCCCTGGGGGCCCGTTACGTCAGCAGCTATACGGACCAGCCTGACGCGCGCACCCTGGCGGCGGTCGGTATCGCGCCCAACACCAAGGTGACGGTGGACGCCTCCTTCACGCTGGACGGCAGCATCAGCTACGACTTCTCCGAGGACAGCTACATTCAACTGAATGTCCGCAACCTTCTCGACGAGACGCCGCCGCGGGTGCTGGGCTCCAGCGCGAATGTCGACCTCTATAATCATGACCTCATCGGGCGGTTCGCTACAGTCCGCCTGACTCATCGCTTCTAGCCCCCGGGCCCGGCGCGTGGCTTCGCAGCGCGGAGCCACGCGCCCTTTTCGAGATTTCCCATGTCGTCACCGACCCCAGATCCGCCGAACGACACGCCAGGCAAGAGCAAGCTGCCCGACACCTTCCTGATCCTGTTGTTCCTGGCCCTGGCGGCCTTCGCGAGCACCTGGATCTTCATGCCTGGCCGTTTCGGCCTGAATGCTGAGGGACGCATTGATCCGGCCTCGTTCGAGCCAGGCGCGGCGCCACTGCGCGCACCGCTGTTTGGCCAGGACGGGGCGGTGGGCCTGCTGAACGTGCCGTTCGAGGGACTGGTCGCCGGCGACAGGGCCTCCACCACGGTCGGGCTGATGGCCTTCATCCTCGTGATCGGCGGCGTGTTCGGCGTCCTGATGCGCACCGGCTCGATCGACCGGGTGCTCACCGCCCTGATCGGTCCGCCCGAAAAGCTGGGGACCGCGCGCGGCGACCTCATCGTGATGGGCCTGTTCGTCGCCTTCTCCCTGGCGGGCGCCGTCTTCGGCATGAGCGAGGAGGCGATCGCCATCAGCCTGATCCTGACGCCGATCCTGGTGCGCAGCGGCTATGACTCCATTACCGGCATGCTGACCTGCTACGTGGCGACCCAGATTGGATTCGCCACCTCCTGGATGAACCCGTTCGGCCTTGTGATCGCGCAAAGCATCTCGGGTTTGCCCACGCTGTCCGGGATGGGTCTGCGGCTCTTCATGTGGGTGGTTTTCACCTTGGTTGGAGTGGCCTATCTGGGCTGGTACGCCCGGCGTGTGCGGCGCGATCCGACACGCTCCATCGCCTTCCAGTCCGATGCGCGCTGGCGAGACACCGTGTCGGCCGGCGACACCGGGGCTTTCCGGGCCGGCGACCTTGTGGTGTTGACCCTGCTTCTGGCCACGGTTTTCTGGGTCGCCTGGGGCGTCATCGCCAAGGGCTACTATCTGGCGGAGATCGCGGCCCAGTTCTTCGCGATGGGTCTGGCCGTGGGCCTCGTCGCCTATGTTCTGAAGCTGGGCCAGGCCGGCGCGAATGATCTGGTGCGGGCGTTCAGCGAGGGCGCCGCCCAGCTGGCGCCGGCCGCTCTGGTGGTCGGCATCGCCAAGGGCGTGCTGCTGATGATCGGCGGCGACAAGCCCGATCACTGGAGCCTGCTCAACAGCCTGCTGCACGCGATGGGCGGACTGACGGCTCTGCTGCCCGACTGGGCGACGGCCCTGGGCATGCTGGGCTTTCAGAGCTCGATCAACCTTGTGATCGTCTCGGGCTCGGGCCAGGCCGCCCTGACCATGCCTCTGATGGCTCCGCTGGCGGACCTGTCGGGCGTGTCGCGGCAGACGGCGGTGCTGGCGTTCCAGCTGGGGGACGGGCTGACCAATATCATCGCGCCCACCTCGGCCTCCCTGATGGGATGTCTGGCGGCGGGGCGGCTCGGCTTCTCCACCTGGCTCACCTTCGTCTGGCGTCCGCTCGCGGGCTTCCTGCTGCTGGCGGCGGCCTTCGTCCTTCTCGCGCAGGGGCTGGGCTACCAATGAAGCGGCTCCTGATCGGACTTGGTCTCGCCGCGCTGGCGGCGGGGCCGGCCGTGGCGGAGACCGGGCGTCTGGTGATCGCCGGCGGCGCGGTCGATCCGGCCAACGACGCTCTGTACGGCGCCTTTATCGCCGAGGCGGCGCGTCACGCCCCTGATCCTCGCGCGCCCCGCTTCGTGATCGTGCCGGCGGGCTCCGCCGAGCCAGGCGGATCCGCGGAGGCCATGTTCGGTCACCTCGTCCGCCGGGGCGTGCCGCGCGAGGCGATCACCGTCGCCGAGATCGCGATGGTCGATGATCCGGAGACGGGGGCGGTCGACGAGTCCCAATGGCGCGACGGGGCCTATGCGACCAGCGAGGTCGCCAAGCTCGGCGCGGCCGACGGGGTGTGGTTCGTCGGCGGCGACCAGTCCCGGATCACCGCGACCCTGAAGACCCGGGACGGCGGCGACACCCCTTTCCTGGCGCGGCTTCGCGCGCGATGGAGCGTCGGCGCGGCCATTGGCGGCACCAGCGCGGGCGCGGCCATGATGAGCCGACCGATGATCGTCGCCGGCGATAGTCCCGCCGCCGTCCTGTTGCCCCTGGACGGGCCGGCGGGGCCGCTGGGCGAGCCGCTCTCCATGGGCGAGGGCCTGGGCTTCTTCTCGTTCGGGCTCGTCGACCAGCATTTCGACCGCCGCCAGCGCCTTGGACGTCTGGCGCGAGCGCTGGGCGCCCTCACCCCCTCCGAACGGCTGGGTTTCGGGATCGACGAGAACACCGCCCTGGTGGTCGACCCGGACGGACGGACGGCCCGCGTGGTCGGCGCCGGCGCGGTGACCGTGCTGGACGCCCGGGAGACGGAGCCGCTGCTGCATGAGCCTTTCGCCCTGAGAAGCGGGACGCTGACCATGCTTTCCGACGGCGACGCGATCGACCTTGTGTCGCTGCGTGTGGCGCCGTCTTCAGAGAAATCCCTCACCACGACGCCGCCGTCCAGGGGATCCCGGCAGGAGTCGATCCTGGCGAAACGGCTCCTCGTGCTGCCATCGGGCGCCGCTCACCGGGAGACCGTCAGGATCGGCGAACAGGGGTTTGTCGACTTCAGTTTCGCGCGAACCGAAAGCACCAAAGTCTTCATCAGGCCGGAAGCGCCGGGCCGATCGGGTGTTACACTCATCGACGTGCGGGTTTCGATCACGTCGCACGTCCGATCCAAAGAACCGCAAGGCCGACCATGACCGATGTGCCCTATGTAATCGCTCTGCATGGCGGAGCGGGCGTGATCCCCGGGCGGGACTATGGTCGCGCGCTCGACCACCTTCGCGATCTCGCCGCGCGCATGTCATCTGAACTCGCGGTCGGGCTGGCCGCGATCGACGCGGTGGAGATCGCCGTGGCGGAAATGGAGGACAGCGGCCTCTTCGTCGCCGGGCGTGGCTCGGCCCCCAACGCCGCGGGCGTGGTCGAAATGGACGCCTCGATCATGGACGGCGCCCGCCACCGAGCCGGCGCGGTCTGCGCCCTGCAGGGCATCGCCAGCCCAGTGGGCGCGGCACGTCAGGTGCTCGAGGCTACGCCGCACGTTTTGCTGGCTGGAGAGGGGGCCGGTCTGTTCGCCCGTGAGCGAAGTCTGCCGCTGATCGGGGATCCGGCGAGCTTCTATCGCACGCCCGTCGGCCTGACCCAGGAAGATATCGACGCCGAGGCTGCCGCCCTGGCGCACGGCACGGTGGGTGCTGTGGCCCTTGATCGGCAGGGCGCCCTGGCCGCGGCGACCTCCACGGGCGGGGTCTTCGGCAAGCGACCCGGACGGGTTGGCGACACACCGCTGCCCGGCGCGGGCGTTTGGGCTGATGGCGAGGTCGCCGTGTCCTGCACCGGCGTCGGCGAGTACTTCATCCTGGGCGCGACGGCCTACGATGTCGCCGCCCGCCTTCGCTACGGCGGCCAATCCCTGGACCAGGCCTGTCAGGGCGCGATCGCCCGGATCGGCGAACTGGGCGGGGACGGCGGCCTCATCGCCGTGAACCGACAAGGCCGTGTGAGCTTCCAGTTCAATTCTCCGGGCCTGAAGCGCGCGGTGGCGGGTTCCGGACAGCTCGCAATGGCGATGATCTAGGCCGGAAAGCGGCCCTGAAGGCGAATCCACCTGGTGCAGGGGAAACCGTCCGGGAGGAACGCGGGGAGATCGGTGGCTATCGCCTCGCCCAAGGTCCCGGGACGACAGCCTTCCCGGGCCCCTGCAGCGTCCAGGCCCTGGGTCATTTCTCGATCACGACGGGAGCGTCAAGGGCGACCACCTCGCCATCGACGCCATAGGTCTCCTTCACACGACTGTGCCAGGCGGGGCTGAACCAGGCGTCGGCCGCGGCCTTGTTCGCGAACAGGTAGATGCCGCCGAACCGTCCGTCCTCGCCGATCGAGAACCACTTGTGAACAAGGCCGGGCGCCTTGCTGTAGGCGGGGGCGGCCTGTTCGAAGCCGGCCAGGATGGCCTCCCTGGGGGCGCCGGCCGGCGGCGTAATCCGCACGATGCGAACCACAGCCTTCCCCTTCGCAAGGTCCGGGTTTCCGGCAGCCGGCCCGTCAATCGCCAGCGGGATCTCGAAGCGGGTCAGAGTCCGCTGGCCAGTCGCCTTGGCGCTGATGGCCGCCAGCAACGGGCTCTCCAGATAGGCGTCCGCCGAGGCCCTGTCCGTGAACAGATAGACGCCGCCGTAGGTCTTCCGGTCGGAGATGAAGAAGTATTTCGTCCGCAGCCCCGGCACGGCCTCGTATTCAGGGACGACGGCCTTGAAGCGACCGACCACGACCGCGCGCGGCGCGAAGCCAGGCAGATCGCGTTCCGTGACAATGGCGTAGAGATTGCGGCCCGTGGAGAGCTCCGGCGGAGCGGCGGGCGGCCCGGCCTGCGCGCAGGCCGCCGTCAGCAAGGAAACCCCGACGGCTGGAAGCAGAAACTTCCTGACGAATTTCTGGAACACGATTGAAACTCCGGTCTGGCTCGGAACAGGTCGTTCGGCCTGACCGGGTTCCCACGCCGTCCCATCGGCCAACAACGAAGATCGGATGGCGATAGCTGACCTGACCTAATCTGTCGCGGAGGTGGCCAGCCGCATCCGGGCGCCACCCCATGGCTTAGTTTCACTCAGTTATCGACGGTTGGATTCAGTCAACCGTCGCTCGAGGGTCCGGCTAAGTGGTCGTCCCAACGAGGATCCCGCGATGCGCCAGCTGACATTCATCAAGCCCGGAAATCTGGAGTGGTGGGATGTCGACGCGCCCCGCCTGCAGGCGGATACGGACGCCATCGTCAGGCCGCTGGCCGTGGCCCGATGCGATCTTGACCTCTATATCGCCGTCGGGGTCGTCAACTATCCTGGTCCCTTCGCCTTCGGGCACGAGACCGTGGCGGAAGTGGTTGAAGCCGGGCCGAAGGCCGGGGTCGCCCCGGGTGATCGGGTGGTCGTTCCGTTCCAGCTCTCCTGCGGCCGCTGCGGGGCTTGCCGGCGAGGCTGGACCAACAGCTGCGAGGCCTATCCGTTCGGCGCCGCTTTTGGCCTGAAGCCTACATCAGGAACGGAATTCGGCGGTGCGCTGTCGGATCTGATGCGCGTGCCGTTCGCGGACCATATGCTTGTTCCATTGCCGCCGGGCGTCGAGCCGGTCACGGCCGCAAGTCTTTCAGACAACATCGCCGACGGCTGGCGCGCCGTAGCCCCCCCGCTGGCGGACCGCCCCGGGGCCAGCGTGCTCGTGGTGGGCGGCCTGGCGCAAAGCGTAGGTCTCTATGCGGCCGGCGCCGCCGTCGCGCTCGGGGCCGGACGCGTGCTCTACCTGGATGACAATCCCGAGCGTCGCGCGTGCGCGGCATCCATGGGCGCGGAGGTGGAAGATCTGGCCCTTTCGGCCGGTCGCGGGGCGGAGGAACAGTTCGACATCGTCGTCGAGGCGGCAGGCAACGCCGCCGCGCTTGGGTTCGCGGTCCAGTCCTGCGCGGCGAATGGACATCTGACCAGCGTGGCCATTCACCTCGACAAGGCTACGCCCGTGCCTCTGACCCGCGCCTACTACAAGGGTCTGACCTTCCACACAGGTCGCGTTCAGTCGCGCCCGACCTTTCCGCATGCCCTGGCCTGCATCGCCTGCGCGACCTTCCATCCTGATCGGGTGACCCACCGGATTGTCCCCTTCGGCGAGGCGATCGAAGCGATGACCGATCCGGGGCCCAAGGTGGTTTTCCGCTGTGAGTAGCGCTGGGGCCATGCGTTGAGCCTTGCCGCCCTTTGCGGCGACACGCGATTTGCCTAACGTCTCGCCATGAGCGCAAAACCTCCTCCGCCGCTGGCGACGCTCCGCGCCTTCGCAGCAGCGGGGCGACTTCAGAGCATCAGGGACGCGGCGAACGAACTCCACGTCACCGCCTCGGCGGTCAGCCACCATGTCCGGGCCATGGAGGACTGGCTGCAGGCCCCCTTGTTCGTCCGGTCGGTCCGGCAGGTCCGACTGACCGAGGCCGGGCAACGCCTGTCGGACCGGCTCAACGCGGCCTTCAGGGATCTGAACGCCGCGCTCGACGAAGCGCGCAGCGACGCCGGGCCCCTGACCATTCGCCTGAGCGCGCTGCCCCTCTTTACGTCGGTCTTCCTGATCCCGCGGCTTGCCCGCTTCGAGGCCCGCTATCCGGCGGCTTCCATCGAGATTGATACCAGCCACCGGGTCGTGGATTTCGACCGTGACGCTGTCGACGTGGCCATTCGAAACGTCGGCCATCCCACGCCTGGACTCACCGCCTACAAATTGATGGATCTGCGCGCGATACCCCTTTGCTCGCCAATGCTGGCCGCCGAGCTGAAAGCGCCGGGAGATCTCGAACGGGCGACATTGATCCACATTGCCGCGCGACCGGAGGGCTGGGCGGAATGGTTCGCGGCCCAGGGCCTCAAGGGACTTGAGGCACGGTCCAGCGTATCGGTCGATACCTTGCCGGCCGCCCTGGATCTTGCGGCGCACGGCCGCGGCGTCGCCCTGGGCCTTGACCCGGTGGTCCGGGACGCGCCGCAGATGGACAGGCTGGTCGTCCCGTTTGCGTCGACCACCGTGAGCGCGGGAACATACTTCCTGGTCCATAGACGGCAGGACCGGACCAACGAGGCCGTTCAGGCGTTCGTCCGATGGATCCGTCAGGAGGTGCGTCAGGACGCCGCCCGATACTCACGACTGAGGTCCTTGCGAAACGACGCCGGAGCCCTGCACGAGTAGGTGTTGTCAGACCCGGTTTATCGGGGCTGGCTTCGTCACGGCTGGACGACGCGGAACCAGGCGACCGCGCTTGGTCTTCGGCCTGGGACAGTCGTCTTCCATAGCCTGCGCTCGGGCGTTCTGCCCCGCACCTCGCTGAGTCCCGAAGCGCGCGCCTACGCGGTCACCGGGCCGTCTCCAGCAGGTTGGACGTCGTTCCAGGCCTCGCCCCGCGCGGTGAGCCAGTAGAGCACCGGTGTGGCGATGCGGCTGAGCAGGGTCGAGGAGATGAGCCCGCCGATGATGGCGATGGCCAGCGGGGAGTAGAGGCCGGAGCGTTCGAGCGCCAGGGGGATCAACCCGCCGATCGCCGTCACGCTGGTCAGCAGAACCGGCAGGAAGCGCACCTCGCCCGCACGTTCGATGGCTTCGCGCAACGGCATGCCTTGACGGCGAAGCTGCTCGGTGAAGTCGACCAGCAGGATCGAGTTTTTGATCTCGATGCCGATCAGGGCGATGATGCCGATGACCGCCGTGAACGACAGGGAATTGCCGGTGACCGCCAGGGCCGCGACCGCGCCGAACAGGCCCAGCGGGATGATGCCGGCCACGACCAGCGCGCTCTTGAACCGACCGAACTCCAGCACCAGCACCGCCAGGATGCCGAAGATGGCGATCATGATGGCCGCTCCCAAGCCGGCGAAGCTCTCGGACTGGGCCTCGGCCTGGCCCCCGAAGGAAAGCCGATAGCCGGGCGGCAGCTCCAGATCGTCAAGTCGCTCCCGGGCGGCGTCGGTCACGGCGGAGGTCAGTGCGCCGGATGCGACATAGGCTGTCACCGTCACCGTGCGCTCCCGGTCAAACCGGTCGATGCGGGCCGGGCTCACCGTCGGTCGCGGATCGGCCAGAGTCGATAGCGGCGTCGTCCCGCCGTCGGCGGTGGGGACGTAGATGGAGCCCAGGGCCGCCAGGTCGTTCCGGTCTCCGCCGGCGAGGCTGCGCATGGGCAGACGCACCCGGACGGCATAGTCATCGCCGTCATCGTCGCGGAAGCGCGCCGCCGCC
Source organism: Caulobacter sp. (assembly GCA_040383665.1). Classification (GTDB taxonomy): domain Bacteria; phylum Pseudomonadota; class Alphaproteobacteria; order Caulobacterales; family Caulobacteraceae; genus Caulobacter. The sequence goes on from JBEIDC010000001.1 coordinate 112,634, forward strand.
TCGCCCGACAGCGCAAGGCGCACGGTGCGACGGGCCACGCCTGGGGCGACCCCCAGGGCGGCGGCCTTGGCCTCGTCGAGACCAAGGTCGAGGTCGGTGCGGTCAACCCGCAGGGGATTGTTGATGTCCCGGGCCCCGGGCGTGGCCTTCAGCGCCGTCTCGACCCGCGCCGCGGCGGCCTTCAGCACGCCAAGGTCCTCGCCGGTCAGCCGCACGGCGATCGGCGCCTCGACCGGCGGTCCATTCTCGAACAGAACCACCGTGATCCGGGCGCCCGGATAGCGCGCGAACGCTTCGCGCAGCTCTTCAATGACCTTTTCGCTGCGGCCGGGATGCCAGGCTTTCAGCCCCGCGTAGACTTCGGCGAAGCTGTTGCTGTGCTCGCGCTGCTGCTGATTGTAGAAGATCTGCGGATTGCCACGGCCGAGGTTGGCGGCGCGCCAGGCGACATCCGGCTGCCGGGCAAGGGTCCTGTCGACGAAACGCAGGGCCTGGTCGGTGCGGGCGATGGCCGCGCCCTCGGGCAGCTCGATCCTGACCAGGAACTGCGGCGTCTCCGCGGGGGGAAACAGACTGGATCCGATGGCCCTCAGCATCGGAATTGCCGTCAGGCAGAGCGCCAGGATAAGCACGGTGGTGAGGATCGGCCGGGCGAGCCCCCAATGCAGAACAGGCGCGTAGAACCGCTGGATGCCGCCGTTGACCGCCCGCAGAAGGGCGTTGCCCTCGGGGTCCTCGTGGCGCGACAGAACCCGGCTGGCCAGGAACGGAATGATCGTCAGGGCCACGACCAGCGAAGCCGCGACCGTGACCAGCACGGTCACCGGCAGTGAGCGAACGTAGGCGCCGGCGCCGCCGGGCAGGGCCATCAGCGGCAGGAAGGCCAGCATCAGGGCGGCCGTGCAGCCAAGGACCGGCAGACTGATCTGCCGGGCCCCGTTCACGGCGGCGCTGACCCGATCCTCCCCTTCGCGCATACGGCGGGCGATGTTCTCGACCACCACGATGCTGTCATCAACCAGCAGCCCAAGGGACAGCACGAAGCCGGCGATCGACAGCTGGTTCAGGGTGAAGCCGAACGCCTGCAGCAGCGACAGCCCGATCAGCAGCGAGAGGGGAATCGACATCATCACCACCAGCCCGGCGCGCAGGCCCAGCGGCAGCAGGGTGATCAGCACCAGGCCCAGCGCGATGCCGAAATCGCGGAAGAGCTTCCCGAGGCGGTGATCGACATTTTCCGACTGGAAGAAGGCGCGCTCCAGCCGCACCCCGGCCGGCAAGATCCGCTCTTCTTCATCAAGGGCGGCGCGCAACGCCGCGGTGATCCGGCCGATATCCTCGCCGTCCTTCTGGGTGACCGTGACAAACACCGCCCGCTTGCCGTTGAATCGCGCCAGGTGGGTCGGCTCGTCCTGGGCCCAAGCCACCTCGGCCACGTCCCGCACCCGCAGCACCTGTCCATCCTGGCTGCTGACCGTGGTGTCGGCCACCGCCTGCAGGCTGTTGAAGGCGCCGCCGGTCTTGACGTTGAAGCGACGGTCCCCGGCCTGCACCGCGCCGACCGGCGCCTCGGCGCCCTGGGCGCGCAAGGCGTCGGTGACCGCGGTGGCGGGAAGTCGCAGGGCCGCCAGCCGCGCCAGATCCAGAGAGACCCTGACCTCCGACGGCGGAACGCCCCAGTAGCGGGCCTGTCGCACGCCGGGCACCCGGGCCAGCCGCTCCCGCAGACGGTCGGCCGCCTTCTCGAGACGGCGCATGGGCAGGGTTTCGCTGACCAGGGCAACCTGGACGATGGCCACCTCGGTGGTGCGGGCCCGGCGAACCTCCAGCCGGGCCAGACCGTCAGGCAGGCTCCCGCGCAGGGCGTTCACCTCCCGGACGACCTCGTCGTACTTGCGCTCGGGGTCTGTGTCCCAGCCGAACTCGGTGACGATCACGGCGGCGCCGTCCTGGCTGGTCGACTCGATCGATGTGACCGAGTCCAGGCCGTCGATGGCCTCCTCGATCGGATCGGCGACCAGCCGTTCCATCTCCGCCGGCTCGGCGCCGGGCAGCACGGCCTGGACGATGACGATGGGCAGGGGAAAGTGCGGATCTTCGGAGCGGGGCGTCGACAGGAAGGCGTTCACGCCGAGCGCCGCCAGCAGGGCGAAGGCGACCAGGGTGAACTGCCAGCGGCGGACCGCGAAGCCGGCCGGATCGAAGCTCATCGGACCGCGCCCGCCATCGCCGCGGTGTCGGCGGTGCGCACGCGCTCCCCGTCGGACACGAAGCCTGCGCCGGCGGTGACCACCCGGTCAGTGGGCGCCAGACCTTCGACCCGGGCGAAGTCGCCGTCGAAGCCATGGAAGCGTACGGCGACGCGGCGGACGCGGTCACCCTGCAGGCGGAAGACGAACGCCTGGTCCCCCTGCGCTTCAAGGATCGCCTCGGCCGGCACGCTGAGCACCGCTGCCGGTCCGGCCGGGGCGGCGCCGCCGGGCAGCGGTCCGAACCTGGCCTTGGCCGTCAGTCCGCTGCGCATGTTGGGACGCGAGGGCGCCTCGACCTCGACGACTACGGCGCCCGTGCGGGGAGAAGCGGCCTGGCCGATCTTCACCACCCGGCCGATCAGGGTCTCGCCGGGCAACCCGTCGACGGTGATCTCCACGGGTTGGCCATCGGCGATACGAACGAGGTCGCGGTCGGCCACGGGCACGCGCAGGACGAGCGGGCTGGCCAGGTCGGCGATGCGGAGCACCGCCTGGCCGGGCTGCACGACTTCGCCCCGCTGGGCCATTCGCTCCAGGACCACGCCGCCGGCCGGCGCCGACAGGCTGGCCCATCGGCGGTCGAAGACAGCGGAGTCATAGGCGGCCTGGGCTGACTTCAGGGCGCTGCGGCGATCATCGATGCGCTGCTGGCTGACATAGCCCTGTGAGAACAGGGTTTCGTCCCGGCGAAGGTCGCGACGGACCCGCTCGAGGTCGGCCTCGACCTGGGTCCGCCGGGCCTCGACGCCGGTCGGGTCAATGCGCGCAAGCGACTGGCCGGCGGCGACCGTATCGCCCGCGTCGACCGCCAGGTCGGTGATCACCCCTGAGATCCGGAACGACAGGGTCATCTCCCGTCGCCGCGCCAGGGTCCCGGAGAGGAGCAACCCTCGATCGGCCGCCGTCGCCATCGCCGCTGTTTCGACGACGGCTATGACGGGTTCCGCTGGCGGCGCCTTGGCGGACCCGCAACTCGCCAGAAGCGCGGCCACAGGTCCGGCGACCAGGGCTGGCCAAGTCCTCCGCAACGGTATCACGCCTGTCCCCAGCATCGTTGATCAGTGATAAGTGATCACCGATCAAATGGAAGCTTTTGTCAAGCGCCGCACTGGGCTAAACACAGGTCATGGGGATGACAGTGCGGTCCGCGCGCAAGGCCAAGGGCCATGGCGCCGAGCGGCGTCAGGAAATCCTGGACGCGGCCCTGATGCTGTTCGCCCAGCGCGGCATCCTGGCGGTATCGACCCGCGATATCGCGGCGGCGACCGGCATCTCCCAGCCCGCGCTCTATGCCTACTTCCGCACCCGCGACGAGATAACCGCGGTCCTGTGCGAGCAGGCCTTCCATGATTTGCGGACCCGAATGCTGGCCGCCGCCGACCACCAGCTGCCCACCCGCGCCAGCTTCATGAGAATGTGCCAAGTCTACATCGACTTCGGGCTGCAGCAGCCCGACGCCTATCGGGTCGCCTTCATGCTCGAAAAGGGCGGCTCGGAGCCCGAGGAGACCAAGGCCCGCATCATCGCGGCGGGGGTGGAGTCCTTCGAGTGCTTCCACGGCCAGGTCGCCCGCTTCGTCGCAGCAGGCATGACCCGGCCCGGCGAGGCCGTGTTGCTCAGCCAGTCCCTCTGGGCCGGTCTGCATGGCCTGGTCTCCCTGCTGATCGCCCGGCCCGGCTTCCCCTGGGCCGACCACCAGGTCCTGATCTCCCGCCATATCGCTGCGCTGGCCGACGGGGTGCTCCTGAGCTGAGCTGAGCTGAGCTGAGCTGAGCTGAGCCGGGCGGGCCGGCCACGCCTTCAAGGCGGTGGACAGAGCCCTGATGGACGGCTCCGGTCATCTCGGAACGAAAGCCGGCGCGCCCTTTCTCCGGTTCGCAACGGTCGAGCAAACCGACGATGCGCCTCTGGCAGCCACCCCGTCGAACGGTCAGCGGGTCGGCAGGCCCGCCTCGATCATGGAGCGCACACGATGGTCGGTCGTCGTGTCGAGGTCGGCGCGACCGCCCTGCCAGGCGATGCGCCCCCCGTCGAGCAGGGCGATGTCGTCAGCGATCGCCCGCGCCGAGACAAGGTCGTGGGTGATGGTGACGGCCGTGCAGCCGAGCCGCGTGACCTGATCGGCGATCAGGCGGCTGATGCTCGCCGCGGTCACCGGATCGAGACCGGTGGTTGGCTCGTCGAAGAACAGGATCCTGGGCGCGCCGATAATCGCCCGCGCCAATCCGACCCGCTTCTGCATGCCTCCGGACAGTTCGGACGGAAACAGGTCGGCCACCTCGGACCCAAGCTGGACCTGCGCCAGGGCCTCGATCGCCGCTTCGCGCGCGCGGGCCCTGGGTCGGTTGTCTGCGTGCAGCAGGCGGAAGGATACGACTTCCCAGATCCTCAGGCTGTCGAAGAGCGCCGAACCCTGAAACAGCACGCCGGACTGGCGATAGAGGTCGGACTGTCCTCGGTTGAACAGGCCGGGAAGCGATCGCCCCCGGAACAGCACGGTTCCGGCGTCGGGCCGCATCAGGCCGAGCGCCAGCTTCAGCGCCACCGACTTCCCCTGACCGGACCCGCCCAGGATCACGAGCGACCGTCCCGCGGCGAGCGACAGGTCCAGGCCGTCCAGCACCGTCCGGCCGCCGAGGACCTTGCGGATGCCACGCCATTCCAGTTCGGGCGCCGTGGGGGTCATGTCTGGGTGAACCAGCTGGTCATCAGGTAATCGGTGGCGAAGATCAACACGCCCGACCAGACCATGGCCTGCGTTGCCGCATGACCGACCCCGCGCGCGCCGCCGGTCGCCCGATAGCCGTGAAATGCACCCATCGCCGTTACGATGAACCCGAACGCCGCCGCCTTGATCAGGCCGGACTGAATGTCCCAGGCCTCGAGGAAGGCCACGGTCGAGCGCGCATAGGCCTCCGGGTTGAAGCCCAGCGACAGGGTCGACACCAGCCAGCCGCCGCCGATGCCAAGGATGTCCGCCACGCCGGTCAGCACGGGCAGGGTCGCCACCCCGGCGAGGACTCGCGGCGCCACCAGAAAGCGGAACGGATCGGTGGACAGCGTCCGCATCGCGTCGATCTGTTCGGTGGCGCGCATGGCGCCGATCTCGGCCGCGATGGTCGTGGCGACCCGGCCAGACAGCATCAGCGCCACCAGCACCGGCGCCAGCTCTCTGGTGATGCCCAGGGCCACGATCTGCGGCACGATCTGCTCGGCGTTGAAGCGGCCTCCGCCAGTATAGATGTTGAGGGCCAGGGCCGCGCCGGTGAACACTGCCGTCAGGCCGACGACCGGCAGGGACAGGAATCCGATCGACACGACCTGTCGCGCGATCTGTCCGCCATGCCAGCGCGGCGTGAAACAGGCGAACAACGTCCGCCCGGTGAACAGGCTCAGCGCCCCGATGACCGTGCAAACCCCGATGACGAGACGTCCGACGACGGTGAACGGGGCGAGGGCGACCTGCTGCATCGGCCGCTTCAGGTCGCCGGCTCGCCCGCCGTCGCGGGCCTGTTGATGAACTGACCGATCAGACCAAACAGATCGACCGCGCCCTGGGTGTTCTCGATTTCGCCGCCGGCCTTCAGCATCGCCGTGTCGGCGCCCGGTTCGATCGCCACATGCGTGCCGCCGAGCAGACCGTCGCTGGTGACGCGCGCCGTGGAGTCCCGCGGCAGGCGGGCCTGCGGCGCGATCTCGAGATAGGTCACCGCCAGGTAGGTGTCAGGTTGCAGGGCGATGCGCTCGACCCGACCACCCTTGACCCCCGCGACCCGGACGTCGTCGCCTTCGCGAAGGCCGCCGACCTGACCGAAGCGCGCGGTCACGCTGTAACCGTCCGGCGCCGGTCGCGCATCACCGGCGACCAGAAGATAGGTCAGGAACACACCCGCCGCGATCAGCACGATGGCGCCGACCAGCGCCTCAATCCAGTTGTCGCGCATCGCGTCGCCCTCCTATCCCTTGCCGCCGCTCTCGAGCCTGCGGATCAGCACCTCGACGTCGCCGCGCGCGTTGTCGATGGTCGAGACGAAGTCCTGCTGCAGCGTGATCGCCAGCCAGACGCCCCTGGCCTGGACGTCGGCGACCCTGAGCGCGCCCGACGCCCCGAGCACGCGCCAGCTCACCGCCTCGTCGCCCGACCCGACCCGCACCAGGCTGTTGACCACCGCGTCCGTCGGCGACCGGGCTGCGCTGCCGGTCACGCGCAACTGTCCGCCCCGGTAGGCGGCCAGCTGCTTGAGGAATACCCGCTGCACATGGGCGCGAAAGGCCTGGTTGAAGCGCTGGCGCTGCGCCGGCGTGAGGGCTCTGGCGTGGCGCCCGAGCACGAAGGTCGAGATCCGGTTGAAGTCAGCCAGCGCGTCCATGCTCGCCGCAAGACGGCTCTGACGCGCCGCCTCCGACAGGCTTCGATCCCCGAGCAGAGCGAGAACCTTCTGTCCCTCCGAGGCCACGAACGCCTCGGCCTCGGCGCTGCGCGCGGCGTGGGCCAGGTCCGGCGCCGCGGTCGCCCCGGCCGCGCCGACCATCAGACCGGCGATCAGCCTGCGGCGATTGATGACGTCGAACAGCATGTCAGTTCAGCTCTTCCGGGAGGGTCTCTTCGAAATCCGGCAGATCCGCGGCTTCACCGCGAGCGGTGGCGACGGCGGCGGCGCGGCTCTGCAGATAGGCGCCGCGTACGGTGGCGTATGGATCGGTGGAGTCGGTCATCACCGATGTCAGCAGAGCATCCGCCTCGGAGCGAGCCTCGACCCCGCGAATGACGGAGCGGGCCATGGCGAAATCGGTGTCGAGGCCGCCGGTCGCCTGGCTCACGGGGTCGGCGATGGTGCCGACAAGGCCGCCGACGCCATCGCGCAAGGTGGTTGGACCGATCACCGGCACATAGATGTAGGGTCCCTCGCCGACACCCCAACGGCCGAGCGTCTGGCCGAAGTCAGCCGGCTCCCGGGTGATGCCGCCCTTGCCGGCGACGTCGAACAGGCCGACCACACCGACCGTCGAGTTGATCAGGAAGCGTCCGGTCGCCTTCGCGGCCACGGTCGGGCGGCCCTGCAGAAGGGCGTTGGCCGTCGTGGCCGGCTCGCGAAGGTTGCCAACGGCGTTGCGAAGGCCCTGGCGCAGGACCGCCGGCGTCACCGCCCGATAGCCCCGCACCAGCGGGCGGACGATGAACGGATCCAGCACCTTCGCATTGAACCCGAACAACGCCCTGTTGAAGGGGGCCAGCGGGTCGCGGGGCGCGCCGTCATCGGCGCCCCCCGCCGCCATCGCGACGACCGGCGTCGCCGCGGCGGAGACCAGCGCCACGGCCATAAGCACAGATCTCCACCGGCCTGGCTTCCCGCCGCGCAACCGCCAGCGTTGTCGACAAGGCTGTCGAACGTTCATGGCTTCCCCCCCCGGAACGGGCGCATTTCACGGACCCCTGCGCATCGATACAAATCGATTCGCCAAACAGCGTTTACAGAATTCTACCCAAATCGGGGCGCCCGGGATGAGGGGGTATCGACTGACCTGTGGTAGGGGCGTTCAGGCGGGGCTCCGTCTTCACCTCGACCCTGTCGTCTCAACTGTCCCTGGTCAGGGCGTGACGAACAGGCACGGGCCGAGGCTCGCCCACAAAGCCTTGCAACGCGCCTGGAAGGCGGATGGCGCCGGCGCGACGCCACGGTCGATCCAGCCCTCGAGGGCGTCCAGCGCGGTCATGTAGCCGGCGTCGGACAGCTTGCTGTGATCGTCCTCATCGGTGGCGGCCTGGACCAGCATGGCCGACCGCCCCGCATCGGCGACCGTGCGAGCATAGAGAGCCTCGAGGCTGAAACTCACCGTTGGATCATGCAGGGCATGGAGGGTCAGGACCGGCCGGCTGATAAGACCCGTCAGGTCGGCGTCATGAGCCAGCATGGCGACCGCTTCGGGATCTGCCTTGAACCGTTCCACGCCGGCGTTCAACGCCACGTCGTCGCCCGACCCGCTGTAGACGGTGGCGCTGTTGTCGAAGGGATTTCTGCCTTCCAGCCGAAGCTGCACCAGATCCTGGAACAGGAAGGTGGCCCAGCTCATGTGGCTGACCAGCTGGGCTTCGGCGACGCCGGTCACCGCAAGGATGTCCCGTAGCCGGGAGGCCTGCTCCGGGGTCCGGCGCTGCGGGGAAAGGTTCACCCCGGTGCAGGTTTCAATCCGCCGGCGCAGGTCAGCCCGGGTCATCTTGCTGTCGAGCGGCAGGCCCTGCCACACCGGATAGGCCGGCTCGTCCGGCGCGGGGTGGTTGGCGCAGTAGAACTGGTAGACCGCGCGCAGGTCGGCGCGGAACCCGTAGGCGCGCGTACCGCCGGAGACGATGCCGTTGGTGATAAAGACGCCGTCGTAGTTCCAGCCGCGCCCGGCGTCACCGATGTAGAGCTCGGCGGCCTTGGCGGCGACATTGCCTCCCCAGGACTGGCCGTGAAGCAGGGTGCGTTCCGGACGGCCATAAAGCAACCAGAAGATCCGGCGACTGTTGTCGGTGTCCTCGGCCGCCATCCGGACGCCATAGCCGCCGCGGCGGTAGGTCGATCCGATCCAGGCGTACCCGTGACGGATCATGACCGAGTACCTGTCGAGGTCCTCGAGCGGATCGGAGGCCTCCGGCGCCCCCGTTCGGGGACCGCCATGGGCGTGGACGATGAGGCGACGGTTCCAGTTCGGCGGGATGGCCGCGATGTACCAGGCGCCGTTGGCGTCCTGACCCGAGACGCAGCGGACGCCTTTCCCGACCGACGCCGGGCAAGGGATCGACGCGGGCGCCGCCTCCCCTCCCCCCGCCAGGCCGGGCGAGGGGGCCAGAAGCAGGGCCGACAGCAACAGCACCAGGCGCATCATGGCGAACTCATCGGCAGGCGAGGCGGCGCGGGCGTATCGGGCCCGCGCCGCCAGGGGTCAGAAGGACTTGGAGATGTTGACGTACCACGACCGGCCGTAGGGACGATGGATGGACCCCAGATAGCCGCCGTCCGCCAGCGGAGGGCCTTCGTCGGTCAGGTCCCGGACGCCAATCCGCAGCGCGGTTCCCGAGGCGAGACCCGCATCCTCGAACTCGAACTGGCCATACAGGTTGGCGACCAGTTGCTCCTCGACCACCCAGGGCTTGCCGGTGGCGCTGAGCAGGGACGGCTGCTCGATCTCGCTGACATACTGGGTGGAGAAGCCCATCCGCCAGGGGCCGTTGCGCCAGATGAAGGTCGTGCTGATCTTCCATTCCGGTCGACCGTTCTGGGCGATGAGCTGGCTCGAATCCGGCAGGGCGGTCAGCGGATCGATGACGCCGGCCTCACGGGCGGCGTAGAGCGAGTCGATGATGTCGCCCGGCTCGCGCGAGTAGGTCAGCAGCTGCGAGGCATTGGCCCGGAAGGTGAAGCTTCCCCAGGCCGTCCGGCGCTTGCTCCAGGAGAAGCCGAAGTCGATCCCTTCGACGGTCTGGGGCAGCAGGTTGATGAACCGGTCGTTGATCGAGACCACGTCGCCGACCGGGGCGAGACCGCTGCCGGCGAACAGGGTCACGTCATCGGCGTCCGGCGCGGCGCGCACGACGTTCGGATTGGAGCTGGTCTGGACCCGGTTCAGGTAGTCCAGCGTCAGGGCCGCCTGGGCGCCCAGCAGACCGACGATCTGTTCCTGTTCGATAGACCAGCGGTCGACCGTGAAGGTGAAGTCGCCCCACGACTCCGGAAGGAAGCGCGGCTCGAACACCAGGCCGATGGACTGGTTCGTGCTTTCCTCGGGCTTGAGATCGGGATTGCCGGCCACGAGCAGGGAAACACTGGCCCCCTGCGTGCATTGCGCCATCGAGGTGATGGTCCCGGCGAGCAGCGCGGGCTGGCAGCGGTAGTAGTCGGTGCCGCTGGCGAGGCGGGCGTACTGGGTTGCGTTGACCTGCTCGAGGTTGGGCGCCCGGAACCCCTGGGAGTAGGACCCGCGGACCCGGAAGCCGTCGAACAGATCCCAGGCCACGGCGACCTTCGGCTTGGTCACCGAACCGAAGTCCGAATAGTCCTCGAACCGTCCGGCGATCTGCATGTCGAGGCTGCGAACCAGCGGAACGTTCATCTCCGGCGAAACGACCGGAACGGCGAACTCGAGGAAGGCGCCTGTGACAGTGCGCTTGCCGCGGGTGTCAGGGTTGGGGCTGACGGCCGCGACGTTGGAAAGGCTGGTCTCTCCGCTGACCGAGTCGACGAAGGTGATCGTCCCGTCGAGGTTCTCGTCCCGATCATCGAACTGGGTTTCGCGCCGGAACTCCGCCCCGAAGGCGACGCCGACCGGGCCGCCGGGCAGCTCGAACAAGTCGCTGCGCGACATCTTGAAATCGGCCAGCGACAGAGTGGTCCGCGAAAACCGCTTCATGTCGAAGGTGATGGTGTCGATCGCGGTCCGGGAGGACGGCGAACAGTCACCACGGCTTGTCGTGGCGATACAGCCGCCGCTGAAGGGGTTGTAGGCCTCCGGCGTCGACATGGCGAGCTGGGCCTGAAGCGCGGTCCGGTTGATGTTCGGCGAGATATCCTCGGCCTCGGCCTCGGAGTAGAGCAGCGCGGACTCCCATTCGAACCCTCGCCACTCGCCCCGGAGACCGCCCAGGAACCGTGACTGGTAGTTGTTCACGGTAACGTCCTGAAACCCGGCGTCCACGAAGCGGTAGCTGGTCAGCAGGATGGGAAGCCCCGCGGTGGGGACATTGATCAGGTTCGGCAGGCGGTTCAGGTTGACCGACCCGTTCGCGAAGTTGACCGGCCCGAACGGGTTCCAGTAGTTGCTCGCGGGGATCCAGATCCGGTTCAGGTTGACGACCGGCGGCTGCACGGCGCGGCTCTCGGCCCCGTAGAAGCCGACCTCGCCGAACGCGGTGATCGTCGGGGTCAGTTCATAGTGTCCGGTAAGGTAGATGTTGGTCCGCTGCAGGTCCGACCGGATGGTCGTTCCGTCCCGCGTGTCGTACCGCAGTTCCCGGATGTCGCTGTTGAAGGACCCGGCTCCCTGCACCAGGCAGAGGCCGTTGTTGAGGTTGACCGCCACCGTCGACCCGCAGCCGAAGCCTTGGGGCTGGATGCGGAAGGCGCCCGCCGACGTGGCGAGGATGGCGGTGCCTATGCGCGGGCGCAGGGCAGACGTGCTGCCGGGGGTGCTCAGTCGGGCCCACGGCGTGTTCGAGGAGCGGCCATCCGGGACGGTGGACGTCTCGAAACCGGGCTGGTTCGCGAAGAAGGGCCTCATGTCGTCGCTGCGGGTGAAGTCCTGATCCTCGGCCTTCAGCGCGGTGCGGTCGCTGTAGCTGGCGAACAGCGAGATATTGCCGCGGTCGAAGTTCTTGCCGGCGAAGAGGCTGGTCTCGAACTCACGAAGGCTGGTCCCTTCGGCGCCGCTGTACTGCGCGTCGACCTCGATGCCGTCGAAATCGCTCCGGAGCACGGTATTGACCACCCCGGCCACCGCGTCGGCGCCGTAGATGGCCGCGGCCCCGTCCAGCAGCACCTCAAGCCGATCCAGTCCCGAAACCGGGATGGCGTTGGAGTTGTAGCTCAGAACCGGCACCGTACCGGTGTCGGATGTGCCCTGGCTGGTCGGGTGCTGGACCATGCGCCGGCCGTTCAGCAGGACCAGGGTATTTCCGACGCCCAGAGAGCGGAGGTTGACGGAATTGACGTCGCCGCGGGCGGAGTTGCTGGTCTGCGGGTTGTTGGCGGGGTCGAACAGGACGTCGCCCATCTGTGGGATGGAGCGGAAGAGGTCGTCGCCCGAGGCCGGGCCGACAGCGTCGATCTGATCCTGGTCGATGACGACGACCGGCAGGGCCGCCGTGGTCGAGGCGCCGCGGATCTGCGAGCCGACGACGACCACTTCCTCAACGTCGGTGGGCGCGGCCGCCGCGTCGGGGGCAGCCTGCGCGGCCGCCATTCCGGCCGAGGCGAGGATGGCCAGCGTGGCGACGCCGCCCAGCAACGCGGTGCGATGGATGTCTCTCATGGTCTTGTCCTCCCTATTCGCCCCGGCCGCTCAATCGGCCGTTATGGCGCCCTTGTCCCCCGGCCCCGCCGCCGGATCAGGCGGTGCGGCCAATGCTTTCGGTCCGGACCCGAGCGCGGTCTGCAACATCTCGCGGTCCAGCTGTCCTTCCCACCGGGCGACCACCAGGGTCGCCACGGCGTTGCCGATGAAATTGGTCAGCGCCCGGCATTCGCTCATGAAACGGTCGATGCCGAGGATCAGCGCCATGCCGGCCACCGGCACGCTGGGCACGACGGCGAGGGTCGCGGCCAGGGTGATGAATCCGGCGCCGGTAATGCCGGCGGCGCCCTTTGAACTGAGCATCGCGACCAGCAGCAGCAGGATCTGGTCCTGAAGGCTGAGTTCGATGTTCATGGCCTGGGCGATGAACAGCGCCGCCATCGTCATGTAGATGTTGGTGCCGTCCAGATTGAAGGAGTAGCCGGTCGGCACCACCAGCCCGACCACCGCCTTCGGCGCGCCGGCACGCTCTAGCTTTTCCATCAGGCTGGGCAGCGCCGCTTCCGAGGAGGAGGTGCCGAGCACCAGCAACAGCTCTTCCTTCAGGTAGGCCACCAGCCGGAAGATCGAGAAGCCGTTGACCCAGGCCACCACGCCCAGGATGCCGAACACGAAGACCAGCGAGGTCAGGTAGAAGGTGGCGATCAGCGCGGCCAGGTTGGCGATCGCGCCGAGCCCATAGGCCCCGATGGTGAAGGCGAACGCTCCGAACGCCCCGACCGGCGCCGCCTTCATCAGGATGGCCACCAGCTTGAAGACAATCTGGCTGAGCGCTTCGAGGGCGCGCTGCACCGGGGCGGCGGCGTCGCCGACGATGGCCATGGCGACCCCGAACAGGATCGAGACAAACAGCACCTGCAGGATGTTGCCGTCCACGAAGGCGCTGATGAGGGTGCCGGGAATGATTCCGGTCAGGAAGCCGATGATCGTCGTCTCGTGCGCCGCCTCGGCGTACTGGCTGATGGCCCCCGCATCGAGGGAGGCCGGATCGATGTTCAGGCCTCGCCCCGGCTGGACGACGTTGGCGATGACCAGGCCGATGATCAGCGCCAGGGTCGAGAAGACCAGGAAATAGGCGAACGCCTTGGTGGCGACCCGGCCGATCTGCTTGAGATCACGCATGCCGGCGATGCCGGTGGTGATGGTCAGGAAGATCACCGGGGCGATGATCATCTTCACCAGCTTGATGAAGGCGTCGCCCAGCGGTTTGAGGCTCTCGCCGAAGTCGGGCCAGAAGTGCCCTATCGCCCCGCCTGCGATGATCGCCACCAGCACGATGAAGTAGAGGCTGCGATAGAATGGGCGGCGGGCGACGGGCGCGCCTGCGCTGGCGACTGCTGGATTCATCACGCGACCTCCCCGTGGAGCTGCGGAGGGCTCCGGTCTCGACTGCGCTCTGACTGGCGCTATTGGGGCGATTATCGGACCACCGAAGAGTGGCGGCCAAGCGGTTTCGGACTGCGTTCAAGGCATTGATTTTTATGTGAAAGCCTTGCCACGATCTACACTGGCGGCCATATTTGTGCGGATTTCCGCACGCCGTGAATCGACATTCGTGCGGAAATTCGCATGCTAGGGGCATGCGGCTGCCTGAATCCAATCCGGCCCAGTGGCGATTGTTCATTGCGATCTGGCTCGTCATCGCGGTCGTCGCCATAGCGGCGAGCGGAGCCTTCGCCCGCCGGGACGCCATGGCGACCGCGCGGCGGCAGGCGACCACGGCCAGCGCCCTGCACACCGCCGTTCTCCGCAGCGAACTGGAACGGCATCGCTCGCTGCCGATGGTCCTGGCGCAGGATCCGGACCTGGCCCGGCTGCTCGCCCGTCCCTCCTCGGAAGCGACGACCCGCCTCAACCTCAAGTTCGAGGCTCTCGCCAGAGAGGTCCGCGCGGCAGCCATCTACGCTCTAGATGCCAACGGCAAGACCCTGGCCGCCAGCAACTGGAGACTTCCGACCAGCTTCGTCGGGTCAGACTACCGGTTTCGCCCCTACTATTTCGAGGCCATGCGGGACGGGCAGGCTACCTTCTTCGCCCTGGGCACGGTCAGCGGCCGGCCCGGCCTTTATCTGTCTCGCCGCGTGGATGACCCGGCAGGCCGGGCGCTGGGCGTGATCGTCGCGAAGGTGGAGTTCGACGCCCTGGAAGCGGAATGGCGGGCTTCAGGCGAACCAACCTATGTCACGGACGCCGATGGGGTGGTGTTGGTGACCACCGTGCCCGCCTGGCGGTTTCGAACCGTGTCGCCCTTGTCCGCTGAGCAACGAAACCGCTTTGCGGCGACCCAGACCGCGGGAGCGATCATCCCGGCTTCGCTGCCGTTCGAGGCTGAAGGACGGGCCATTGTCCGGACCTCGGCCGACGTTCCGCAGGACCTTTACGCCGTGGCGTCGGATGGCCTCCCCGACATAGGATGGCGGCTGACCCTTCTGGACCCCGCGGGCGAGGCCATTTCGCGCGCTGTGACGGGCGCCCGATGGCTCGCGGCCCTCAGCATCGCCCTGTTGGCCGCCCTGACCGGCATCCTGCTGCGCCGCCGGCAGCGCGCCGCCGCCCGGGCGATCGAGGCTGAACAGGGCCGCGTCGAGCTCGAGCGGCAGATCAGTGTTCGAACGGCGGAACTGCGCTCCACCAACGCACTGCTCAATCGGGAGATCGAAGAACGGCGCCGGCTGGAATCTGTCCGTCAGGACCTCCAGGATGACCTGATCCAGGCCAACAAGCTGGCGACGCTGGGGCAGATCGCCGCCGGGGTGGCGCATGAGATCAACCAGCCCATCGCCGCCATCCGGATCCATGCCGACAGCGCGTCGCTGCAGTTGCAGCGCGAGGACCACGCCGGGGCGCTGCGCTCCCTGACCAGTATCGATCACCTGACCGAGCGGGTCGGGGCCATCACCGATGAACTGAGAGCCTTCTCGAGAAAGACCCGCTCAGAGACCGTGGCGGTCGGCGTCGACGGAGCGATCGACGGCGCGATCCTGCTTGTCGCTGGCCGGCTGAGGGAGAAGGGAGTGGCCCTGGACCGTAGAAGGGCGCCCGCGGGACTGTCGGTGCTGGCCGAGCGCAACCGCCTTGAACAGGTGGTCCTGAACATCCTGCAGAACGCCATCGAGGCGCTGGACGGGACGCCGGATCCGGCCATCGCGCTGGGCGTGACCGTCAAGGGCAAGCACGTAACCATCCGTGTCAGTGACAACGGACCCGGCGTAGCGGCCTCGGTCCAGTCGAAACTGTTCACGCCCTTCACGACCAGCAAGCGCGACGGCCTTGGGCTGGGCCTCGTCATCAGCCGCGACATCGTCGCCGCCTTTGGTGGTGAATTGTCGCTCGAGCCTTCGCCGGTCGGGGCTCGCTTCGTCATTCGGCTGGCGAAGGCTCCATGACTTTCGAACCGCTAAGCCGGGTCGCCCTGGTCGACGATGATCAGCCCTTCCGTGACGCACTGGCGGAGAGGCTCGCGCTGGACGGCCTGTCGGTCCTCCCCTTTCCCTCCGCCGAGGCCGCCCTGAGGGCCATCACCGACCGGTTCGAGGGCGTGGTGGTCACCGACCTGCGGATGCCGGGCATGGACGGCCGGCAGCTCGTCGAGCGGTTGAACGCGATCGATCCCGGCATACCCGTCGTGATGATGACCGGCCACGGGGACATCGGCGAGGCCGTCGATGCGATGAAGCGCGGCGCCTACGACTTCCTCGCCAAGCCCTTCGCGCCCGAGCGGCTGGTCGAGACCGTCCGCCGTGCGCTGGAAAAGCGCGCCCTGGTGCTGGACAATCGCAGGCTTGCCGCCCTCGCCGCCGATGACGAGGGATCTATCCCACTTAGCGGCGCCAGCCGACCGGTCGAAGCGCTTCGCGCCGCCATCCAGCGGCTGGCCGACGCCGAGGTGGATGTCCTGATCGAGGGCGAGACCGGCGCCGGGAAGGAGGCCGTGGCCCGTGCAATTCATAACGCCGGACGCCGCCGCCTGAGGCCTTTCGTGGCTGTCTCCTGCGCGGCGCTGCCGACGAATGGCCTGGAGAGTCTCCTGATGGGGGACGCCGCCGGACCAGCCGGCCCGTTCCGACGGCGCGAGGGCCAGATCGAGCAATCGCACCGGGGCACCCTCTTTCTCGACGAGATCGACCTGGCGCCGCGCGCGGCCCAGCTGTTGTTGCTGCGGGTTCTGGAAGAACGCGAGGTGCTGCCGGTTGGCGCTATGGAGCCCCATGCCCTGGATCTGCGCGTTCTGGCCGCGACCAAGGGCGACCCGGTCGAGGCGGTGGCGCGGGGCGCCCTGCGGGAGGACCTCTACTATCGTCTGAACGTCATCCGACTTCGGGTTCCGCCCCTTCGCGAGCGCCGCGATGACGTGCCGCTGCTGTTCGCGCGCTTTCTCGGCAGGGTGGCCGGGCGGTTGGGGCGCGAGACGCCCCCGGTGGACCATGCGACCCGCCGCCACCTGCTCGAGCATGACTGGCCCGGAAATCTTCGCGAGCTCGCCAACTTCGCCAGCCAGGTCGCCGTGGGGCTCACTCAGCCCACATCCGATATGCGGCCGACCGAGGGGCTTGCCGAGCGGGTCCAGGCCTACGAAGCCGAGCTGATCCAGGAGTCCCTGACCCGCCACCGGGGTGACATCGGACGGGTGACGGCGGAACTGCAGATTCCGCGAAAGACGCTCTACGACAAGATGGCGCGACACGGGCTTGTGCCCGCGCAGCATCGCCCGCGCCACGTCGCCACCGCGAAGCGCGACGGCTGAAGCGCGCGAACACCGACCGAAATCGCGCGGAGCGTTGAATGCTTCCGCGTCACTCCATCGCCGGAACGGGCTGGCGGAGGGGTCTTGAGGGTCAGGGGCCTCGACCGGCGCGGTTGAGGTATCAGGCCAATCGCGGCGACCCCAACGGCCCCTCCCCGCCATCCTGTTGGTCGTTCAGGCGGTCAGGGCGGCGGCCCGTGGATCATCGACCCGCGCACCCGGGAAGATGCGCAGGAAATTCTCGGCGTAGAACTTGTCGCGCACCGCATCGCCACGGTCGGCCAGGGCGGCCTCGAACCGGCCGATAGGATTTCGCCCGCCCTCGATGTGCGGGTAGTCGCTCGAGAACAGGTAGAGGTCGGGGTTCGACTGGTCGATGAAGAGGCCGACCTCCTCGAACACAAAGGGGGTGAAGGCCAGTTGCTGTGTGATCTGCTCGGAGGGAACGCGGCTCAGGCCCTGCAGGTTGGCGTCGTTCCGGCTCCAGTGTTTCACCACCCAGTCGAGGCGGCGCAGCAGCTCGGGAACCCAGCCGGCGCCCAGTTCGACGCTGGCGCCGCGCAGCCCCGGATGCCGCTCCAGCACTCCGTCCAGCACCATCATGGTCAGAAAGGCCTCGGGTCCCTCATGCAGCAGGGCCACGTCCTTGGTGCGGAGATTTTCGCCGCCGCCCAGCCAGTCCTTCGTCGGCGGCCGGCCATTGTTCATCCAGGCCTTGGCCAGCTGCAGCGGCGCCCCGCCGACATGCAGCAGGAAGGGCAGTCCACTCTCCGACAGCTTTGCCCAGAAGGGATCAAGGTCGACGTGGCCGGGCGAGCGATCCCCGCTGGGACGGTGCGGCACCCAGACCGCCTCGAGACCGCTCGTCAGGACGTGGTCAAGCTCGGCCATGGCCAGAGCCGGGTCATCCAGCGGGATGATCGCCACCCCCATCAGCCGGTCGTCGGCGTGACAGAAATCGGCCATGTGCCGATTGTGCGCCCGCGCGGCGCCGTAGCGCAGCCGGGGGTCAAGCTTGGTGCTGGGCGAGAACGGCATGGCCACGCTGTGGGTGGCGAAAACCAGCTGTTTGCGGAAACCTAGCAGATCCATGGCCTTTGACCGGTCAGCGCTGTTGAAGGCGCCCAGGGCCTGGATTTCCTTCGACGCCTCGATCAGCCGGTCGCCGAGCGCGATCTGGGCCGCGATGTGGTCGTCGCTGTGCCGACCGCCCTGGTCCATGATCACCGCCACCTCGTCATCGGTGACGATCGAGGCCGAGTAGCTGACCTCGGGGATCTCCTCCCGCAGCGCCGGATCGGCGTATTTCTTCAGGAAATCCGGAAGCTCCATGATGTGGCTGTCTGCGTCATAGAACGGACGGTCGGCGGGGGCATAGGTCATGGTCTCTCCCGGGAGCACGACTCGGTCAGCGCCAGCCAGGGCGCGCGCGACGTGGCCTGCGAATACTATTCAACACCCGGGATCGGCTGACAAGTTGAGCCGCGGAGGCCCACCCCCGCCCTCTCCCGTGGCGGAGGCTCACCAGCCAGGGACGGCTGCGACCGCCGCCCCCTGATCAGCAGGTCATGCAGGGCCCCTTGCGGCCCGCGACAGCCAGACTGGGAAACCCTGCTGGCGGTGGGGACGGTCGGAGGTCGATCGGGCTGCGGCCGGCAAGCCCTGTTGGGGGCGCAAGGGTTCGATTCAGGAGCGGGTGCGCCGGGCGCCGAGCCTCGACATGTCCCCAAAGCGCGAGGAGCGGTCCTTCGCGGAGCACCGGCAAGCAGACATCTGACGGACGGAGATTGAGGTCTGGTTCCGACCCACTGCGACCCCTCAGTCGATAGTCATCAGCAGGCCCTGCTAACTACCAACCGCCGGCACTTGAACTGAATGCGCTGAACCAACTGACTGTGCAGCGTCCGTTCTGGTCTACAGGCCAAGGTGTGATCGGAAGCATTGCGAATGACGGGGTTCCACCCTTCGCTGAAGTCATTGGATGTCGGTCTGCTCGGACAGCTCCTCAGGCGTCCTCGACTTCGATCCCAAGGTAGCAAACCATACTTTTCTGCTCAGTCGCGCAACGGTGTCGCCGTTCAGGTGGTGCGGAACCCGCAGGGTGACATCGCGCAGGACGGCCCTGACGGTTTTTCGGGGCTTGGCTTCCGGCGGGGGAGGCAACTAGGAGACCGGAGACCCGGTCGCTGACGTAGCGGCCGCCTTCTCTCATCCGGACGACCTGACATGCAGACCAAACGCCTCGGCCGCAGCGCCATCTATGTCTCCAAGATCTGCATGGGGACCATGACCTTCGGCGGCCAGGCCGACGAGAAGATGGCCCACCGGGTGCTCGACCAGTCGCTCGAGGCGGGGATCAATTTCTTCGACACCGCCGAGAACTATCCTGTGCCGCCGAAAGAGGAGTGGGCCGGCACCTGCGAGGAGATCGTCGGCCGCTGGATGAAGACCAAACGCCGCGACGAGATCCTGATGGCCACCAAGGTCTGCGGCCCGAGCCACGGCTGGATCAAGGGCAGCCAGCGGGCCGGCATGACCGCGCTCGACCGGCACAACATCGTCCGCGCGGTCGAGGGCAGCCTCAAGCGCCTGCAGACCGACTACATCGACCTCTACCAGACCCACTGGCCTGACCACGACGGCCCCTATGAAGAGGTCATGCGCGCGCTCGACGACCTGGTGCAGTCAGGCAAGGTGCGGGTGCTGGGCTGCAGCAACGAGACGGCCTGGGGCCTGATGAAGAGCCTGGGCGTCTCAGCCCGCGAGGGCCTGGCCCGGTATGAGACGATCCAGAACAACTTCAGCATGAACAACCGCCGGTTCGAGGACGCCCTGGCGCAGGTCTGCCTGCAGGAGGGGGTCAGCCTGATTCCCTATTCGCCGCTGGGCGGCGGCGTGCTGTCGGGCAAGTACCTCAACGACGCCCGGCCGGAGGGCGCGCGCTTCTCCAGCTATCTGAACCTCGGCGGTCGCCAGGCGGTGATGGCCAAACGGTTCGTCAACGAGAAGACTCTCGGCTCCACCGAGCGCTTCATGGCCATCGCCGCCGAGGCCGGCATGGCGCCGGTGACCCTGGCCACGGCCTGGAGCAAGCAGCACGACTTCGTCGCCTCGACCATCGTCGGCGTGACCCACGAGGACCAGCTGCCCGACATCCTCGCCGCCGCCGACCTGACCCTCAGCGACGAGGTGATGAAGGCTGTCGACGCGGTGACGAAAGAGATCCTCTACCCTATGGGGTGATCCATGACCCATCACGCCCTGCTCGCCGGACCGACCTCGCACAGCTTCATGTCGCAGCGGCTGAAGCTGCACTATGCCGCCTGGGGTGATCCTGAGGCCCCGCCGCTGCTGCTGCTGCACGGCGGGCGGGACCACTGTCGCAGCTGGGACTGGGTCGCCCAGCGGCTGGCCGACCGCTACCGGATCATCTGCCCGGACCTGCGCGGGCATGGCGACAGCGCCTGGTCACCCGACGGCGACTACTCGATGGCGTCTTACCTCTATGATCTGGCCCAGCTGATCCATCAGCTGAAGCTGGCGCCGCTGACGCTGATCGCCCATTCGCTCGGCGGCAACATCGCCCTGCGCTATACCGGCCTGTATCCGGAAAACGTCAGCAAGCTCGTCGCCATCGAAGGCATGGGGCCCTCCCCCCGGATGATCGCCGAGCGGGAGAAGACGCCCGTCGCCGACCGCCTGCGCGGCTGGATCGACGAGAAGCGCCAGGCAGCGGGCCGGCAGCCCAGGCGCTATCCGACGCTGGACGAGGCGTACGAGCGGATGAAGTCCGAGAACACCTACCTCACCGACGACCAGGCCCGTCACCTGACCGCCCATGGCGTCAGCCAGAACGAGGACGGGACCTACAGCTGGAAATTCGACAACTACCTGCGCGTCTGGTCGGCGCCGGACCTGACACACCAGCAGATCGCCCAGCTTTGGGAGGCGATCACTTGCCCGACCCTGCTCTGCTACGGCGAAAAGAGCTGGGCCTCGAACCCGGAGAAGGACGGCCGGGCGAAACACTTCAGGGACGCCCGCACCGTGAGTTTCCCGGATGCGGGCCACTGGCTGCACCACGACCGGTTCGAGATGTTCATGGAGGAAGTGGAGGGGTTTCTGGCCGGCGCCTGAGCGCGGCGCGGCAAGGACCCGGAGCAGAAAGAGATTCGAACCCCCGACCTTTGGTTGATGCGCTCGCCCCCCCGAAATGTCGGGGTTTTATCAGGGCAAACCGTCACGCGGAGATTCGGATTTCCGATATATGCGACTTAGGCGAAACCATCCGAAACAGGCGTGAGGGTTTCAGACTTCAGGGATTGAACTCCGATGTTATCTCCAATATCATGAGATATATCAGAGACTTAGTCTGGCGGTCCAGGAGGGACTCGAACCCCCGACCTTCGCTTTAGGAAAGCGCTGCTCTATCCTGCTGAGCTACTGGACCCCAGATCGGCGGTCATAGCGTGACGGGGCGGCGAGCGGAACCCCGCCTTCAGCCGATAAGGCCGGCCGCGGCCGGGTCGCCGACCCGCTTGCTGATGTAGTCGCGCATGCGGTTCAGGGCGACCTGCTCGATCTGGCGCACCCGCTCCTTGGAGATGCCCATCTCGGCGCCGAGCTGTTCCAGCGTCTGCGGCTCGTCGACCAGGCGTCGGGCGATGACGACGCCGCGCTCACGCTCGCTGAGGACCGCCAGGGCGCCGGCGACCAGATCCGACCGCCGCTCGTCGTCGATCACGCCGCCAGCTTCCTCCTCGGGTCCGGCCCGATCATCGGCCAGCAGGCCCTGCCAGTCCTCGTCGGCGTCGCCGGAAACCGGCGCGTTCAGCGAGCGGTCGCCGGCCGCCATGCGACCGGCCATGGCCTCGACGTCGGCCGTATCCAGGCCCAGTTCGATGGCGATGGCCGAACAGGCCTCGGGGCTAAGCCGCCCCTCGAGATCGCCGAGCCGGGCGCGCAGGCGGCGCAGGTTGAAGAACAGCGCCTTGCCGGCCGTCGTGGTGCCGGTGCGGACGATCGACCAGTTACGCAGCACATAGTCCTGCATGGCCGCCCGGACCCACCAGGCCGAGTAGGTGGAGAAGCGCACGCCACGATCCGGATCAAAGCGTTCGGCGGCCTGCATCAGACCCACCGCGCCTTCCTGGACCAGGTCGGACATCGGCAGGCCATAGCGACGGAAACGGCCGGCCATGGCGATGACCATGCGCATGTAGGCGCCGGTCAGTTCATGGAGCGCCTCGTCGTCGTGATCGTCGCGCCAGCGGCGGGCGAGCGCCTGCTCGTCATCGGCCGCGAGTAGCGGCGCGCGCATAGCCTCGCGCATGAAACGTCGTTCGAATGTCGAGGGTGTCGCTAGACTGGCCAAAACCGTCTCCTTCTGCGGGGGAATACGGCCTTGCCCCGTGATCGGATCAGGGGGTCGTCACGGTTTTGTCAACTCCAGCCCCTGCATCGAACCTTCCTTGCGCCAGTCGGTGATCATCTGGATGAAAACGATCGAGCCCTTGCCGTAGGGGCCGTTACGGGCGGCCAGCGGCGAGGGCTTGCCCTCGTTGTTGTAGTAGCCCGGCGTGCATTCCTCGGCGAACTTCTGGCGCTGGATGGCGCTGTCGATCACCTCCTGCACCCAGGCGGCTTCCGCCTCCTCCGTCGCCTCGACGGCGACGGCGCCCTCGTCCCGGCAGCGGGCGATGATCCAGGCGGCGTGCTTGCTCTGCTCGTTGAGCATGTGGGGGTAGTTGGCCGTGAAGCCCGCCTGGCTGTTGGCGAAAATGAAGCAGTTCGGGAAGCCGCGGCTGTGCATGCCATGCAGCGTCGAGACGCCGTCGGCCCACTTCTGGCTCAGGGTGACGCCGCCCCGGCCGGTGATCTCGTAGCCGGCCCGGCGGGCGTAGGAGGTGCCGACCTCGAAGCCGGTGGCGAAGATCAGGCAGTCGAGTTCGTACTCGACGCCGTCGACGACCACGCCCGTCTCGGTGATCCGCTCCACGCCGCGGCCGTCGGTGTCGATCAGGTGGACGGACGGCCGGTTGAAGGTGGCCAGGTATTCGTCATGGAAGCAGGGCCGCTTGCAGAACTGGTTGTACCAGGGCTTGAGCGCCTCGGCCTTGGCCCGGTCGGCGACGACGGAATCCACGCGGGCGCGGATCTGCTCCATCTTCTGGAAGTCGGCCAGTTGCAGCAGTTCGGCCGGATCGCCCGGGCCCATCTCGCCCCTGGCGGCGCGGCGCGCGGCGGCCAGGCCGAGGTTGCGGATGATGTCGGTCCAGCCGTCGGAGACCAGGTCTTCCTTCTGCCAGCCGCCGGAGACCAGGACGTTGAAGTTGTCCATCCGGTGCTGCTGCCAGCCGGGCTGGAGGCTGGAGGCCCACTCCGGGTCGGTCGGCCGGTTGTTGCGCACATCGATCGACGAGGGCGTGCGCTGGAAGACGAACAGTTCCTTCGCCGTCTCCCCCAGGTGCGGCACGCACTGCACGGCGGTGGCGCCGGTGCCGATGATGCCGACACGCTTGTCCTTCAGCTTTGTCAGGCCGCCCATCGGATCGCCGCCGGTGTAGTCGTAGTCCCAGCGGCTGGTGTGGAAGGTGTGCCCTTTGAAGCTGTCGACGCCCGGAATGCCGGGCAGCTTGGGTCGATGCAGCGGGCCGTTGGCCATGACGACATAGCGGGCCTTCATCGCGTCGCCGCGATTGGTGCGGATGATCCAGCGGGACGACGCTTCGTCCCAGGTCATGTCCGTCACCTCGGTCTGGAAGCAGACATCGCGGTAGAGGTCGAAATGGCGGCCGATGCGCCGGCAGTAATCGAGGATTTCCGGCGCGCGGGTGTACTTCTCGACCGGCATGTAGCCGACCTCTTCGAGCAGAGGC
Organism: Caulobacter sp.; assembly: GCA_040383665.1. Taxonomy (GTDB): domain Bacteria; phylum Pseudomonadota; class Alphaproteobacteria; order Caulobacterales; family Caulobacteraceae; genus Caulobacter. The sequence goes on from JBEIDC010000001.1 coordinate 136,558, forward strand.
AGATAGACGTAGCTCTCGATATCGCAGGCCGCGCCTGGGTAGCGGTTCCTGTACCAGGTGCCGCCGAAGTCGCCGCCCTTCTCGATCATCCGGACATCGTCGATGCCGGCCTCGCGCAGGCGGGCTCCGGCCAGCAGACCGCCAAAGCCGCCGCCGATGACGACGACCTCGACCTCGTCGGTCAGAGGTTCGCGGGCAAAGCCCGGCTCGACGTAGGGATCATCGAGATAGCGGGTGAAGTCGCCCTTCACCTCGACATACTGCTCGTTGCCTTCGGCGCGCAGACGTTTGTCGCGCTCGGCGCGATACCGCGCCCGCAGGGCATCGACGTCAATGGCCGGCGCCTCGGCGAGCGGTTCAGCGGTGTCGGCCATGGGAAATCCTCCAGCGTGGCATTTTGGCGAGGGTGACGGTTTGACCCAGCGGCAGGTCAAGCGGCGCCGCTCCACGAGCTCGGACTATAGCCGAACGCTTGTTTGATTCCAGACCGGAAGTTCGAAAATCCCGGTCATTCCCTGCGCGACAGCCTGATTGCACATGCCAGGAGCATGAAGGTCCGACAGAGGCGTCAGCTTTGGTGGTCTGCGGACGCCTGGCCGCACGTTCGTGTCGTCATCCCAGGCCCCAGCCCTGCCGCGCCTGTTCCAGCCGCGCCAGCTTGGCGTCGAACAGCGACCAGTCATCGGCCTGCGTGATCGGCGCCCAGAGAGCCTCGACCTCGTCGATCAGCAGTTCCTCCGGCTCGGCGGCGGCGAACATCGGGTGGGCGAGGCGCCCGGGTCGGTCCGGCGCGAAGCCGGCGAGCAGGGAGCGAAACTCGGCGAACCCGTCATCGGCATAGAGATCGCCCCGAGCGCCCGAGAGCGCCCTGCCCGCGTCGCCGCAGAACCAGTCGAAGAAGAACGGCTCCCACCGCAGCCGGTCGCCGCCGACCTGCAGCGCGCGGAACGCTGCGTTGATCAGGGCCACATCGGCCTCGTCGCCCTGACTGACAACGCCGAGCCGCGCCAGCATGGCGTCGCGCAGGCTGTCGCGATAGGCGGTGTTGAAGCCGTTCAGCGCCTCGACCAGTGGTTCGGATTCCGACACCAGCGTCAGACAGGAGGCGAGCTGCTGCAGGTTCCAGAATGCCGCCTCCGGCTGCCGCCCAAAGCTGTAGAGGCCGGTCTGGTCGAAGTAGGCGGCGGTGAAGTTCGGATCGTTGCGCGGCAGGAAGCGCCAGGGACCGTAGTCGAAGCTCTCGCCGGTCACGACCATGTTGTCGGTGTTGAGGACGCCGTGGACGAAGCCGGCGGCCATCCAGCGCGACGCCAGACGCGCGGTGCGCTGGACGACCTCTCCCAGCAGGGCGGCGGCCGTGTCCGGCGCTCCGGACAGGTGGGGGAAGTAGGCCTGGATGCAGTGCTCGACCAGGCTGGCGATGCTGTCTGCCCGGCCGAGGTAGGCGTGCCGCTGGAAGGTCCCGAAGCGGATGTGGCTGTGAGACAGCCGCACGAGGACGGCTGATCGCGTCGGGCTGGGCTCGTCGTTGCGCTCCAGCGCTTCGCCTGTCTCGATCAGGGAGAAGGCCCGGCTGGTGGGCACGCCCAGCGCTTCAAGCAGCGTCGCGGCGAGCACCTCGCGCATGCCGCCCTTGAGGGTAAGCCGGCCATCGCCCTGGCGGGACCAGGGCGTGCGGCCTGACCCCTTGGTCGCCAGATCAAGCAACCGACCGGAGCCCGCTTCGCGCAGCTGCGCAAACAGGAAGCCGCGACCGTCCCCCAGATCGGGATTGTAGGTCCGGAACTGGTGGCCGTGGTAACGCATGGCCAGGGGGCCGGGCTGGTTGTCCGGCAAAGGCTGGAAGCGCGCGAAAGCGGCGATCCACTCGGCGTCACTGAGCGTTTCCAGGCCCACCGTCGACGCCGCCCGGTCATTACGGCGGCGCAGGATCGCGGTCGGGAAATCCGCCGCCGCGACGGGGTCGGAAAACTCCGGCCCGAGCTTCATGAACAATGGGTCTGGTCGGTAGGTTGCGGAGACGGGCATGGTCAGGACATGGCCGCCGAAAGCGGCGCGCACAAGCCCGGTTATGGTTGGTCACCCCCCGCGCCCATGGTAGCTGAGGCTCATGTCGCGCAAGCTTACTCTCGACTTCCTTAAGACGGAGGCCGCCTCCGGCCTGATCCTCGCGGGCGCGGCGCTGGTCGCCATCCTGCTGGCCAACTCGCCCTGGCGGGAGAGCTACTTCGCCTTCGTGCATGCGCCCTTCACGCTGCAGGTGGGAGGGTTCGAGGAAACCAAGTCTGTCCTGAAGTGGACGAAGGACGGGCTGATGGCCATGTTCTTCTTCGTGGTCGGCCTGGAGATCAAATACGAGATCCTGAAGGGCGAGCTGTCGAACCCGCGCAAGCTGGCGATGCCGGTGTTCGCGGCGGTCGGCGGCATGGTGGCGCCGGCTCTGGTCTTCCTGGCGTTCAACCTCGGCGAGGGCGGGCATCCCAACGGCTGGCCGATCCCGACGGCGACCGACATCGCCTTCGCCCTGGCCGCGCTGGCGATCGCCGCGCCCCGGGCGCCAGCCGCCCTGCGGGTCTTCCTGCTGACCCTGGCGATCGCCGACGACCTGGGCGCGGTCATGTTAATCGCGATCCTGTTCACCTCGGACATCAACCTGCCGGCGCTCGCCGGCGCCTTGACGGGCCTCGCCTTCATGGTCTGGATCGGCCGCTGCAAGCAGATCCCGCCGCTGCTGTTCGCGGCGGCCTTCCTGGTGGTCTGGGCCTTCACCCTGAAGTCGGGGGTCAACACCTCGCTGGCCGGGGTCGCCGCCGCGCTGACGGTGCCGATCAAGCCCCGGCGCGACGGCGAGGAAGGCGTGCTGAAGCACTACATGGAGGCGCTGCATCCCTACGTCGCCTACGGTATTCTGCCGTTCTTCGCCTTCGTGGCGGCCGGGTTCTCGTTCAGCGCCTTCCCAGCGGAAGGCATCCTGTCGCCTCTGCCGCTGGGTATCGCCATGGGCCTGCTGCTCGGCAAGCCGATCGGCGTGTTCGGGGCGGCGGCGCTGGCCTCCGCCCTGAAGCTGGGGCAACGACCGAGCGGATCGACCTGGCTGCAGCTGCTGGGCGTCTCCATGCTCTGCGGCGTCGGATTCACGATGAGCCTCTTCATCGGCGGCCTCGCTTTCCACGACACGACCACCGCCTCGGAGGTGCAGCTGGGCGTGGTGGCGGGTTCCCTCATGTCGGTGTTGGCCGGGGTTCTGACGCTGAAACTCGCAGCGCGCGCCCGCCCCGCTCGGTGAACGCTGTTTTTTGACGCCGGCGCTGTCACATCACCGCCACGAAGCCCGCTTTCCGTTACGTGATAAGGGATTGACGGTTGCGCATCGTTCCGGCGACGACGTAGTTGACTCTGGTGCATGTACGGGGGCCGGGAGGTCGCCATTTTTGCACCGCAAACCGCGCGGGCTCCCCACCGGCGCAACAATTACGGGACAGGAAATGCGTTTTTCTCAAATGCTTCGCGCGTCGGCGTCCGCCGTCGTGCTGTCGTCGCTGCTCGCCGGTGCTGCTTACGCGCAGGACACTGAAACCGACGCGGCCACCGTCGACGCCATCATCGTCACCGCCCAGAAGCGCGAACAGAGCCTTCAGGACGTGCCGATCGTGGTCACCGCCGTCAGCGAGCAGCAGCTCGAAGACGCCGGCGTCAAGGACATCAAGGACCTGACGGTCCTCACCCCCGGCCTGCTGGTCACCTCGACCTCCAGCGAAACCGTCACCACCGCCCGCATCCGCGGCGTCGGCACCGTGGGCGACAACCCCGGTCTGGAAAGCTCGGTCGGCGTCGTGATCGACGGCGTCTACCGCCCCCGCAACGGCGTCGGCTTCGGCGACCTGGGCGAGATGGAGCGCATCGAGGTCCTGAAGGGCCCGCAGGGCACGCTGTTCGGCAAGAACACCTCGGCCGGCGTCATCAACGTCATCACCAAGAAACCCTCCTTCACCTTCGGCGTCGAAGGCGAACTGACGGCCGGCAACTACGGCCAGCTGGGCGCCGCCGTGTCGGTGACCGGTCCGATCATCGAGGACAAGCTGGCCGGCCGCCTGTTCGTGGTGAAGCGCGAACGCGACGGCCTCTATGATGTCCGCACCGGCGACGGTCCGCGCACCCTCACCGAGGACGCCAACCAGGACTTCTACAGCGTCCGCGGTCAGCTGCTGGCCACCCCGACCGACACGCTCGATATCCGCGTGATCGCCGACTACACCAAGCGTGACGAAGTCTGCTGCGCCGCCGTCGCCGTCGTCCGCAACCCGACGCGCCAGGGCTGGATCGATATCCTGTCGGCCTCCGACTCGGGCGTCCTGAACCCGCCGGACCCCTCCAAGCGTATCGCCTACTCCAACCGCGACACGACCCAGGAGATCGAGGACAAGGGCCTGTCGGCTGAAGTCACCTGGGACACGCCCTGGCTGAACGAAGCCACGCTGACCTCGGTCACCGCCTGGCGCGAGTTCTACAACCTCGGCGCCCAGGACAGTGATTTCTCGACGGCGGATGTCTGGTACCGCCCGGCGGACGGCCGGAACTTCGTGCAGTTCGAGCAGTTCAGCCAGGAATTCCGTCTGGCCGGCCAGGCTGATCGCCTGAACTGGCTGGTCGGCGTGTTCGCCGCCAAGGAAACGCTCAGCACCGGTCAGACCCTGCTGTTCGGCGACGACTACCGCTCCTACTTCAGCCTGATCGCCTCGGGCGGCGCCTCCCAGCTTGCCCTGCCGGGGACCTACTACATCTCGGGCACCGGCCAGAACGACCAGCACCAGCAGGAGTCGGAGAGCCTCGCGTTCTTCACCAACAACTCCTTCGAGATCACCGAGGCGCTCGAGCTGACCGTCGGCCTTCGCTACACCCGCGAAGACAAGACCCTGGAAACCCAGTACAACAACCTGGGAACCGGCCTGCCCTGCTTCGCGCTCAGCCTCTGCGTGCCGTGGACCGACTCCAACTTCAACAATGCCGACAACACCCAGTCGCGCACCGAGAAGGAATGGAGCGGCACCGCGAAGCTGGCCTACCGGTTCAACCCGAACCTGATGGGCTATGTCTCATACGCCCGCGGCTACAAGGCCGGCGGCTTCAACCTCGACCGCGCCCGCAACCTGGTGTCGGGCACGGTGGCGCCGTACTTCACCCTGAACAAGAACACGGCGTTCGAAGCCGAGTTCGTGGACAGCTATGAAGCCGGTCTGAAGAGCACCCTGTTTGACCGCTCGCTGCTGCTGAACCTGTCGGCCTTCGTGCAGAACTTCGAAGGCTTCCAGCTCAACGCCTTCACCGGCATCAGCTTCATCGTGACCTCCATTCCGGAAGTGAACTCGAGCGGCTTCGACGCCGACTTCGTTTGGTTCACCCCGGTTGACGGCCTTCGCTTCCAGGGCGGCGTCACCTTCGCCGACACCGAGTACGGCGACTTCATCGTGCCGGCCGGCGCCTCGCTGCTGCTTCCGGGCAACAACATGTCGTTCGCCCCGCTGTGGTCGGGTTCGTTCTCGGGCAGCTACGAGCGTGACCTGGGCGAGAACTTCACCTTCCGCACCAGCCTGAGCGCCAAGTTCACGACCGAGTACAACACCGGCTCGGACCTGAACCCGCTGAAGATCCAGGAAGACCTGACCCTGCTGAACGGCCGGGTCGCCCTCGGCACCAAGGACGAGCGCTGGTCGCTGGAACTCTGGGGCCAGAACCTGACCGACGAGGACTACTACCAGGTCGTCTTCGACTCGCCGCTGCAGAACCAGACCAGCGCCACGCCGGGGGCCCTGCCCACCGTCAACGCGCTGAACGCCTTCATGGGCGCGCCGCGCACCTACGGCGTCACCCTGCGGGCCAAGTTCTAGGCCTGACGGACACGTCAAACGAATGGGGCGGCCCGGAGCCCTCCGGGCCGCCCTTTTTTCTGTTGGACCCTCAGGCCGTTCGTATCGAGCGTTAGCCCTCAGGCGAGGGCGGCCCTGAGCTTCGCGCCCGTCTCCTCGATCGCCGCCGGAACGGCGGTGCAGAACGGGGACAGGGTGTAGAAGTCGTGGACAAAGGCCGCGTACTCGACATGCTCCGCCTTTGAGCCGGCCGCGTTCATGGCCGCGGCATAGGCCTTGCCCTCATCCTTGAGCGGATCGAAGCCGGCGGTGACGACCAGCGCGGGCGCGACGCCCGTCAGGTCGGCCTTCACCGGCTCGGCGCGCGCCTGCTCCTGATGACCGGCGGCGGCGAGGTGGTTGCCGAACCACTCCATGACCTCGGCTGTCAGCAGGTGCCCGGTGGCGAGCTCCCGGCGGGAGGCCGTGTCCTGGTCCATGGCCGTGGCCGGGTAGAGCAGCAGCTGGAAGGCCAGTCTGCGCGACGGGTCCTCACGCAGGTCCAGCGCCACGCTGGCCGACAGGTTGCCGCCCGCCGAACAGCCGCCGACGGCGATGCGGGCCGGGTCGAAGCCGATCTCGGCCGCATGGTCGAAGGCCCAGCGCAGCGAGGCCAGGGCGTCGTCGTGCGCGGCCGGGAACGGGTGCTCCGGCGCCAGGCGGTAGTCGACCGACAGCACGCGCACGCCGGACGCCGCCGCCAGCCGCCGCAGGAAGCCGTCATGGCTGTCGAGGTCGCCGATGACGAACCCGCCGCCGTGGAAGTAGACGAGCCCTGGTCCCACGGCCGGCGCATCCTTGGGCGTGTAGAGCCGCGCCTTCACCGACCCCGCCCCGCCGGCGACCTGAAGGTCACGCACGTCCAGGTCTGTCGGGGCTCCGGCGTCGACGCCGACCCGTTGGCCGCGATAGCCCTCGCGGATCATCGCCGGCGGCAGGGTGCTCAGCGGCGGCATCTCGACCGCATTGGTCGCGTCGAGCAGTGCGCGGAAACCGGGATCCATTGTCATCGTCCTGTCCTTCAGATCGTGACCACGCCGGCGCCCGGCGGGTTGGCGTAGATGTTCTGCACAAGCCCGTCGCGACGCTCGAGCGTGGCGCGCTGGTTCACATAACCCTTGTCGGTGATCTCGCCCGCGTCGATCGACGGCGGCTCGGTCATGATCACGAAGCGCCCGATGCGCCGAGACGACCCGCCCGCCGTGGCGTTGAACGCCGCCAGCTTCTCCGATAGCAGCGCGGTCAGCTTCTCCATCGGCGTACCCGGACCGGCGTCGGCCGCCAGCGTCTGCATCCCGGCCATCGAGGGCCAGAACAGCGCGCCGATGAACGGCTTGTCCTGACCGCAGATCACCGCGTCCATGACCCAGGGGCTGCAGGCGGCGACCAGATCGGGGCGCAGCGTGCCGACGCTGACCCAGGTGCCGCTGTCGAGCTTGAAGTCCTCGGTCACGCGACCGTCGAAGACCATGCCCTGGGCCGGGTCATTGTCGTCAAGGAAGCGGGCGGCGTCGCCCAGCTTGTAGAAGCCTTCCTCGTCAAAGGCGGCTGCGGTCTTGTCGGGGTCGTTGTGATAGCCGGTGGTGACCGTGGGCCCCTTAACCCGCACCTCGTACTTGGTCCCGTTGGGCACGAGCTTGATCGTGACGCCGGGCACCGGCAGCCCGACCAGACCGACCTGTTCGGTGGCCCAGTGGGTGACGGTGACGCCTTGCGTCTCGGTCGCGCCGTACATGGTGGTCAGCGGGATCCGCTGGCCGGTCTCGGCGACGGCGAGCGCCTGCAGTCGCTCGTTGACGTCGTTGGACAGGGTCGCGCCGCCGTAGCCCATGTAGCGGAGGTTCTTGAAGAACGAGGCGCGCAGGACCGGATCCCGCTCCATGGCCTCGGCCAGCATGACGAAGGCGATCGGGGCCGAGCCGAAGACCATCGGCGAGACCTCATAGAGGTTCTTGATCGTGGTCTCGAACATGCCGGGGATGGGCTTGCCCTCATCCAGGTGGACGGTGCCGCCGGCCCAGAGCACGCCGTTGAAGCCGATGTTGCCGGCGCTGATGTGGCTCCAGGGCATCCACTCCAGGCTCTGGGGGATGACATCGGGGTCGGCCTCCTCGGCGCGCAGGCCCTCGCCGCCGGCGATGGTCGCCGACATCATGCCGAAGGTCTGCGGCACGCCCTTGGGCATGCCGGTCGAGCCGGAGGTGAACAGGTACTTGGCCACGGTGGCATGGCCGAGCGCCTCGCGCGCGGCCTCGACCGCGGCGGTGGGCTCCGTCGCCAGCAGGTCGGATAGCGGGACAGCCCCTTCGCCCTCCCCGTCGGCGGTGACGAACACCAGCCCGGGATCGACCTCGCGCAGGGTCTGGAAGGCGCGCTCGAACATGGCGCCGGACTGGGCGAAGACGACCTTCGGGCGCACCACGGCGGCGCAGTGGCGCAGCTTGGCGTGGTCGCTGGAGATCAGGCTGTAGGCTGGACTGATCGGCGCGACCGGCACGCCGGCCGTGTAGCAGCCCAGCATGACCAGGGCGTGCTCGATGGAGTTGGACGAGAGGACCATGACGCTGTCGGCGCCGGTCAGGCCGCGGTCCAGCAGCGACTGGGCGATGCCCTCTGCGGCGCGCAGGGCTTCGCCGTAGGTGACCTGGCGCCAGGGGCCATGGCCGGGCTCGCGCTGCTTCATCCACGGACGATCGGGGTGAGCCTTCGCCTTGTCATGCAGCAGGTGGGCGATCGAGCGTGGCCCGTCGCCCGGCGCGTGGTTGGAGCGGACGAGGATCGAGCCGTCGGCGCGGCGATCAACGGTCACGTCTGGCCCCTTCTGCGGCAGGGGCTTGAAGGGAACCTTCGGAGCGGACACGGCGGCGGACGCCGCACCATCGGCGGAGGTCATGGTCGGGTTCCTGGAGCGTTTGTTATCTTTGTTCTCTTGAGACTATCGATGCCCTTGGGGGAGTCAAACCAACGGCGGGTCACAGCCCGCTCAGCCAGCCGAGCAGCAGACGCGTGACCTCTTCCGGCGCCTCCTGCTGGGTCCAGTGGCCGACGCCAGGCAGGACGTGGGCGCCCTGCAGGCCGGGCAGGTGCGGGGCCATGAAGTCGACCGGGTTCACGCCCGGGATCATCTTCAGCACCAGGTCGCGATCACCGCCGATGAAGAAGGAGGGTTGCGCGATCTTCCGGTCCTTGAACCCCTGCAGCCAGTCGAAGTCGCGCTCGTGGTTGCGGTAGCGGCTCAGCGGTCCGAAGAAGCCGGAGCGGTGGAACTCGGCGGTGAAGTAGTCCTCGTCGTCCTTCGTCAGCCAGGCCGGGAACGGCTGGGGATCAGGCAGGCGGTCGAGTAGGGATGCGCCGTGCGGCTTGTCCACCGGCCAGGTCCCGTCCGGCGCGTCGCCGCTGATGGCGTAGTAGAACTTGCGGATCGCCGCGCGGGGATCGCTACCCAGCTCGGCCTCGGCCGGCCCGACGTCCTGGAAGTAGATCTGGTAGAAGAACCGGCCCTTGTCTGTGAAGGCCGCCTTGATCACGTCCAGGAACTGGACCTGCGGCACGCCGGTGTAGGGCACCGACAGGCCTGCCACGGCGCTCACGCGATCGGGCCGCGTCAGGGCGGTGTTCCAGACGATGGGCGCGCCCCAGTCGTGGCCGATCAGGATGCCCTTCCCCTCCGGCGACAGGTGTTCGATCACCCCGGCCACGTCGGCGGTGATCCGCTCCAGGCTGTAGTCCTCGACCCGGCCCGGCTTGTCCGACCCGCCGTAGCCGCGCACGTCGATGGCGCAGGCGGTGAATCCGGCGGCGGCGATCGGCCCGATCTGGTGGCGCCAGCTGTACCAGCTTTCCGGAAAGCCGTGGACCATGACCACCAGTGGCCCGGAGCCCTCGACCACGGCCCGGACGTTGATCCCGTTGGTCGGGATGGTGACGAAGTTCGGCATGGCGTTTCCCTGACTTTTCATCAGACGATCACCGGCGACGTCGGGTCAGGCAAGCGTCGGATGTCCTGAATGTCTTCTCCAAGCCCATGCACCGTCCATTCCCGATCACCCAGGCCCCCCTGACCGTCGCCTCCAGAGAGTCTGGCGCTGCAGCGAGAGGTGGCGGAGTGGGCTGGAGAACTTCAACGCTTTCTGGAGCTTCGGCACGGCTCGCCGAGAGAGCGCAGCCTCCACGTCAGGCCTGCACAGGTGCTTCTAGGCCGAGATCGTCGTCTGGAGGGGGAGTCGTTTGTCCCGCGATGTCCCCGTTTGTCTCCAGAGTATATGTCTCCGGAGTCTCGCATCCGGACCGCCGCCATGACCGCCAGCCACCCCCTCGACCGCCCGGTCTGGAACACCCTGACCAGCCGCCAGGCCGACTGCGCGCTGGGAGGCGGCGCCGCGCGACGGTTCGCGCCGGGCTACGGCCCGCTGGCCGGCGCCCGCGACGCCTCTCCGGAGAGCCAGGCCGCCCTCGCCGCCCTGCCCTGCGACGAGACCGGGCTGTGGATGCTGGAGGCCCAGCCGGTCGCGGCGCCGGACGGGATGGTCGTGAGCCATAGCGCCGACTGCGTGCAGATGATCGCCGACGGGCCGGTCGCCGCGCCGGACCGCGACTTCGCCTTCGTCGACCTCGGCGAGGCGGACGCCGCCGAGATGCTGGCGCTGGCTGCGCTGACCCGCCCGGGCCCCTTCGCCGAGCGGACCGGCCGGCTGGGCGCCTTCATCGGCGTGAAACAGGACGGCGTCCTCATCGCCATGGCCGGCGAGCGCATGCGCCCGGTCGGCTACACCGAGATCAGCGGCGTCTGCACCCTCCCCGACCATCGCGGCAAGGGCCTGGCCGGGGCGCTGATCCGCGTCGGGATGGCGCGGATCAAGGCGAGGGGCGAGACCCCGTTCCTGCACAGCTACGCCAGCAACAGCGCCGCCATCGGACTGTACGAGAGCCTGGGCTTCCGGGTGCGGCAGGCGGCGGTTCTGACGGTGCTCATGCGGGCTGGGTGAGCAATCTCTGATTGTGTATGAAGATTTTTGTTCCGTTTTCGAGAGTCGCCTGCTAGGCTTTCCAAATGAGCGAAGCCAAGCAGCCCGGCGTAGAGGAAACCCCCGTCGAATTCGAAGCGGACTACGATGAACGCTCGGCCGCCGCCGACGCAGACGTCGCAGCTGGCCGGGTCGTGCCACACGAACGGGTGGCGAGATGGCTGCAATCGATCATTGAAGGGAAACCCGAGCCAGCGCCATTCTCTCGGTCGGCCCTGCAGCGCCCCCCCACCACGCCGGAGTCAGCCCATGACTGAGCCGAAGGCCCCCGGATTTGAGGAAACCCCGGCGATCTTCGATGCGGAATTTGAGCCCGCACTGCCTCTGTCCGACGAGGAAGAGGCCGCGCTTCTGGAAGCTGAGGCGGACGCCGACGCCGGACGGGTGGTGCCGCACGCCGAGGTCGCCAAGTGGCTCAAAACCTGGGGGACCCCTGAAGCGGGGCCGCCGCCAAAGTCGTGGTTCAGGTAGTCTGGACCAAGCGCGCGATCAGCGATCTTGAAGGCATCCGGAACTACGTCGCGCAGGACAGGCCGATGGCCGCCGACAGGTTGGCGGATAAGCTCTTTCACGCGGGTAATGCTCTGGACGAGAAGCCTGATCGTGGTCGCCGCATCTCAGGCAATCGTCGCGAGCTGACGCACATCAGGCCGTATCTCATCCGGTATCGCGTGAAAGCCGGGGCCGTCGAGATCCTCGCGGTGCGACATCAGGCTCGCAAGCCGGAGTGAGTCACCGCCTCGCAGCCGTGTCGCGGATCGCTTCGAGCCATGGATCATCGTCGGTGAGGACCGGGCGGATCACATGGCCAAACCGCAGGGTGATCTCACCGTTGCGAACGAAGGACGCGGGAATCGTCGCGCCCAGAAGTCGGCCATCCGCGTCTCGGAAGATCAAATAGCGCCCTCCAGGCTTGACGGACAAATGGCCCGTGCAGAGGCGTCCGACGCGCCCTTCTCCCAGCTCGATCGGCCCGGCGAGCGTGGAGAAGATCGTCTCGGGAGACAGCAGGTCGGCCGGCTGGCGGCGCTGATGGCGCTCATCGAGACGCGGCGACCAGAAACCGTCGAGCTGAAACCAAGCAGGGCCATCGCCCTTCAACTTCTCGAGGCTTCGGAAGGTGATCCGAGCCGCGCCGTCCTTCCTGAGATCGGCCAGCATGCCGCGCTTCGCTCGGACGGAAGAGAAGCCGGGCTCACCGTCCACCGCCAGGGCCGCGACTGTAGCGTCCACCCAGCGCTCCAGCTCCGGGATGGGCTCGGCGCGCTCGGCCACCACAAGGTCGATGTATGCGGCGTTCTCCACCATCTGCGCGGCGAAGTCGCTTCGGGGAAAAGAAACGTAGTCGGGGCGATACATTGGCGGTCGGCAAGCAAACGCAGGCCCTGCGGCGGCCCAAAGCGCCGCGACGACCAGAATCGCGGAGGCGACCCTCATCCCACCAGCCGCTCGCGCCCTTCCCAGTACGGCTTCCTCAGCTCGCGCCGCAGCACCTTCCCCGACGGGTTCCTGGGTAGCGTGTCGGCGAAGTCGATAGTCTTGGGGGCCTTGTAGCCGGCGATCCTCGTGCGGGTGTGGGCGATGATGTCCTCGGCGGTGGCGGTGGCGCCGGGCTTGAGGACGACCACGCCCTTGACCGCCTCGCCCCACTTGTCGTCGGGCACGCCTATGACGGCGGCGTCGGCGACGGCGGGATGGCTGAACAGCGCGTTCTCGACCTCGGCCGGATAGACGTTCTCGCCGCCGCTGACGATCATGTCCTTCACCCGGTCGTAGATGTAGAGGTAGCCCTCGTCGTCGAAGTAGCCGGCGTCGCCGCTGGAGAACCAGCCTTCGGGACAGATCGCCTCCTTCGTGGCGTCCGGCCGGTTCCAGTAGCCCTTCATCACCCCCTTGGCGCGGATCTGCACCTCGCCGACCTCACCCGGCTTGCCCGCCTCGCCGGTCGGGGTGAGCACCCGTACGTCGAAGCCCGGCCAGGGCTTGCCGCAGGAGCGCAGCTTGTCCCGCTCGGGCGCATGGTCCTCGGGCGGCAGGAAGGTGGCGCCGCCGATGGTCTCGGTCAGGCCGTAGAGCTGGGTGAAGTCGCAGCCAAACCGCGCCTGGGCCTGGCGCAGCACGGCCTCGGAGATCGGCGAGGCGCCGTAGAACATGCGCTCCAGCTTGCTGAAGTCGGCGGTCTCGACCCCCGGCGTCTGCAGCAGAAGGTTGATGATGGTCGGCGCCAGGAAGGCGTAGTTGATCTGTTTGTCCTGGAGGAGGTGGATGATCTCGACCGGATTGACCTCGCGGGTCAGGATGTTGCGAACGCCCTGCAGCGTGGCCAGCAGGCCGCAGTTGGTGCCGGCGACGTGGAACAGCGGCATGACCACCAGGTTGGTCTTGCCGGCCTCGTACTTGGCCCAGCCGGCCTCGAGCGCCAGGCCGAACAGGGCGATGAAATTGCCTTCCGTCAGCTGCACGCCCTTGGGCAGGCCGGTGGTGCCGCTGGTGTAGAGCTGGATGACGTCGTCATCCATGTCGACCGGCAGCATCGGGTCAGTGGCCGGGTGACCGCCGGTCCAGTCGCGGAAGGCCGGCCAGCGCGGGTGGCCCGGCTCGAACTGCACCAGGCCATGGACGTCCGGCAGGTCGCTCATGATCATGTCGACCACGCCGCCGAAGTCCTCGCCGACGAACAGCATCTTCGCCCCGGCGTCCTTGAGAATGAAGGCCACCTCCGGCGGGGCGAGGCGCCAGTTGACCGGCGCCAGCGTCACCCGCGCCTTCACGCAGCCCATCCACAGGACGAAGAAGTCGTCGGTGTTCTTGGCCAGCACCCCGATGCGGTCGCCGGGCTTCAGGCCCTGGGCCAGCAGGGCGTTGGCGCAGCGGCTGGCGGCGGCGTCCAGTTCCGCGAAGGTCGTCGTCCGCCCCTCGAACCAGATCGCCTCGGCGTCGGGCCGCAGGCGGGCCTGCAGGCGTGGAATGTCTGCCACCGAACGGATGTCGGCCATGCTGGTCATCGGTCGTTCCTCACTGCGTGCGCCTCTGGCGGGCGTTGTTGGGACGTAAGTTGCCGAAATCGCGGACCTAGGCAACGCCTTGATCCTCCCCCGCTTGGGGGGAGGGGGACCATGCGAAGCATGGTGGAGAGGGATGCGCTCCCGGCGAACGATGGGGCTCGCATGTCATGAAGGCAGCGACCGTCCCGGCATCCGGGAGCGCATCCCGCTCCACCACCCTCCGGGTGGTCCCCCTCTCCCAAGAGGGAGAGGATAGAAAAAGAGCCGCCCGGTCTGCACCGGACGGCTCTTCGCTGTGGTTCGGTGCGTGGTTCGCGACGCCGGCCCGAGAGCCGGCTCCTCACCATGACGAACGTGGTTTGCGTTCCACAGAGTTCGTCATCCTGAGGAGCGAGCGCTTGGCGACCCCGGACTTGATCCGGGGGAAGGACGCAACTACTCCGCCGCTTGCGGCGGGGCGTAGCCGAGCATGGCCTTGGTTTCCAGGAACTCGTGGAAGCCGTAGTCGCCCCACTCCCGGCCGTTGCCGCTCATCTTGTAGCCGCCGAAGGGGGCCATCAGGTCCCCGCCGCCGCCGTTGATGGAGACCTGACCAGCGCGCAGCTTGGAGGCCACTTCGCGGATCTTGGCCCCGTCCGTGCCCGAGACGTAGGCCGCGAGGCCGTACTCGGTGTCGTTGCCGACCTGCACGGCTTCATCGACGGTGTCGTAGCCGATGATCGAGACGACCGGGCCGAAGATCTCTTCCTTGGCGATGGTCATGTCGTTGGTGACGTTGGCGAAGACGGTCGGCTTGACGAAATAGCCCTTGTCGATGCCGTCCGGACGGCCGACGCCGCCGGAGACCAGGGTCGCGCCCTCGTCGATGCCGGCCTGGATCAGCTTCTGGATCTTGTTGAACTGCACCTCGGAGACGACCGGGCCCATCTGGGCGTTGCCCTTGGGGTCGCCGACCGTGGTGGAGTCGGCGGCGGCCTTGGCGATGGCGATGACCTCGTCCATGCGCTTGCCGGGGACCAGCATGCGGGTCGGGGCGTTGCAGGACTGGCCCGAGTTCATCATCACCGAGCGCACGCCGCCGGTGACGGCCGCCTGGAAGTCGGCGTCATCGAGGATGATGTTGGGGCTCTTGCCGCCCAGCTCCTGGGCCACGCGCTTGACGGTCGGGGCGGCGTTGCGGGCCACCTCGATGCCGGCGCGGGTCGAGCCGGTGAAGGAGACCATGTCGATCTCCGGGTGGCTGGAGATGGCCGCGCCCACTTCCGGGCCGTCGCCGTTGACCAGGTTGAACACGCCGGCCGGCACGCCGGCTTCATGCATGATCTCGGCCCAGATGTAGCCCGAGAACGGGGCGACTTCCGAGGGCTTGAGCACCATGGTGCAGCCCACGGCCAGGGCCGGGGCGACCTTGCAGGCGATCTGGTTCACCGGCCAGTTCCAGGGCGTGATCATGCCGCAGACGCCGATCGGTTCCTTGACCAGGCGGGTCGGGCCGCGGTCCTCGACGAACTTGAAGCTCTTCAGGACGGCCAGGGCCGTCTGGGTGTGGGCCAGGCCCATGGCCGCCTGGGCGCGTTGCGCCAGCGAGGCGGGGGCGCCCATTTCCTCGGTGATGGCGTCGGCCATCTCGCCGTAGCGCGCCTGGTAGGCCTTGATGATGCGCTCGAGCAGGTCGGCGCGCTCCTCGATCGAGGTCTGCGAGAAGGTGGCGAACGCCTTGCGGGCGGCCTTGGCGGCCTTGTCGACGTCGGCGGCCGTGCCCATCGAGATCTTGCCGCAGACCTCTTCATTGGCCGGATTGATCACATCGAGCGTCCGCGGCGTGATGGGATCGACCCACTGACCATCGATGTAGAATTTCGTGTAGTCGCGCATCACCATCTCCCTTGGGCGTCGAGGCGGGCCCGTTCCGAGGGCCTCTTCAAACGTCAGTTTAGTTATCGCGGTTCATGTGGGGAAGGGGCGACATCAAAACTTGATGCATCGCCCTTCAAAGCTGATGCACCTGCGGCTGGCCCGCCACCGGGCTTCTCGCCTTGAGCACATACCCCGCCCGGATCGAGCCGATGTAGAGGTCCTTCAGGTCGGGTCCGCCCCAGCTGACGTTGGTCGGGTGGTTGATCACCTCGCCCGACGGGTCATGGCAGACCACCTCCACCGCGCCGGACGGCGTGATGGCCACCACCTTGTTGGCGGCGGGCAGGCAGACCCAGAGGTTGCCGTCGGCGTCCATCCCGACGCCGTCGGTGTAGCCCAGGTCGTCCGGATGATGCGCGGCGTCCGCTTCGGCCTGGACCTGCGCCGCGTCGACCAGCCGGCCCAGCACTGGGCCGTAGCGCTCGCCCCGGCCAAGCTTGCCGCCGGGCAACACCTCGAACCGCATCACGTCGGCGCCGCTGGTCTGGGCGCAGTAGAGCCAGCGGTCGTCGGCTGACAGGGCCATTCCGTTGGGAAACTTCAGCCCCTCGGCGACGATGTCCACCGAGCCGTCCGGGCGCAGCACGAAGATGAAGCCGTCGTTGCGACCGTCCAGCGCTTGGGGCCAGGTCTCGGCGTGGGTCGAGTTGGCGCACCAGATGTTGCCGGCCCGGTCGAGCACCGGATAGTTGGCGCTGGTCAGCCGCTTGCCGCCGACTTCGGCCAACAGGGTCTCGTGCACGCCTGTCGCCGGATCGAACCGCTGCAGCGGCCCCTCCTCCCGGTCATAGATGCCGAAGTTGGCGATCAGCACCCGGCCCTGCAGGTCCATGTTGATGCCGTTGGGAGCCCCGCCCTTCGGACCCATGCGCGTGAAGGAGCCGTCGGGGTGGATCTCGGCCACCGCGCACTGGTGGTCCGAGGCGAAGACCCGACCGTCCTTGCCGACCACGACGTCCTCTGGTCGGTCGATGCCGACGGCGATCTTCGTGAACGCCTCCACCGCGATACGCGCGACCATGCCGTCCTCCCGTTGTTCTGTTCTCGTTGGCGCTACCAGAACAGGTCCGGCGGCGTTCCGTCCAGCACCTGCGCGATGCGGCGACGGGTGGCGTTGGTCGTCCCGACGGGCAGGTCTCTCGGATCGAACCAGTCCCGGCGCAGGATCTCGCCCCGCGCCGTCGCCGGCGTCGGGGTCCAGCGCTCCAGGCGGTAGAGCAGGACATGGTCGCCGCGAAAGGTGCGGACGTTGTCGTGGATCGAGATCAGCGTCATCCGCCCGTCGGGCCAGACGCCCGCCTCCTCCTCCAGCTCACGCGCCGCGGCGATCTCGGCCGACTCGCCACGCTCGACGCCCCCGCCGGGCAGATGCCAGCCGGGGGTGTAGCTGTGCTCGATCAGCAGGACCCGACCCTGGTCGTCGAAGACCATGACCCGCACCCCGACCGTCAGGCCGCGGACCTGTCGCATGGCGATCCGGTAGGCCGGCGTGAGAACACGGTAGAGGCGGCGGAGCAGCAACATCGCCACAGCCTAGTGCCCCGGCTTGCGGCGCGCGAGGCGCGGGTCTAAAGCCGGACGAACATTCTTTCGCGGAGCTCCACCATGGCCGCTGTCGGCGTGATCTTCCTCTTCGTCCTCGTGTTCGGCGCCCTGAACCTCTTCGAGTTCGGCAAGGTCGACTGACCCTGACACGTCACCCGGACCTTCCCCGATGAACGGCGTCGCTTTCGTCACCGCCGCGGCGCGGCGCATCGGACGGGCGCTGGCCGTCGAGGCGGCGCGCGCAGGCTTCGATGTGGCGGTCCATCATCGCGCTTCGAGCGAAGACGCCGAGGCGACGGCCGCCCTGGTCCGGGCCGAGGGTCGCCAGGCGCTGGTGCTGGCCGGCGACCTCACGGCCCATGACGCCGGAACCCTGATCGCCCGGGCCGAGGCGCTCGGCCCCGTGACCCTGCTGGTCAACAACGCCTCCCTCTTCCTCGACGACCGGCTGGAGACCACAACCGCCGCCGACCTGGACGCCCATATGGCGACCAATGTCCGCGCGCCGGTGGTCCTGGCCCAGGCTTTCGTGGCGGCGCTGCAGGCCGACCGGGCCGGACTGATCGTCAACATCATCGACCAGCGGGTCTGGCGGCCGACGCCCCAGTACTTCAGCTACAGCCTGTCGAAGGCGGCGCTCTGGTACGCCACCCAGACCATGGCCCAGGCGCTGGCGCCGCGCATCCGCGTCAACGCCATCGGGCCGGGGCCGACCTTCGGTTCGACCCACCAGGCGCCGGGCAGTTTCGAGGCTGAGGCCGAGGGCACGCCGCTGGGCCGACGCGTCACCGGCGAGGACATCGCCGCGGCGCTGCGCTACCTCATTGACGCCCGCTCGGTCACCGGTCAGATGATCGCCGTGGACAGCGGCCAGCACCTCGCCTGGCGGACGCCGGACATCGTCGACTTCTAGAGAGGGCGCGCTTGGCCGTTTCCCCGCTTCAGGACCCGCCCCTGGACATCGCGCCGAACGCCCGGGTCGTGATCACCAAGGTGTTCGTGCGCGGCCTCAAGGTCGAGGCCGAGGTCGGCGTCTACAGCCATGAGCGGGGCAAGACCCAGCCGCTGGTCATCGACGTCGAGCTGGACGTCGCCGCCGCCGGGGCCCGGCATCTGGCCGACACCCTCAACTACGAAACCATCCGCAACGACGCCCGCGCCCTGGGCGCCTCGGGCCATATCGAACTGGTCGAGGTGTTCGCCGAACGGCTGGCGGAACTGTGCCTCGCCGACCCGAGGGTGACCCGCGCCCGGGTCCGGGTGGAAAAGCCCATGGCGCTGGCGCCCGACGCCGAGGCGGCCGGGGTCGAAATCACGGCGGTCCGCGCCTGAGCGTTCTGGTCCATGCGGCGCGGCTTGCGCCTCTCAGGCCGGAGACGAGGTGGCGGCTTGACGGCGACACCCTCATCGAGACGACCGGCAAGCGCGAGCGGCGCTGGGCCCTGGCCTCGGCGCGAAGCCTGACCCTGGCGCCGCCGGGCGCCGGCGGGCGCTGCGCCGCCTGGCTGGCCTTCCCGCGCGGACGTGTGACCCTGGTCTCCCACGGCTGGAGCGGACCGGGCCGGTTCGAGGACCATACCGCCAGTTACAGCCCGCTGGTGCGGGCGCTGGCCGCCCGCCTCGCCGACCTGGCGCCGGGCGCCCGCATCGCCGCCGCCGGCCTGGACAGCCAGGGCGGGATGTCCTGGATCATCGGCCTGCTCGGCGCCGGCGTCGTCGCCCTGCTGGTCTTCTCGCTGATGGCCGGGGCCGCCGGGCTGGGCGTCAGCCTGGCCGCGCGGCTGCTGTTCGCGCTGATCCTGATCTTCGCCGTCACGCCCTGGCTGAAGCCGCGCCTCGCCGGCCTGGACCCGCGCGCCCTGCCCCGCTCCCTGACCCCCTGAAGGAGCCGGTTTGCCTCGCCGCGCGTTTGCGGCGACGATGTCCCCCGACAAAGCGGAGTCTGCCGATGACCGATAGCGTTCCCGTCGCCAAGTCCCATGAAGATCGGGTCCTGCCCGCCGTCGTCTACGGGCTCTATGTGTTCGGCGCGATGTCGATGCTGATCACGGTGATCATCGGCCTGGTCATCGCCTACGCCAACCGCGCGACAGCCGGTCCGCGGATGGACACGCACTACCGGTTCCTGATCCACACCTTCTGGAAGACCATCTGGTGGTTCGTGATCGGAATCGGGGTCGGCCTGGCCGGACTGGTGATGACCGTCACCCTCATCCTAGCGCCCATCGGCATCCCGCTGATGATCATCGGCTGGGGCGGAGCGGGCCTGGTCGGGGTCTGGTTCTACGTCCGGTGCGTGGTCGGGATCATCTATCTGGTCCAGGACGAGCCCTACCCCAGACCCGAGGCGTGGCTGATCTAGAGGCGCCGCAACCCCTTATTGCCTAAGGATCGGGCGCATCGGGCCGAGGGGCTCCCTTGCCAGTTGTGGCGTTTTGACCCCCCGCCGTTTCACTGCCGCACTCCCTCCTGTCTCGGGGCGAAGAAGACGGGGGTGCACATGGCGGCGCGGATACTGAGCCTGCTTGCAGGGGTCCTGTTCGCAGGCATCGGCTGGGCCATCCTCGCCCCGGGGGGCATGGCGGGGATCGAACTCCCGGCGATCAAGCTGGGCATCTTCGAGGGCCACCGGCCGTTCATCGGCTGGATAGCGGCGGCGTTGGGGATCGTCGCCCTGCTGTCCTCGGTCCTGCCCCGCGATGGCGGCGGAGGCGGCGGCAAGCGACGCACCGCGCCGGCGGTCGACTTCGACGCCGAGCCGGCGCCGTCGGCGGCGGAAGGGGGCGTCGCGAGTGGAGGCCATACAGCCTTCCACGAGCAGGCTCCGCCGCCGACGGCCTCGCCGCCGCCAAGCATGGAGGCGGTGGCCGACGAAAGCTTCGCCGACCTGCGGGAACGCCTCCGAACCCTGGTCCGAACTGAACAGTGGCCCTCGGCCGCCGCCCTCGCGCGGCGGCTTCCCGCGTCCGCCACCACCGATGAGGAGCGGTTGCTCGCCGCCCAGGACCTGGGCGACTTCGCGCGTTCGCAGGGCGCCGGCGACGAGGCGGCCGACGCCTACGATATGGCGCTGGCCAGCGCGCGGGGCCTGGCGGCCCAGGCCCCGAGCGACCCGGTTCGCCTCGCCATGCTGGCCGGGGTCCTGACCGGCGTCGGCGACTCCGCGCAGGATGAAGGTCGCCTTGAAGCCGCCGTCGAGGCCTACGAGGAAGCCCTGGAGATCCGCCGCCAGCTGGCCCGGGACGAGAGCAGTCCGGACGCCCGCCGCGCGCTGTCGCTGGCGCTCGAGCGTCTCGGAGACGCCCGCGAGGATCGTGGCCATCGCGTGCGGGCCCTCGATCTCTACCGCGAGAGCTTCGACATCGCCGGCAAGCTCGCCGCCATCGATCCGCAGAAGTACGGCGAGGACCTGCAGGTCACACGCCGCCGGCTGGGCGAACTCGAAGCCAAGCTCGCCGCGGTCTGATATCCGCACCCGGCCTGTTGGGGCCACCTGTGACCACCAGACCTACGAAAGAGGGCGCAGCCGACCGGCCGCGCCCTCTTCGTCTTGCTCGGCGCCCAGGAAGGGCGGTCAGGCCGGTACGACTTCCCGCCGCACGAGCCGGGCGTAGTCGTCCATCAGCGTCAACGAGATCTTGCCAGGGGTGAAACGGTACTCGCCCACCTCGGCCACCGGCGTCACCTCCGCCGCCGTGCCGACGATGAAGCACTCCTCGAAGCCGGCCATCTCCTCGGGCTGGATGTGTCGCTCCACCAGCTCATAGCCACGCTCGCGCGCCAGCCTGATGACCGTCTGGCGGGTAATGCCGTTCAGGAAGCAGTCCGGCGTCGGGGTGTGCAGGACGCCGTCCTTCACGAAGAACACGTTGGCGCCCGTCGCTTCGGCCACATAGCCGCGATAGTCGAGCATCATCGCGTCCGAGTAGCCGTCCTGTTCGGCGGCGTGCTTGGAGATGGTGCAGATCATGTACAGGCCGGCGGCCTTGGCCGCGACCGGCGCCGTCTTCGGAGAAGGACGGTCGTACTTCGCCCAGGTCAGGCGAATGCCCTTCTTCTTCTGCTCGGGGTCGAAATAGCTGGGCCAGTCCCACACCGCGATGGCGACGTGGATCTTGCTGTGCTGGGCCGAGACCCCGATCATCTCCGACCCGCGCCAGGCGATCGGACGAACGTAACAATCCTTGAGCCCGTTCCTGGCGCAGGTCGCCTTGCAGGCCTCGTCGATCTCCGACACCGTGTACGGAATCTTGAAGTCGAGGATTTCAGCCGACTTGAACAGTCGCTCGGTATGGGCCGTGAGCTCGAAGATCTCGCCACCGTACATCCGCTCGCCCTCGAACACCGACGAGGCGTAGTGGAGGCCGTGGGTCAGTACGTGCACCTTCGCCTCGCGCCAGGGCACGAACTGGCCGTCCAGCCAGATCCATCCGTCGCGATCATCGAAGGGAACGAGTGACATTTCGAGTATTCCTCCTCTCAAGGAAGCGGCGACCTTAGACTGTCTGGGCGCCAGTTCGTCAAACAGAATGGCCTGAATTCATGAACGCTCCGGCCGATCCCCGCCTGATCCTGAGAGACGAGGAGCTCGATTCCGGCCTGGAGCTGATGCTGCTGGCGGAGGCGAGTCTCTGGGCGGCCGTGGACGCGGCCCTGGAGGCGGAGGCCGGCGGCCTGGGTCGCCCCCACTGGCGGGCGGCTTTCCTGCTGCGGCGGCGGCCCGGCGTGGGCGCCCGGGACCTCAGCAGGCTCACCGGCCTCTCCAAACAGGCGGCCAGTCGCACCCTGAACGACCTGGTCAGGCTGGGCCTGGCCGGGATCGAAACCGGCGACCTGGACGCCCGACGCCGCCCGGCGCGCCTGACCCAGCTCGGCCTGGCCTTCGAGACCCGGATCTCCGAACGCCTGCGGGCCTTGCTCGGCCGCGCCTACCGCACGGGCGGGCTTGACGGCGTGGCGGGCGCCCGGCGCATTCTCGCCGCGCTGGCGGGGCCGCGAACGGGCGTGGGCCTGCGCCGCGAGGAGGACTGAGTTGACCGGATCGGACCGTCACCTGCTGGTGGTCGACGACGACGACCGTATCCGCGAGCTGCTCAAGGAGTATCTGGCGCGGTCGGGCTTCCGCGTCACCGGCGCCTCGGACGCGGCCTCGGCCTCGCGCCTTATCGACACCCTCGACTTCGACCTCATGGTGCTGGACGTGATGATGCCGGGCGAGGACGGCTTCGCCTTCGCCCGCCGGCTGCGCGCCCGAAGCGACGCGCCCGGCCGCACCCCGATCCTGATGCTGACCGCGCGCGGCGAGTCCGGCGACCGCATCGAGGGCCTGAGCATCGGCGTCGACGACTATCTGGCCAAGCCGTTCGAGCCGCGGGAGCTTCTGCTGCGCATCGAGGCCATCCTTCGCCGGGCCGGGCCGCGCGACACCGGGCCGACCGTCATCGGGCTGGGAGCCTGCTCATTCGACATCGAGCGAGGCGAACTGACCCGCGACGGCGCCGTCATCCGCCTGACCGAGGCGGAGATCGAGCTGATGCGCCGTCTGTCCCGATCGGCCAACGCCCCCGTCGACCGGCTGGAACTGGCCCGAGACACCGCCGACGTGACCGGCCGGGCTGTAGATGTCCAGGTCACCCGCCTGCGCCGCAAGATCGAGGACGATCCCAAGACGCCGCGCTACCTTCAGACCGTGCGCGGCATCGGCTACCGCCTGGCGCCGGACTGATGCGGATCCGCGCGCTCCGGATCTATGTCCCCCGCCAGATCAAGCGGTGGCTGCCGACCTCGCTGTTCGGACGCAGCCTGCTGATCATCGTGCTGCCGATCGCCCTGATGCAGCTGGTGGTGACCTGGATCTTCTTCGACGCCCACTGGCAGACCGTGACCAGCCGTCTCTCCGATGGTCTGGCCGGCGACATCGCCTGGGCCGTGGAGAGCTACCACGACGACCCGCGCCCGGAGGTCCTGGCCAAGATCGCCGAGCGAGCCGAGACCTCGATGTCGCTGTCGATCGTGCTGCTGGAGGACAGCAAGCTGCCGCCCCGGCAGCCGTCCTCTCTGTTCGCCGCGCTGGATCGCGCCCTGGACAAGGCGCTGTCGGAGAAGCTTGACGTCCCCTACTGGTACGACACCATCCGCTTCCCGGCCTATGTCGACATCCGGGTGGAGGCGCCGGGCGGCGTCCTTCGGATCATCGCGCCCCGCGACCGCGCCTACGCCACACAAGGCCACATCTTCATCTTCTGGATGGCGTTGGCCACGCTGCTGCTCACCGCCATCGCCATCCTGTTCATCCGCAACCAGGTACGGGCGATAGAGCGGCTGGCCGACGCGGCGGAGACCTTCGGCAAGGGCGGCGACGTCGACGACTTCAAGCCCTACGGCGCCAAGGAGGTCCGGCAGGCGGCCCAGGCCTTCATCGCCATGAAGAATCGCATCCAGCGCCATATCGACCAGCGCACGGCCATGCTGGCCTCGGTCAGCCACGACCTGCGCACGCCGCTGACCCGCCTGAAGCTGGAGCTTGCCCTGGCCGAGCCGGGCAAGCGGATCGAGGCGATGAAGTCCGATCTTTCCGAGATGGAGCATATGATCGACGAGTACCTCGCCTTCGCCCGCGGCGAAGGCGGCGAGGCGGTGGAGCCGGTTATCCTGTGGAAGCTGGTCCAGGCGGTGGGCGCCGACGCCGCCCGGGCCGGGGCGACGGTGGAGATCGACGCCGACCCGCATATCCAGCTGTCGCTGCGACCCAACGCCATGCGACGGGCGCTCTCGAACCTGGTGCTGAACGCCGCCGCCCACGCCGACAGGATCGCCATCGCCGTCAAGGCGACCCCGGCCGGCGGCGTGGAGATCATCATCGACGACGACGGCCCCGGCATCCCGCCCGAGCAGTTCGAGGAAGCCTTCAAGCCGTTCAACCGCCTCGACGAGTCCCGGAACCAGAACGAGAAGGGCGTCGGCCTGGGGCTGGCCATCGCCCGCGACGTGGCCCGTGGTCACGGCGGAGACCTGACCCTGGACCGGGCGCCGATAGGCGGCCTGCGAGCGGTGCTCAGGCTGCCGGGTTAACCGAGTTCCTTCGAACGGGCGACAGCGGCGGCGACCGTCCGCGTCAGCAACCCTTCCAGCTCGCCCGAACCCGTCAACACCTCAAGCCCGGCCGCCGTGGTGCCGCCCGGCGAGGTCACCTGGCGGCGCAGCTCGGCAGGCGGCGTATCCCCCGCCGCCATAAGCGCCGCCGCGCCGGACACCGTCGCGCGGGCGAGCGTGGCGGCGTCGGCGGCGGACAGGCCGGCCCGAACGCCGGCCGCCTCCAGCGCTTCGACGAAGGCGTAGAGGTAGGCCGGGCCCGAGCCTGACACCGCCGTGGCGGCGTGCATCAGGGCCTCGTCCTCGATGTCGACGACACTGCCGAGGGTGGCGAACAGCGCGTGGGCGCGGGCCCGGGCTTCGTCGGAGTCGGCATGGATGGTGACCGCGCCCCGGCCGATGGCGACCGCCGTGGTCGGCATGACCCGGGCGACCAGACGGCCGCCGAACGCCGCCGCGATGTCGGCCCCGCCGACGCCGGCGGCGACCGAGACGATGACGGCCTCGGGCGCGAGGAAGGGTTCGATCCCGGCCGCGACCTGCCGCCACAGCTGGGGCTTCACCGCCAGTACGACGGTGGCGGCGCGGGCAAGGTCCGCATCAGCGGGGTGCAGCATGGCGCCGTCCGCCGCCGCCCGTTCGGCCTCCGGAGAAGGATGCGGGTCTCGGACGATGAGCTCGTCCATCGAGACCGGGCCGGCGATGCGCCAGCCTTCGATCATGGCGCCGCCCATGCGACCGGCGCCGACGAGCAGAACGATCCTGGGATCCATGAGAAAGAGCTTACGCCTGTCCGACCGTCTCGAACATGCAGGCGGCCATCGCCTCGTCCGGGGATTTGGCGCCGGCCAGAAGGAAATCGAAGGCCGGGTAGAACCGGTCAGCCGCTTCCACCGCAGCGTCGATCATCGACGCCGCCTGGGCCAGGGTCGGACGTTCGCCGCCCGGCAGGCTGAGGGCGTGGCGGAATACGATCTCGCCGTCCTCGGCCCAGACCTCGAAGTGGCCGAGCCAGACGCGCTGGTTGATCAGCGACAGCAGCTCATGGGCGGCGGGCCGTTTGGACTTGGGGGCCGTGCGGCCGATCGACAGGCACAGCTGCAGGCAGTCGGCCTCCGGCCGCCAGGCGAACCACAGCTCGTAGTCCTTCCAGTCGCCGGCGAGGGCGAACGCCAGATCACCGTCTTCGGTGCGGTCGAACGTCAGGTTCTCAGCGGCCAGAACGTGTTCGACGATTTCCAGGGGATCGAGCGCGATCATGGCGTCGTCTTCTTCGGGATGGGGCGTGTCCATTGAGCCTCGAAATCCCTCCGACCATGGCCGGGCGGGGAAGCGCCCGGCGAGCAGAAACGGCGTCCTTGAACAGGGACCGTAGACTGCTTCGCCCCGCGCGTAAGGGGGTTCTTGTCGGGAGCGAGCGCTACTCGCCCTTTTTGGCCCGCCTGGCCGCAGGAGCCGCCTGGGCGCCTTGCAGGGTGGCGATTTCCGCCCGAAGCGCGGCGATCTCGGCCTTGAGGGCGTCGAACTCGTCGCGGCGGATAAGGTCCATCTCGACGGCGAATCGTTCAGCCTGGGCGCGGAAGGCGGTCTTGGCTTCATCGCCGGCGGCCTGGGCCAGACCCATGGCGGCATTCGTCAGCTTGGCGACTTCGTCGAGAAACGGGTTCTGGGTCTGCATCGGACGGTCCCTGGGAGCGCCAATTGAGCGCCTGTCCTTCCTAATATGGGAAAGCGGGGGTGAAAGCGAAGAGGATCATCGCTAATCATGGCCATCCCTTCGACGGCGAGGCCGCTGACGTGCAATTTCCCGACTTCGATCCCGTTCTCTTCCAGATCGGCCCGCTGGCCATCCGCTGGTACGCCCTCGCCTATGTGGCCGGCATCCTGCTGGGCTGGCGGTACGCCATCCTGCTCAGCCGCAATCTGAGGCTCTGGGGCGGGCGGCAGCCGACGCTCAACGCCGCGCAGATCGACGACCTGATCCTGTGGGTGACGCTGGGCGTCATCGGCGGCGGCCGGCTCGGCTATGTGTTGTTCTACTTCCCGTCGATGATCTGGGAGGCGCCGCTGAACATCTTCAAGGTGTGGGAAGGCGGCATGAGCTTCCACGGCGGCCTGCTGGGCGTCAGCCTGGCGATGGCCTTGTTCGCCCGGGCCAACAAGCTGGACATCTTCCGGGTCGCCGACCACGTCGCCCCGGCGGTGCCGATCGGCCTGTTCTTCGGCCGCATCGCCAACTTCATCAACGGCGAGCTCTGGGGCCGGACGACGGATTTGCCCTGGGGCGTCACCGGCTTTCCCGGCGTTCCCGACGGCTACGCCCGCCACCCCAGCCAGATCTACCAGGCGCTGCTGGAGGGCCTGCTGCTGTTCGTGATCCTGCGCATCGCCACCCACCGCCAGCTGTGGCTGCAGCGACGGGGCGTGGTGGCGGGGCTGTTCCTCGCCGGCTACGGCGCCTTCCGCCTGTCCATTGAGTGGCTGCGCGAGCCGGACGCGCAGATGCTGCCCTTCCTGCGCGACTACCTGACCATGGGCATGCTGTTGTCGCTTCCGATGCTGGCGCTGGGGATCTGGATGATCTGGCGGGGTCTGAAGGAGCCGTTGGCGCCGGAGAAGGCGGCCGCCTGATGAGTCTGCTGGATCGCCTGCGGGCGGAGATCGAGGCCGACGGCCCGATCAACGTCGCCCAGTACATGCATCGCTGCCTTCATGATCCGCGGGACGGCTACTACGCCACCCGCCCGGCCATCGGCGACGGCGGCGACTTCATCACCGCGCCGGTGATCAGCCAGATGTTCGGCGAGTTGCTGGGCCTGTGGGCGGTCGAGACCTGGACGCGGCTGGGCAAGCCCTCGCCGTTCCGGCTGGTCGAGATGGGGCCCGGCGACGGCACGCTGATGAGCGACCTGCTGCGCGCCGTGCGCCTGGCGCCCGACTTCGTTGCGGCGGCCGACCTGTGGATGATCGAAACCTCCGCCCCGCTCGCCGCCCTGCAGAAGGCGAAGCTTGAGGGTGCGGTCCTTTGCCCGACCTGGGCCGGGTCCATCGACGACATCCCGGCCGGCGCGCCGGTGATCCTGATCGCCAACGAGCTGCTGGACTGCCTGCCGGCGCGGCAGTTCGTCCATGCTGGCGGCGGCTGGGTCGAGCGGCTGGTGGGCGTCGGGCAGGACGGCGCCCTGGCCTTCGGACTGGCTCCGACAAAGGACGGCTCCACCCCGCCGCCCGACAGCCCGATCCTGGAGGTCTCCGACGCCCAGGAGGCCCTCGGCCAGGCGCTG
Source organism: Caulobacter sp. (assembly GCA_040383665.1). Taxonomy (GTDB): domain Bacteria; phylum Pseudomonadota; class Alphaproteobacteria; order Caulobacterales; family Caulobacteraceae; genus Caulobacter. Next base: position 164,328 of record JBEIDC010000001.1, read on the forward strand.
GGCGCCCTGATCGCCCGCGAGGGCGGCGCGGCGCTGCTGATCGACTACGGCCGGGGCGAGCCGGAGTTCGGCGACACCCTGCAGGCGCTGAAGGCTCACGAGAAGGTCGACCCCCTCGCCTTCCCCGGCGAGTCCGACCTGACCGTCTATGCCGACTTTCCGGTCGTGCGCGACGCGGCCCGCAAGGCCGGCGCCGCCGCCACCGACGCCATCCCGCAAGGCCTGTTCCTGGGCATGCTCGGCATCCAGCACCGCGCCGACTCCCTGAAGGCCGCCCGCCCCGACCGGGCCGAGGTCATCGACCGACAGCTGGCGCGCCTCGTGGCGCCCGACCAGATGGGCGAGCTGTTCAAGGCCGCCTGTATCCATGCCCCGGACCTGGTCCCGCCGGGCTTCGAGGCGCCGGCGGGATGACGCTTCCGATCGTGCAGAGTCAGCAGCTGGCGCGGGTCGAGGGCGTCAGGCACGCCTTCTTCACCCGCAAGGGCGGCGTCTCCACCGGCGTCTATGACAGCCTCAATGTCGGCCGCGGCTCGCGGGATGAACCGGCGGACGTGGCCGAAAACCGGCGCCGCGCGGCCGCCTGGTTCGACCTGCCGTCCGAGGCGCTGAACACCTGCTACCAGATCCACTCAGCCATCGCCGTGCGCGCGCTGGAGCCCTGGGGCGACGAACGGCCCGAGGCTGACGGCGTCGTGGTCGACCGGCCGGGCGTCATCTGCGGCGCCCTTTCGGCCGACTGCGCGCCGGTGCTGATCGCCGACGCGGAGGCGCGAGTCGTGGCCGCCTGCCATGCCGGCTGGCAAGGCGCCCTGTCGGGCATCGTCGCCTCTACCGTCGAGCAGATGGTCGCTCTGGGCGCCGATCCGGCCCGCATGGTGGCCGCCGTCGGCCCCTGTATCGGCCCGGCCTCCTACGAGGTGGGACTGGAGTTCCTTGACCGGTTCGAGACCACCCTGCCCGGATCGGCGCGATTCTTCGCCCCCGGCGAGGCTGGCGACAAGCGGATGTTCGACCTGCCGGGCTTCGTGCTGTCCCGGCTGACGGACGCGGGCGTGACGCGCGCCGCGTGGACAGGCCACGACACCTGCGCCGACGCTGACCAGTTCTTCTCCAACCGCCGGGCCTTCAGGCAGGGCGAGCCGGACTACGGCCGCCTGCTCAGCGCGATCTCCCTGGTCTGAGGCGCCCACAGCTTTTCTTAAGGTGGCGGACTCGCATTTGATATCGTTGAGGTGTACCCATCCAGACGGGCGCCTCGTTCGGAGGGACAATGCTGCATCCGGTAATCCTGTGCGGAGGCGCTGGTGAGCGCCTTTGGACAGCCTCAAGGCCCCATAGACCCAAGCCCTTCCTGACGCTGGTCGGGGGCGAAACCACATTCCAGGGCGCACTGCGGCGGGCGGCGGACCTGCCGGGGGCCGAACCGGTGACCATCATCGCCGGCCGACCGCATGAGCGCCAGGTGCGCGAGGCTCTGACCCGGCGCGACGCGCTGATGATCCTCGAGCCGGTCGGGCGCGGCACCGCCGCGGCCATGACGGCGGCCGCGCTGATCATCGGCGCGCGAGACCCCGAAGCGGTATTGGTGTTCCTCCCAGCGGACCACTTCGTTCCGGACACCGCCGCCTTCACCCGACATGTGGCGGCCATGGCCGACCAGGCCCGCGCAGGCTGGATTGCGCTGCTGGGCCTGAGACCGAACTGCCCCTCGCCCGCCTACGGCTATCTGCTTCCCGAGCCTGGCGCGCCGTCACCACGACGGGTGGCCCGGTTCATCGAGAAGCCGGAAGCCGACCGGGCGGCGCAGCTGATCGCCGATGGCTGCCTTTGGAACGCCGGCGTCTTCGCCGCGCGGGCCGATATCCTCCTGCAGGAGTTGACCCGCCATGCGCCCGACGTTGTCGCCGTCGTTCAGGAAGCCGTCCGCCGTCGGAGTCAGGTCGCCAGCGTCATTCTGCTGGACCGCGTCTTCGAAGACGCCCCAGCCCTGTCATTCGACATCGCGGTCCTGGAAAGGACCGACCGCGCCGTGGTCGAGGCCGGAGAGCTGGTCTGGTCGGACCTCGGTGCTTGGGATGCGATCCTGGCGGCGTCCGACCGCGACCGCGATGGCAACAGCGCGAGAGGACATGTCGTTCTGCAGGCGGCGTCAAACTGCCTGGTGCGGGCGGCGGACGGCATCACCGTGGCGGTGGTCGGCGCGCGCAACCTGGCCGTCATCGTCGACCAGGACGCAGTGATGGTCTGCGACCTGGAGTCCGGCCATCAGGTGCGGGCGGCGATAGACCGCGTCAGCGCAGGCGGGCGTTGACCTTGGCCAGCGCCGCCGAGCCGGGCGTCAGCTCGCTGTCCGACAGCCGGTTGAGCGGACGGGCGACGGTGTTCAGCGCGTCGTGCAGGTCCTCGGCGTCCGGATCGACATAGAGCAGGCCGGTCACGATCTCGCCCACGGCGTTGCGTTCCTGCAGGTAGGCCATGGCCTTGACCCGGTCGGTCGCGTCGTAGTCGGTCGCCACCTTGCGCAGAAGCAGGATCGATCCGTCGTGCTGGGCCACCTCGACCAGCTCGCCCGGCGCGTAGTCGGCGGTGACCGGCGCGCGACCCAGCATGACGTCCAGGCGGTTCACGGCCTCGTTGTGCTCGCGCACCCAGTCAAAGCTCTTGGTCGAGCCGGCGTGGTTGTTGAAGGCGATGCAGGGGCTGAGCACGTCGATGAAGGCCGCGCCCTTGTGCGTCAGGGCCGCCTTGATCAACGGCACCAGCTGGTCCTTGTCGCCCGAGAAGCTGCGGCCGACGAAGCTGGCGCCCAGTTGCAAGGCCAGGGCGACCATGTCGATGCCGCTGTCGGAATTGACCACGCCCTTCTTGGACTTGCTGCCCTTGTCGGCCGTGGCGGAGAACTGGCCCTTGGTCAGGCCGTACACGCCGTTGTTCTCGACGATGTAGGTCATGTTCACGCCGCGCCGCATCACGTGGGCGAACTGGCCAAGGCCGATCGAGGCGCTGTCACCGTCGCCGGAGACGCCCAGGTAGATCAGCTCGCGATTGGCGAGGTTCGCGCCGGTCAGCACAGACGGCATCCGGCCGTGCACGGTGTTGAACCCGTGGCTGGCGCCCAGGAAGTAGTCCGGCGTCTTGGACGAACAGCCGATGCCCGACAGTTTGGCGAGGCGGTGCGGCTCGAGGTCGATCTCGAAACAGGCCTGGACGATCGCGGCGCTGATCGAGTCGTGACCGCAGCCGGCGCACAGGGTCGAGACCTTGCCCTCGTAGTCGCGACGGGTGAATCCCAGCGCGTTTTCCCTAAGGGACGGGTGATGGAACTGCGGCTTGGTGATGTAGGTCATTTCGCCATCTCCCCGGTGTTGGCCATGTCGGTCGCGCCCATCCCCCGGGCCAGTTCGCCGCCGATGAACCGGGCGGTGATCGGCGAGCCGTCGTAGTTCAGCACCTTGACCAGCCGGGCCGGATCGACCCCGCCCTCGTTGATCAGCAGGGTGCGCAGCTGCGCGTCGCGGTTCTGTTCGACCACGAAAACCAGCTCATGATGGGCGATGAAGTCGAATACCTCGCCCGGGAAGGGGAAGGCCCGAACGCGCATGGCGTCCAGGTGCAGCCCCCTGGACTCCAGCGCCGCCAGGGCCTCGTCCATCGCCGGTGAGGTGGAGCCGTAGTAGATCACGCCGTAGGAGGTCTGCTTCCTGGCGGGCTTCATGACCGGCGCCGGCGCCAGGGAGCGGGCAGTGTCGAACTTGCGCAGCAACCGTTCCATGTTGTCGACATAGACGGCCCCCTCCTCGCTGTAGCGGGCGTAGGGGTCGCGCGAGGTGCCGCGGGTGAAGTAGGCGCCCTTCGACGGATGGGTGGCCGGCAGGGTGCGGAACGGGATGCCGTCGCCGTCGACGTCCTTGTAGCGGCCGAAATCGGCGCCGGCGTCGAGCATCTCGGCCGTCATGACCTTGCCGCGGTCGAGGGTCTTGCTGTCGTCCCAGCTGAAGGGCTCGGTCAGCCACTCGTTCATGCCCATGTCCAGATCGAGCATGACGAAGATCATGGTCTGCAGCCGGTCAGCCAGGTCGAAGGCCAGGGCCCCGAACTCGAAGCACTCGCCCGGGCCTTCCGGCAGCAGCAGCACATGCTTGGTGTCGCCATGGCTGGCGTAGGCCGCCGACAGAATGTCCGACTGCTGGGTCCGGGTCGGCATCCCGGTCGAGGGGCCGCCCCGCTGGACGTCGAAGATCACCGCCGGGATTTCGGCGAAGTAGGACAGGCCGATGAACTCCTGCATCAGCGAGACGCCGGGACCCGAGGTGCAGGTGAAGGCCCGCGCGCCGTTCCAGCCGGCCCCGACGACGATGCCGATGGAGGCGATCTCGTCCTCCGCCTGGACGATGGCGTAGCGCGCCTCGCCCGTCTCCGGATCGTGGCGCAACTTCTTACAGTAGTCGATGAAGCCCTCGGCCAGAGAGGTCGACGGGGTGATCGGGTACCAGGCGCAGACCGTCGCCCCGCCGTAGACCGCGCCGAGCGAGGCGGCGGTGTTGCCGTCGACGAAGATGCGGTCGCCCACGGCGTCGGCGCGCTTCAGCTGCAGGCCCAGGGGCTTCAAGTTCTCGTTGGCGTAGTTGAAGCCCAGCGCCAGCGCTTCGATGTTGGCGGGGATCAACGCCGGCTTGGAGGCGTATTCCTCGGCCAGCAGCGCCTCGACCACCTCGCGCTCGATGCCGAGCAGGAAGGTCAGGGCGCCCAGGTAGATGATGTTCTTGAGCACCTTGCGCTTGGACGGCTCGGCGTAGGCGGCGTTGCAGATCCGGGTCAGGGGCACGCCCACCACGGTGATGTCGGCGCGGAACCTCTCCGGCGGCATCGGCTTGGTGGAGTCGTAGAACAGGTAGCCCCCGGTCTCGATCTCACCCAGGTCGCGATCCCAGGTCTGGGGGTTCATGGCGACCATCAGGTCGACGCCGCCGCGGCGCCCCATCCAGCCCTGGCCGCTGACGCGGATCTCGTACCAGGTCGGCAGACCCTGGATGTTCGAGGGGAAGATGTTCCGCGCCGCGACCGGCACGCCCATCTGCAGGATCGACTTGACGAACAGGCCGTTGGCGCTCGCCGAGCCGGAGCCGTTGACGTTGGCGAACTTGACGACGAAGTCATTGGTGGCGGTCAGGGGGCGGCTCATTTCAGACACCCCCCGCTGGCCTGGGTCATCTCGATCAGCGTCTTCTGCATGTCCCATGCGCCGGTCGGGCACCGCTCGGCGCAGAGGCCGCAATGCAGACAGACGTCCTCGTCCTTGACCATCACCCGGCCCGTCGGCAGCGTGCCCGACACATAGAGATCCTGCGTCAGATTCAGGGCCGGCGCCTTCAGCCGCGGGCGCAGCTCATCCTCCTCGCCATTGACGGTGAAGGTGATGCAGTCGGTGGGGCAGATATCGACGCAGGCGTCGCACTCGATGCACAGCGGCGTAGCGAACACCGTCTGGATGTCGCAGTTGAGGCAGCGTTGCGTCTCGGCCAGGGCCCGGGCGACGTCGAAGCCGAGCTCGACCTCGGCCTTCACGTCGGCGAGCGCCACGGCGGTCTCCAGCATCGGCACCTTCTGGCGGTCGTCGATGGAGACGTCGTTGTCGTAGCTCCACTCGTGGATGCCCATCTTCTGCGAAGAGACGGCCATGCCCGGCGGCGGGCGCAGGCGCAGGTCCTCACCCCGGCAGAAGTGCTCGATCGACACCGCCGCCTCATGCCCGTGCGCGACGGCCCAGATGATGTTCTTGGGCCCGAAGGCTGCGTCGCCGCCGAAGAAGACGCGCGGATTGGTCGACTGGAAGGTCACCGGATCAACGACGGGCATGCCCCATTCGTCGAAGTCGATGCCGATGTCGCGCTCGATCCACGGGAAACTGTTCTCCTGGCCGATGGCCAGAAGGACGTCGTCGCAGGCGATATGCTCGTCCGGCTCGCCGGTCGGCCGGGTCACCCGTCGGCCGCGTTCGTCGATGACGGGCGCGACCTTTTCGAACACCACGCCGGTCAGCCTGCCGTCCTCGTGGGTGAAGGCCTTGGGGACCATGAAGTTGCGGATCGGGATGCCCTCATGCATCGCGTCCTCCTTCTCCCAGGGCGAGGCCTTCATCTCCTCGAAGCCGGAGCGGACCACGACCGTGACCTCCTCGCCGCCCATGCGGCGCGAGGTGCGGCAGCAGTCCATGGCGGTGTTGCCGCCGCCCAGCACGACCACGCGGCGGCCGATGCTCTCGACATGGCCGAAGGAGACACTGGAGAGCCAGTCGATGCCGATATGGATGTTGGCGGCCGCCTCCTGCCGGCCGGGGACGTTCAGGTCGCGGCCGCGCGGCGCGCCGGTGCCGACGAAGATGGCGTCATAGGGCTCGGCCAGCAGGGCCTTGAGGCTGTCGACCCGCTCGCCCAGCCGCATCTTGGGGCCAAGCGCGGTGACAAAGCCCATCTCCTCGTCGATGACGCTTTCGGGCAGACGGAAGCGGGGGATCTGGCTGCGGATCATGCCGCCGCTCTTGGCCTCGGCGTCGTAGACGACCACATCGAAGCCGAAGGGGGCCAGGTCGCGGGCGACGGTCATCGAGGCGGGCCCCGCGCCGATGCAGGCGACCGTCTTTCCGATTTTCACCGGGGACGGCGTCGGCATCCGCGCTGTCACGTCGCCCTTGCTGTCGGCGGCGACGCGCTTGAGCCGGCAGATAGCCACCGGCTCCTCGTCGACCCGGCCCCGGCGGCAGGCGGGCTCGCAGGGCCGGTCGCAGGTCCGCCCGAGGATCCCCGGAAAGACGTTGGACTTCCAGTTGACCATGTAGGCGTCGGCGTGACGCCCCTGCGCGATCAGCCGGATGTATTCGGGAACAGGCGTATGGGCCGGACAGGCCCACTGGCAATCGACGACCTTGTGAAAGTACTCGGGCGCCTCGGTATTGGTCGGCTGCAACGCGAACTGCTCCTTCCCCCGCTCCGGTGTCTATTGGCGAAGGTGAGCCGATCGGGCGACTCGCCCCTACGCCCTGCACTGGATGCTGTTTGCGGCCTGCGTCGTCGCGCGGCCGCTGCGCGTCAGTTTTGTAACGATACCCCTATTCCGGCGCGGGGGAAGGGGGGCGCGACGTCATCCCGGCTGCCGCCGCGTCGTCAGCGATCTGGTCGTCCGATCGGGGATCGAGTCCGCCGTCAGCCGGAGGGGGGACGCGGTCGGCGTCATCCCGCGCCGCGGGCGCCGTCGCGGGCGCCGCCGGCGGAACGTCGGCGGCCTGGGCCCGCGCCGCCGCCTCGTCGGCGAGCGACGGACCTTCGGGGTCGGCGTCCAGCGGCGCCGAGCTCAGGAAGAACAGCACGGCGAGCACAGCCGCGATCGCCGCCAGGAACCCCAGCAGGATCTGCACCAGGCAGCCGCCCGCACCCGATGTCTTGGCAGATTTCTTGTGAGCCATCCCCCGTTACCCTTCAGGTCCCCTGCCAGGTCCGAACCGGACCGATATCCACATGAATGAAGCCGGAGTCGGGATAGTAGCCCACGCCTCCGCCCTTAAGGGCCAGCGCCGCGTCGCGCAGGCCGGTGAGCGATACGTCGTTCAGGCGCATGTCGATGGCCTTGCCCTCCATGTGGAGGCTCCTGGTGGCGACCTGGGTGGCGCCGTTCGTCGCCGCGCTCTGATCCGACAGCATCGTGTTGGTGGCCGGCGAGCGGAAGGCCGAGACGATCCGGAAGGGCTCCTTCGAACCGGTCAGCGACTGCAGCGTGAACAGGATGTCCAGCAGACGCACATCGATCGGATGGACCTCCTTGCTGCGGAAGTCGGACAGGTGCTGGTTGACCGCCTGCATGGCGTCCCAGACGTACTTGCCGCCGTCCCAATAGACCACCTCGAGGTTCTTCTCGGTGTGCAGGTGCCGGAACTTCAGATGCCGAGGTCCCGGCGGAGGGGGCGTGAGGGGCGTGGGGGACAGCGAGCCGAAACCATCGGGCGCCGGGGCGTCCTCCGGATCGACCGGCCCCGGTTTCGGGTCCTGGGCCGCGGCGGCCGTGGCCGCGGTCAGGGCCGCCACACCGCCGGCGGCCAGGGAAAACAGCCGACGACGGCCCAGCACCGGGCCGCCGGAACAGCAGGGGCAGTCGCCCGTCACGCGGCGCCCTGGGCTGCGATCCGCCTGATCAGCAGCGTGTCCCAGCCGTAGGGATCCTGGCGGAAGTTCACCTGGCCGTCCGGCGTCACATAGGCGGTCCAGTAGAGCAGGAACACGGCCACAGGATCCGCCACCCTGGCCCGCGTCGTCTGGCCGCCGGCGATGGTTTCGTCGATCTGGTGCGGCGTCCAGGTCTGGTCGCCCTCAAACAGGGCCCGGGCGAGCGCAAGCGGCCGCTCGAGACGAACACAGCCGTGGCTGGCCAGCCGTGTGTAACGTGCGAACCCGCCCTTGCTCGGCGTATCGTGCAGGAAGACCGCGTAGGGGTTCTCGAAGTCGAACTTGATCACGCCCAGCGCGCTGTTGCGGCCAGGCCTCTGCTGCAGGCCGCCGCCCGGCATGAACCGGAACCCCGCGCCGGCCAGATAGGCCGGCCCCCTGGGAATCAGCTCTCTGGCCGCGATGCCGCTCGGGACGTTCCATGGCGGGTTGAGCACGATCGAGTGGATATCGGACCTGAGCAGCGGCGTCTCGCCGCCGTTGGGCTTGCCGGTCACCGCGCGCATCGACAGCGTCGGCTGGTCGTTCTTGAACAGGGTCAACACGCCGGCGGCGACGTTCACCTGGACCCGCGTGGCCGGCATGGACGAGGGCAGCCAGCGCCAGCGTTCCATGTTGGCGACGATCTGGTCGAGACGCCGCTCCACCGTGACGTTAAGCGCCGCGCGCGTCGTCGCGCCGACCGTGCCGCTAGGCTCCAGCCCCATCCGCTTCTGGGCGCGCTTGACCGCCTCGGCGAGCGCCGCATCGAACAGCGGCTGGCCAGCCAACTGACCAGGAACGGTCGGCGTCATCGCCGTCTGGGCCGGCGTGAGCGGGTCCTCGGCCGCCAGCCGGGCGCGCAGCGCCTCGACCGCGGGCCCGACAGAACCGACCGTGAGGTCCGGCCCGGCCGCAAGCTGGGCCCAGCCGCCGCGCGACTGGATGTCGCGATAGGTGGTCAGGCCAACCTGAAGGGTCTCGTAGCCGGGATAGGGCGGCGGCAGGGTGTCCAGCCAGGCCTGCAGGCGGTTGTCCGCCACGGCGCGGGCCAGCCCGCCCCGGGCGTCGAACGGCTGCGGTCGAAGCCCCCAGTCGGAGCGGAAGTTGGCGACGTTAAGCCGCCCGACCTTGACGGCCTTGGCGTAGCGCAGCGTCGCGTCGATCAGGGCGGCCTCGGTCTCGCCGCGCGGCGTGAACTCGCCGGGGGCGAAGCCGTGCCGGTCAGAGGCAGCCAGGGTGGCGCGCAGCAGGTCCGCCTGCGCCGGGGTCAGTATGATCACGCCATCAACCGGACGCGCATAGGGAACAGCGCCCGTCAACGGCGCCTGGGCCAGCGCCGGCCCCTGGGCCGAAGCCGCGAACAGGCCTGCGACAAGCAGCCCCGCCGCCCCCATACGCAACCCTTGCGACATCGCCGTCGACCGCCCCTTGAAGGTCACCAACGCAACGGTAGCAGAGCTTCCGCGGACTCGCGCACCGTTGTCATCCGGGACGCGAATTTCCGCCGCGACTGTGGCGCGACCGCACACATCGCCCGTTCCCGCCGTCACCAAACTGATGTCCTCGCAAGGCGCGTCCCGCTCGCCGCCTACGCAACGGCCTCGCCAAAGCGCGGGTTCCCGGTTCGCCGCATCTGGCGACAAGGTCGCGGCATTCGACCACACGCCCCTTTCGCCGCCCGGGCCCAGGGTTCATATGGGAGGCATGTCACAAGCTCATGTCGACGCCGAACCCCGCCCGTTCCTGACCGGACTGTCGCGGGGCCTGAAGCACCGCTGCCCGAACTGCGGCGAAGGCAGCCTCTACAGCGGCTATCTCAAGGTCCGGCAGAGCTGTCCGGCTTGCGGTCATGACCTGTCGGCCTATCGCGCCGACGACGGCCCCGCCTATTTCACCATCCTGCTGGTCGGCCACCTGATCATCGCGCCCGCGTTGCTGTTCCCGATCCTCTGGGAGGCCTCGCCCTGGATCGTCGTGCCGGTAGCCCTGTCACTGCTCACCGCCCTGGTGCTGACCATCCTGCCCCGTATCAAGGGCGCCTTCATCGGCGGCCTGTGGTCGATCCGGCCGGCGCCGCCGCACGGCTGAGCCGCCCGCCCGCCGCTCACGGCGATGTGGTCGCGCCGCGATTGACACTGTCGCGCCGCGCGCCCGACTGTCGGGGTCCCCAATGTGAAGGAGAGCCGCCAGTGGCCCACAAGTTCGAGATCTACAAAGACAAGGCCGGCGAGTTCCGGGTCCGGTTCAAGTACAACAGCGAGACCATGTTCTCGACCGAGGGCTACAGCTCCAAGGCCTCCGCCCAGAACGCCATCGACTCCCTGAAGAAGAACGCGCCCGAAGCGCCGGTCGAGGACAACAGCTAGTCGTCCCTCGGGGCGAGCGGTTCGGCAACCTGCCCAGGCGCCGAACCGCCGCCCGGCCACCCTTCCAGCACAGCGCCGGAACTTCCGGTCGCCTCCGGGGATTGTGACAGCCGAAGCTGTTCGCTGTTCACGGAGACATCACATGCTGGGGACCATCCTCATCATCGTTCTTATTCTGCTCGTTGTCGGCGCCCTGCCGACCTGGGGGCACTCGAAGTCCTGGGGCTACTTCCCCTCCGGCGGGCTGGGCCTGGTTCTGATCATCCTGATCGTGCTGGTGCTGATGGGCCGGCTCTGACGCTCAGGCACGCTTGCAGCCGCCACCGCTTCCCCTAACCTCGCCGGTTCGATGCGCTGGGCGGGGGAAGCGGCATGACGGCGACGGAAACGGGGGCGATCGACGAGACGCCGACGGGCCCCACCGCCCCCGGCCTCACGCCGGCGCAACGCCTCAAGGCCATCCTCGGCGGCTCGGCGGGCAATCTGGTCGAGTGGTACGACTGGTCGGCCTACATCTTCTTCACCGTCTACTTCGCCAGCCACTTCTTCCCGGAGGGCGACCAGACCGCGCAGCTGTTCAAGGCCGCGGCCGTGTCGGCGGTGGGCTTTCTGGCGCGGCCGGTGGGCGCCTGGCTTATGGGGGCGTACGCCGACAGGGCCGGCCGGCGCGCCGCGCTGACGCTGTCGGTGGCCATGATGTGCGCCGGCAGTCTGATCATCGCCCTGGCCCCCACCTATGCCCAGGTCGGGGCGCTGGCTCCGGCCATCCTGCTGGGCGCCCGCATCCTGCAGGGCCTGTCGGTCGGCGGCGAGTACGGCGCCAGCGCCACCTACCTCTCGGAAGTCGCCGGCCGGAAGAATCGCGGCTTCTGGGCCAGCTTCCAGTATGTGACCCTGATCGCCGGTTCGCTCTCGGCTCAGGGACTGGTCGTCATCCTGCAGTGGCTGATGCCCGAGGCGGACCTCAAGGAATGGGGCTGGCGCATCCCCTTCTTCATCGGCGCGGCGCTGGCGGTGGTCGTGTTCTGGCTTCGCAGCGGCATCCATGAGAGCCCGGGCTTCGAAAACGCCAAGGCGGCCGGCGCGGCGCGCGGCAAGACCATGCTGCTGTTCGTGAAACACCCGAAGCAGACGCTGATGGTCATGGGCCTGACCGCCGGGGGCTCGCTCGCCTACTATGTCTACACCAGCTACATGCAGAAGTTCCTGATCAACACGACGGGCTTCAGCAAGGAGACCGCCAGCCAGGTCATGGTGGCGGCGCTGTTCTGCTTCATGCTCATGCAGCCGCTGTTCGGCTGGATCTCCGACAAGGTCGGGCGAAAGCCGCTGCTGCTCTTCGCCTACGGCGGCGGCATGCTGGCCACCTGGCCCCTGCTGACGGCCATCGCCGGAGCCACCAACGCCTTCGCGGCCTTCGGCCTGATCATGATCGCCCTGACCTTCCAGTCCGGCTACAGTTCGATCTCTGGTCTGTTCAAGGCGGAGATGTTCCCCGCCCACATCCGCGCCCTGGGTGTCGCCCTGCCCTACGCCCTCGCCAACTCCATCTTCGGCGGCTCGGCCGAGGCCGTGGCGCTGAGCTTCAAGGCCGACGGCGTCGAGAGCAACTTCTACATCTACGTCACCGCCATCCTTCTGGTCGGCTTCATCACCGTCATCCTGTTGCCGGACACGAAGAAGACCAGCCTGATCGAGGAAGACTGAGGCTCTCGCCATGCCCGTGCCTGATCTTGCCGCCCTGGTCTTCTTCCTCGCCTGCTGGCTCTTCTACGAGCCGCTGCTCAAGCTGCTGTCGCGCGGCGCCTCGCTCAATAGCGACATGACGGTGATCCGCGGCGCCTGGATGGGCCAGATGGCGCGCCGGGAGATCCGGCTGATGGACGCCAACCTGCTGGGTCACGCGCTCAACTCGGCCTCGTTCTTCGCCTCTTCGAACCTGCTGCTGATCGCGGCCTCGGCCGGGGCGCTGTTTGGCGGCGAAAGCACCTTCGCCAGCGTGTCCAGCCTGGAGGTGATCCAGACCTCGACCCGCTTCCTGTTCGAGGGCCAGCTGGCCTTGATGGTGGCGGTGCTGGCGCGGGGCCTGCTGGCCTTCATCTGGGCCATCCGCCAGATGAACTACAGCCTGGCGATCATGGGCGCGACGCCCGAGGGCGAGGCGGTCGATCCGGCGCTGCAGATCGCCTTCGCCGACGCCGCCTCGCGGACGCTGAACCCGGCGCTGTCCTCGTTCAACGCCGGGGTGCGGGGCTACTATTTCGCGCTGGCCGCCGCGGCCTGGCTGTTCGGCCCGCTGGCCTTCTTCATCGCCACCGTCGGGGCCGTGGCGCTGCTGGTCTGGCGCCAGCGCCAGTCGTCGGCGGCGAAGGCCATCGCCGACCTGCGCAAGGTGATCGACCGGACGTCAGCGCAGCCCTGAACAGGCGTTACGCCCCGACGCCGACCCCGATCGGGCAGGCCACGCCGGTGCCGCCGATGCCGCAATAGCCGTTCGGGTTCTTGGCCAGGTACTGCTGGTGATAGTCCTCGCCGTAGTAGAACGGCCCGAGCGGCGCGATCTCGGTCGTGATCGGTCCCATGCGGTGCCTGGCCAGCGCCTGCTCATAGGCGGCGCGAGACGCCGTGGCCGCCACCGCCTGGTCCTCGTTCAGCGTGTAGACGCCCGAGCGGTACTGGGTGCCGATGTCGTTGCCCTGGCGCATGCCTTGGGTCGGATCATGGTTTTCCCAGAAGGCCTTCAGCAGGTCGTCGTAGGTCACCACCGCCGGGTCAAACACCACAAGCACCGCCTCGGTATGGCCGGTGCGGCCGCTGCAAACCTCTTCGTAGGTCGGGTTGGGCGTTGCGCCGGCCACATAGCCGACCGCCGTGCTCCAGACGCCCGGGATCTGCCAGAAGATCCGCTCCACGCCCCAAAAGCAGCCCATGGCGAACACCGCCTGCTCCAGCCCCTCCGGCCAGGGACCGTGCAGGGGCCGGCCGTTGACGAAATGGGCCCGCGCCGTGGGTATGGCCTGCGCCCGCCCCGGCAGCGCCTCGGCGGCGGTGGGAATGTCCAGGGTCTTCTTGCCGAACAGCATGATGTCCTCGCGATCTTTCAGGCGACAGATATAGGCGCGCCGCGACGAAATTTCACGATTTCCGAACCGCGCTTGCCGGGGGGCGCCTGATCAGTATATTCCGCGCCTTCCGCAAACGGCGCTCACGCGCCGCGACGTGGGGTGAGGTGGCCGAGTGGTCGATGGCGCACGCTTGGAAAGCGTGTGTAGGTTAACGCCTACCGTGGGTTCGAATCCCACTCTCACCGCCATCGCCCCTCGCCACAAATCTCTCTGTGGGCCGGGCGGTGTCAGAAAATCCCGTTGTATTACAGGGTTTCGCCGAACTGGCTCCGCACTGCGCTTGCCAGGAAACGGCCGATTTTCTCTCCGAAAGCCCGAATAGTCTCCAGACCTCCGCACCGTGGCGATTTGGTGTTGAGCAAAAAACCACAAGCTTTTTCCGTTAGATAGGAGTTCGAGGAGCCGAGTGGTTTTTGGAGCGCCTCGGCAACCGGGACCAACCCAGAGCGAACCGGCAAC
>JBEIDC010000002.1:0-106563 GCA_040383665.1 Caulobacter sp.
GCTTCCGCGGCGGCGGCTTCAGCGGCCGGAGCGGCGGCTTCTTCGGCCTTTTCAGCGGGCTTGCCGCAGGCGGCGACGGACAGAGCGGCGACGGCGGCGCCGGCGACGAGAAGCTTACGGAGCATATCGGAGGTCATTTTTCGGTCCCCTGTGAGGAGTTTTCACGCGCTCCTGCGGGGGAGCGCAGGGGAAGACTACGCAGCGATTATCACGGGGCGCAAGCGTACTTCTCACGCTCGCGTGATCACATTTTTCCCGTGCTGCGGTGCGTCATGCCTCGTTGGGTATGTTGGACAGGGCTTCCTCGAGTTCGAGGAAGCTGGGCTGGGCGCCGGAGGGGACGCTGCCACGGCCGATCTCGACCGAAATCTGGGCCGCGTTGCCGTGCAGGTGGGCGACCAGCACCGACTGGATGATTCGGTAGAAGGCGCCGTCCTCGTCGATGACGTTCTGCAGGCGCGAGGACATCGGGCCGATCAGGCCGTAGGCGAGGAAGACGCCCAGGAAGGTGCCGACCAGGGCGCCGCCGATCCTGCCGCCGAGCACCTCGGGCGGCTCGGTGATCGAGCTCATGGTCTTGATGACCCCCCAGCACGGCGGCGACGATGCCCAGGGCCGGCAGGGCGTCCGCCATGTTCTGCAGGGCATGCGGCGCGGCCGAGGCCTCGTGGTGATGCTTCTCGATCTGCTTTTCCATCGCGTCCTCGACCTGGTGGGGATCCTCCAGGTTCATGGTCATCATCCGCAGCGTGTCGCAGATGAAGTCGACGGCGAAATGGTCCTTCATGATCTTCGGGAAGCGGGAGAAGATCGTGCTCTCGTGGGGCTTTTCGATGTGGCTTTCGAGGGCGATCACGCCCTTGGACTTCATGGTCTTGGTCAGCAGGAAGAGCAGCGACAGCAGGTCGCGGTAGTCGGAGGCCTTCCACTTCGGGCCGGCGAACACCTTGCCGAAGCCGCCGATCGTCGCCTTGATCACCGTCAGCGACTGGGAAATCAGGAAGGCGGCGATGGCCGCCCCGAAGATCGCCATCAGCTCGTACGGCAGGGTCTTCAGGATCACGTCCATCTTGCCGCCGTGCAGCAGGTAGCTGCCGAAGACCATGGCGAAAAGCATCACGATGCCGATGATCTGGAACATGGGTCGTCCGTCGCCCCGCGAGGTTAATCGGGGAACCATCGCGGTTAATGCTTAATGCCGGGTGAGCAGCGCGCCCGTTGCGCCCGGGATTTGGCGGGCCTAACAGTGCCGGAATGACGGACGCCGAGCGCAAGACCCAGCCGCGGTTGCACCCGCGTTCCTTCGCCATCCTGTTCGCGGTCTCCGTGGTTGTGGCGATCGGCAACACCGGCCTGATGTCGATCCTGCCGGCCATCGGCCGCGAGATCGAGATTCCGGACGCCTACATGGCGGCGATCTTCTCCCTGTCGGCCCTGCTCTGGGCCGTGATGTCGCCGATCTGGGCGCGTGAGTCCGACAAGCGCGGGCGCAAGCCGCTGATCATGCTGGGCCTGGCCGGCTTCGCCGTCTCGATGCTGTGCTGCGGTCTGGTGGTGACGGCGGGCCTCTATCACCTCGCGCCCTGGTACGTGATCTTCGTGATCTTCCTGCTGGCCCGGGCGCTGTTCGGGCTGATCGGCTCGGCCTCGAACCCGGCGACCCAGGCCTATGTCGCCGAGCGGACCAGCCGGTCGGAGCGCACCCAGCAGATGGCCAGCCTGGCCGGGGCCTTTGGCCTCGGCACCGTGGTCGGCCCCTTCCTGGCGCCGCTGTTCATCCTGCCGTTCGTGACCCTGGCCGGGCCGCTGTTCACCTTCTCGCTGCTGTCGACGGCGATGCTGTTCGTCGTCTGGCGCTACCTGCCTGAGGTCAGCCGCCCGCGCGACCAGCGCCCGTTCCCGTCGGCCGGCGATCGCGGCTTCCGCGCGGCGCTGTCCTGGACCGGAAACCTTGTCGCCCAGGTGCGCCGGCCGGTCCGCCTGGTCCGTCAGGTATCGGACAGCGCCCGGGAGTCGGTGCTGTTTCCGTTTCTGCTCTACGGCTTTCTGGTCGCCACCTGCCAGACGGCCCAGGGCTACACCCTCGGCTTCATGATCATCGACAAGCTGCAGCTAACGCCGATCAAGGCGCTGGGCTTCATCTCGGTGGCCATGGCCGCCGGGGCGATGGCCGGGCTGCTGGCCCAGTGGGGCCTGATCCGCATCTTCAACATGGGCCCCCGGGCGCTGCTGCGCTGGGGCGTCGCCCTGGCCTGCCTCGGCAATCTGATCACCGTGTTCGCGCCGGACTACTGGACCGTGGTGGCGGGCTACGCCATCTCGGCCCTCGGCTACGGCTTCGCGCGGCCGGGCTTCACCGCCGGCGCGTCCCTCGCCGTCAAGATGGAGGACCAGGCCAAGGCGGCCGGGTACATCGCCGCGGTGAACGGCCTGAACGTGATTATCGCGCCGCTGTTCGTCGGCCTCTATGAGGCCGTGGCCTGGGCGCCCTTCCTGCTCAACGCCGTCATCCTGGCCGGCCTGCTGGTCTACGCCTTCCGCAACCGGATCCTGCGCGAGGCCGGCGAGCGGGGGGAAGACGATGACGACTCCACCCTGGCCCTGCTCGAACGCAGCGACGAGGGCGGGGTTTAGCGGGGGACATGCACTTCAGTGCGTGTCCCCATCCGCTTGCAAGCTGCGGGGGACACGTACCGAAGACGGTACATGTCCCCGATCAGCTCCCCGCCTCGGCCCTCAGCCGCCGGACCATGTCCACCGACAGGTAGCCGTCCGCCGGCAGGCCGCGCGAGGCCTGCCAGCCGCGCAGGGAGGCGCGGGTGTTGACGCCGATGACGCCGTCCGGCGCGCCCGGGTCGAAGCCCAGCTTCGCCAGCGCCGCCTGGGCCGCCTTACGGTCGTCGAGCGACAGCGGAACCTCGTAGGGCCAGGGCCGCACCAGCTGGCCGCCGCCGGAGAAGCCCTCGGCCAGCGTGCCCACCCCAAGGGCATAGGCCGTGGAGTTGTTGTAGCGCCGGATGGCCATGTGGTTGGGGAAGGTCAGGAACAAAGGCCCCGCCGCCCCGGCCGGCGCGATCAGCGTCGTCTGCGCCGCCCGGTCGGCCGTGCTCCACGGCAGGCCGTCGGCGCGGCGCACGCCGCGGCTGGCCCAGCCGTCCGGCGTGTCCTTCAGCGTCTCCACCACCGAGTAGTCGAAGCCGTCCGGGGCGATGACCTCGCGGTGCCAGCTCTCGCCGCGCTTCCAGTTGGCCCGGGCCATGTAGTTGCCGGTCGAGAACAGGGCGTCGGCGGTCGAACCCCAGATGTCGCGCTGGCCGTCGCCGTCGCCGTCCACGGCCGTGGACAGGTAGACCGAGGGCAGGAACTGCGTCTGGCCCATGGCGCCGGCCCAGCTGCCCCTCAGGCGCACGCGCGAGGCCTCGCCCGAGCCGATGATCTTCAGGGCCGCGATCAGCTCCCCCTCGGCCCAGTCGCGGCGGCGCCCGTGCGCGGCCAGGGTGGCCAGGGAGCGGACCACGTCCATGTCGCCCTGGATCTTGCCGAACGCCGATTCCAGCGCCCAGATGGCCAGGACGATGTCGCGCGGAACGCCGTAGCGGCCCTCGAGCTGGCCGAGATAGGGCAGGCTGTCGCGGAACCGGCGGCCCTGGGCCAGGCGGTCGGCGGTGGCCACGCCCTTCACATAGTCGCCGATCGGCTTGGAGAACTCCGGCTGGCGGCTGTCGGCCGACTCGGCCCGGCTGTCCGGGGTCAGGCCGGCGAGTTCGCGGTCCAGCACGGCGGCCGGGACGCCGGCGGCGCGGGCGCGATTGTAGAAACCGCTGATCCAGCTGTCGAAATTGGGGTCGCCCGAGGTTCCGGCCGGTCCGGTCGACACCGGCGTCGGCGCGGGCGCGGGAGCCGGCGTCATCACGGCCGGGGTCGGCGTCAGCGACGGGTCAGCGCAGCCGGCCAGGGTCAGAACGATGAATGAGCGACGGTCCATGAGCGCAGCCTAGACGCCAACCGCCAGAGGGCTCAATCACAAGCCCGCGAAAATCGTTAAGCGCAAAGGCCTTCTCGCCACGCTCCGCCGGGCCGCCCGGATTGACTCCTTCGCCGCCGCCCCCTATAGCCGCCCGCTCTGGAAACATCCGGGAAGCAAGGACGCCGTCTGGCCGTCCGCCGCGACCCCGCCAACGGTAGACTAGGGTCATGAAGGTCAGAAGCTCGCTGAAGTCGCTGAAGAACCGCCACCGCGACTGCAAGCTCGTGCGTCGCAAGGGCGTTCTGTACGTGATCAACAAGACCGACCCGCGCTTCAAGGCGAAGCAGGGCTAGTCACCCTTGCGTACGCCCAGGGCCGTTCTCTGGGACGTCGGCAATGTGATCGTGGACTGGAGTCCGCGACGTCTCTACGAAAAGATCTTCAAGGAACCGGCCGCCTGCGACCGGTTCCTTTCGTCTGTCTGCACCATGGCCTGGCACCTGGAGACAGATCGCGGCCTTGCGCCCGAAGCCAACACCCGACGGCTGGTCGAGCGTTTTCCCGAGTATGAGTCCGCCATCCGCGCCTGGTGGGATCGCTGGGACGAGATGTTCGACGGCGCGATTCCGCAGACGGAAGCGGCCATGGAAGCCCTGGCCCTCGCCGGCGTGCCCCAGTACGGCCTGACCAACATGTGGACCGGGACCTGGCCCTTCGTGCAAAGCCTGAGCCCCGCCTTCCGTCACCTGCGCGACACCGTGGTCTCGGCCGAGGAACGCCTGATCAAGCCCGACCCGGCCCTCTACGCCGTGGCGCTGGCCCGCACCGGTCTGGAGGCGCAGGATCTGCTGTTCGTCGACGACTCGGCCGCCAACATCGAGGCGGCGCGGGCGATCGGCTTCCATGTCCACAGGTTCGAGGACCCCCGGGCCCTGTGGCCGGCCCTGATCGGCCACGGACTGCTTGAGGCCGGGGCCGTCGAGGGGTAGACCCTCGGCCTTCCCGATCCCTTCGACCTGTGAGAGCCTGTCCCCATGGCCGACGACGCCAATCCGATTGAAGTCCTCAACACCACCGCCCAGGGCCAGCTGAAGAGCATCCTGGAGCGGATCGAACGCCTGGAAGAGGACAAGGCCGGCGTGATGGCCGACCTCAAGGAAGTCTATGCCGAGGCCAAGGGCAACGGCTTCGACGTCAAGATCATCCGCAAGGTCGTGCGCCTGCGGAAGACCGACCGGGCCAAGCGGCAGGAAGAAGAGGCGCTGATCGACCTCTACATGTCCGCTATCGGGGAAATTTGAAGCGTAACCCGCCAGATCTGAAGGCGCAGGCCAAGCGGGCCGCGCTGAACGCCCTGAAACGCGCCCGCCGCTCGGCCGACAAGCTGGGCGTCGAGCTGTCCGAATGGGAGGGCGAGTTCCTCGGCTCCGTCGAGGACCGCCTCAAGACCTACGGCCGCGCCTTCGGCGATCCGGAGAAGGGCGCGGCCGGCCAGGCCCTGTCGATGCTGCAGGCGGTGAAGCTCAAGGAGATCACCGCCAAGGCCAAGGGTGAGAAGAAGCCCCTGCAGCGCAAGCCGTTCAAGCGGCGTTCCAGCGGCCCCGGGGGCGAGTAGCCAGCTCTCATCCGTCATGGCCCGACTTGTTCGGGCCACCCATGCGTGGTGAGCTTGATGCGCTCTGCGTGCTTCGACACGCGCTCGGAGTTTATCCTCGGGCCGGCTCATGCCGGACCCGGGGAGCGCTGCTCAGCATGACTTGAATGGATGGGCTATCAATCCAGTCATCCTGAGCAGCCGCGCAGCGGCGTGTCGAAGGACGCACGGGACAGACGGTGTTCATGGGTGGCCCGAACACGTCGGGCCATGACGGAGTTGAGGAAACGTCTGTGAAGGTTCGTCAGACACTCGTCACGTTGGCCACCGCTCTCCTCGCCGCCGCCTGCACGGCGCCCGCCGAGGTCGCTCAGGGCCCCGCGCCGGCCTGCGCACTCCCCGCCGTCATCTCCCCGGCCCCGGCCTACACCCCGCCCGCCGACGAGATCGTCGCCGATGAGCCGACGGCCCACTACATGCTGGCCCTGACCTGGGCGCCGGAGGAGTGCCGCGCCCAGGCCGGGGACCCGGACTACGTCACCCAGTGCCGGGACAACGCCTTCGGCTTCGTGGTCCACGGCCTGTGGCCCAACGGGGCGCAGCGGCGGCACCCGCGCTATTGCGGCCCGGCCCCGGAGATCCGCCCCGCGACCGTGCGCCGCCACAGCTGCATGACCCCCGCCCCGACCATGCTGCAGCACGAGTGGGCCGCGCACGGGACCTGCGGCTGGGAGACGCCCGAGGCCTATTTCGCGCAGGCGGCCGACCTGTGGGAGGACATCCGGCAGCCGGCCCTGCCCTCGGGCGCCATGACCGCCGGCGCGGTGCGCGACGCCTTCGTCGCCGCCAATCCCTGGATGAAGCGCGAGGGCATCTACATCAAGACGGTGCAGGACGACCGGCTGATGGACGTACGGATCTGCTACGACCTGCAGTACCGGCCCATGGCCTGCCGCTCGATCGGGGCGCCGGACCGGGTGATGCTGACGATCACGCCGATTCGGACGCCCTAGGCGCTTTCATTAAGGTCGATGTGCGAGGTTGAGCACGGGGCAAAACGCCCTGCGGTCCGGAAGCGGCCGTTCCTCGAAACAGGCTCTGTCGTCATGCCGCTGAACAGCGTCAATACGAACGTCGGCGCGATGATCGCCCTGCAGAGTCTGAACGCCATCAATGGCGAGCTGAACACGGTGCTGCGCCGGATCAGCACCGGCCAGAAGGTCTCCAGCGCCCGCGACGACCCCGCCGCCTGGGCCATCGCCCAGACCCAGCGCGCCGAGTCTCGGGCCCTGACCGCCGTTATGGGCTCATTGCAGCGCGGACAGTCCATCGCCGACGTCGCCCTCTCCGGCGCGGAAACCATCTCCGACCTGCTGGTGCAGATGAAGGAGAAGGCGCTGGCGGCCTCCGACCCCACGCTATCGGCCACCGACAAGGCGGCGCTGAGCGAGGACTATGTCGCGCTGCGCAAACAGATCGACCGGGCCGCCTCGACGGCCGAGTTCGGGGGCGTCAATCTGATCGCGTCAGGAAGCGCCGGCGCCGTCCGGGCCCTGACCAACGCCAGCGGCTCCTCGACGCTGGACATCGACCACGTCGACCTGTCGACGACCGGCGGCGCGATCAGCGGCACGGTCGCCGACCTGACCGGGACCATCGGCGCCACCGAGCTGGCCAATATCGACAGCGCCATCCGCAGCGTGAACGCCGCGGCGGCGAAGTTCGGCACGGGCGCGAAGTCCCTGGACCGCCACCTGACCTTCGTGGGCAAGCAGCAGGATGTCATCGACGCCGGCGTCGGCCGGCTGGTCGACGCGGACCTCGCCCGGGAGAGCGCCCGCCTGAGTGCGCTGCAGGTTCAGCAGCAACTGGCCGTCATGGCCCTGGGCATCGCCAACCGCGGGCCGTCGATGCTGCTCCAGCTGTTCCGCTAGAGCATGCCCGGGTCAGATGGAATCATCTGAACCGGATCAGCATGCTCTAGATTCAAACACTTAGAGCGCGTTCGGGCGGCGGAACCGCGTACACTTCCGCCTAACGCGCTCTAGGGTCGATGTACGTCCAATCCCCTCCGCCGGGAAGACGGATCTGGGGAACGTCGGCCGGCCTGACGCCGCTCAGCCGATCCAGCGCAGCGCGCGCTGGAACAGGCCGATGGTCGTGGCGTGCAGGCGGTCGCCGGTCGCCTTCGGGGCCCGTCCGGCGCACGCGCGGGCGTGGGTGCCCTCCAGAATGATGCCCAGCTTGTAGCAGGCCAGCACCGCGTACCAGTCGAGGGTCGACAGGTCCCGCGTCGTGCGCGGGCGGTAGTGTTCGACCAGCTCTTCCGCCGTCAGAAAGCCTGTCCAGGGCTGGACGCCCACGGCGCCGGGGGCCGGGGTCTCGCCCTCCGGCCAGGTCGCCATCAGCCAGCCGAGATCGAGCATCGGGTCGCCGATGGTGGTCAGCTCCCAGTCGACGATGGCCGCCAGGTCGCCGCTGTCGTGGCGGTACATGACATTGGCCAGGTGATAGTCGCCGTGGATGATCCCCGGCTGGAAGGTCGAGGGGCGGTGCGCGTCCAGCCAGGCGGCCACGCGGTCGACGCCGGGAATCTCCGCCGGGCCGGTCCAGCCGTCGAATTCGGCGTAGGAGTCGAGCTGCGCCTTCCAGCGCGCCACCTGACGTTCGAGATAGCTGTCCGGCTTGCCGAAGCCCTCCAGCCCCAGGGCGCGGTAGTCGAGCGCGCCCAGGGCCGCGATGCCCTCGACCAGCGACAGGCCCATGCGGCGGCGGACCTCTTCTGACCCGGCGTGCAGCGGCGGCAGGCCGGTGGTGGGATTGAAGCCGTCGATGGGCTCCATCAGGTAGAAGGCGGCGCCGATCACGGTCTCGTCGCCGCAGGCCGCGATCAGGCCCGGGTGCGGCACCTCGGTCCCGGCGATGGCCGCCAGCACCCGCGCCTCGCGCCGCATGGTCTCGTTGGAGTTGGCCCGAAGATGCGGCGGCGGACGCCGCAGCACATAGAACCGGCCCGACCGGCTGAACTTCAGCAGGATGTTCTGGGTGCCGCCGGCCAGCAGCACGGCGTCCTCAAGCGGGCCCGAGCCGAGGCCCTGCCCGTCCATCCAGGCGGCCACCGCCGCCAGATCCACGCCCGCCGTTTCCATCCGCGCGCCCTTTCGGCGTCTCGTTCACGGATGAGACTTAGGGCGATTTACGCCGGGGGATGCAAGGCTCAGGCGGCGGCGACGGCGGTTCGCGCCGCGGCCAGCCTCATGCGGGTCAGCAGGGTGCGTAGCCGCTCGTCGCGGCTGGGCCGCCACAGGATCGGTTGTCGACGCATCAGGACGCCTCCTCCAGGCTCTCGTCACCCACGTCCAGACCCTGTTCGCGGACCTTGCGATAGAGGGTCGAGCGGCCGATGCCGAGGCGGCGCGCCACCTCGCTCATGTGGCCGGCGTAGATCTCGATGGCCAGCTGGATCAGCTCGCGCTCGATCTCTTCCAGCGGGCGGACGTGGCCGCGCGCGTCGAGGATGCGGACCGGAGCGTCCTTGCCGATCTCGCTGATCAGGTCCTGGGCGCTCGGCAGCGGCCTGACCGGCTCGGCCGACTGCGCTTCAGGCGCGATCTTGACGCCGGAAATGGCCGGGAAATCGTGCGGCTGCAGGAACGGCGCGTCCGACAGAACGATGGCCCGGTAGACGGCGTTCTCCAGCTGGCGGACGTTTCCGGGCCAGTCGAAGCCGGTCAGGATGGCCAGGGTTTCGGGCGAGGCGCCGGCGACGCGCTTGCCTTCCTCGACGTTGAACCGGGTCACGAAGTGGTCGATCAGGGCCGGCACGTCCTCGCGGCGCTCGCGCAGGGACGGCGCCTCGATCGGATAGACATTCAGGCGATAGAACAGGTCCTCGCGGAAGCGGCCCTCGGCGACGGCGTTGGCCAGATCGCGGTTGGTCGCCGAGACGATGCGGACGTCGACCCGCACCGAGCGCTTGGCGCCGATCGGATCGATCTCGCTCTCCTGCAGGGCGCGCAGCAGCTTGACCTGCATGTCGAGCGGCAGCTCGCCGACCTCGTCGAGGAACAGGGTGCCGCCGTCGGCTTCGCGGAACTTGCCCAGGTGCTTCTCCGAGGCGCCGGTGAAGCTGCCCTTCTCGTGGCCGAACAGGATCGACTCGACGAGGTTCTCGGGGATGGCGCCGCAGTTGACGGCCACGAACGGCTTGCCGGCGCGGTCCGATGTTCCGTGTACGGCGCGGGCAATGACTTCCTTGCCGACGCCGCTTTCGCCGGTGATCAGGATCGGGATCGAGGACTTGGCCGCCCGCTCGCCCAGCCGTTTGACCATGGTCATGGCCGGGCTGTCGCCGATCAGGTCCTTGAAGGTGGTGCGGCCCGAGGAATGCTTCTTGAGACGGTCGACCTCGGTGCGCATCTCCCCCATCGACAGGGCGTTGCGGATCGAGACGATGATGCGCTCTGGGCTGGCCGGCTTGACGAAGAAGTCCTGGGCCCCGGCCTGCATGGCCTTGACCACCGTCTCCACGCCGCCGCCGGCAGTGATGACGATCACCGGCTGGCCAAGGCCCCGGGCGCGCATCTCCTTCAGCGTGTCCTGGCCGTTCAGGCCTGGCATCTGAAGGTCGAGCAGCACCACGTCGGCCGGTTGGCCGGTGGTCAGATGCTTGAGCGCTGAATCGCCGTCCTCGGCCTGGGCCACGGCGAAGCCCTCGCGTTCGAGAACCGCCTGGATCAGACGCCTTTGCGTCGGGTCGTCATCGACGACCAGGACCGTTTTGGTCATATGTAGATCCCACCGGAACCGGCGAGCGCCCGACATGGAGCGCCGCTCTTGTTGGTCCGGATTGATACAGCGCCGGAGTAAAGACCGGGTTTCGGAGACCTGAGTCGGGGGTTAACGCCGGGCGAGTCCCGACCTAGGGTGACACCGGTTTCCACATGAGCGCCCGATGACCGGTCTGACCCGACGATTCCTGATCGCCGCCTAGCCCGCGCTGGGCCTCGCCGCCCCGGCGCGAGCGGACGGGTCGACTGTCCTGCCGCTCTGGCCCGGCGCCGCGCCGGGCGGCGACTCGGTCACCGTCACCGAGGAGGTCGTCGAGCGTCCTCTGTCGCCCGGCGGCTTGCGCGACCGGATCATCAAGGGCGTACGCCGGCCGACCCTGACCGTCTTCGAACCGGCCCGGCCGAACGGCGCCTCGCTGCTGATGACGCCGGGCGGCGGCTACAAATGGGTGGTCATGGACAAGGAGGGCTATGAATGCGCCGAGCGCTTCGCCGCCGCCGGGGTCACCGTCTATGTCGCCAGCTACCGCCTGCCCGGCGACGGCTGGGCGGCGGGACCGGCCGTGGCGCTGCAGGACGCCCAGCGCGCGCTGCGGCTGGTCCGGGGCCGGGCGGCGGCCAGGGGGCTGGACCCGAAGCGCGTCGGGGTGATGGGCTTCTCCGCGGGCGGCCATGTCGCCGGTTGCCTCAGCCTGATGTGGGACCGCCCGAACTACGCCCCCGTCGATGAGTACGACAGGCTGCCCGCGCGGCCCGACAGCGCGGTGCTGGTCTATCCGGTGGCGACGATGAGCCCGCCCTACGCCCACCCCGGCTCGCGGGAGCGGATGTTTGGCCCCTCTCCGACCCCGGAGCTTGAGCGCGCCTGGTCGCTGGAGACCAACGCCCGCCCCGACGCCCCGCCGACTTTCCTGCTTCACGCCGCCGACGACACGGCCGTGCCGGTCGACAACAGCCTGCGGCTGGAGGCCGCCCTGCGCGCGGCGAAGGTTTCCACGGAGCTGCACGTCTTCGAGGAAGGCGGCCACGGCTTCGGCCTCCGCTTCGCCAGGGGCAAGCCGGTCGAGGCCTGGCCGGACCTGGTGCTGGCCTGGTGGAAACGGAAGGGGTTCGTTTAGGGGCGCCCTCCCCCCTCGTGTGAGGGACAGGTCCGCGCAGCGGACCAGGGTCGGGCGAGTGATTGGCCGCGTTCAGCGCTGGCTGGCGATCCCGGCTTGCCCCACCCGTCTCGTCTCGCTGCGCTCGCCGATCCACCCTCCCCACAAGGGGGAGGGAGCGTTATATCCCCGGCCATGAACGCCCACGCCACGCCCCCCGCCCCGTCCGACCTGCCGCAATGGGACCTGTCCGACCTCTATGCCGGGCGGGACGATCCGCGCATCGACCTGGATCTGGCCCAGGCCAAACGGGCCAATGACGCCCTGATCGCCCTGAAGGGCAAATTCGTCGAAAGGCGCGCCGACGCCGCGGCGCTGGGCGCGCTGATCAATCAGGGCCTGAACCTGTACGAGCAGGCGACCAACGGCCTGTGGTCGGTAGGGGCCTACGCCTCGCTGGCCGCCTCGACGGCGCGGGACGACGCGGCCTGGGCCAAGTTCGAGGGCGACCTGCGCGCCCGGTCGTCACAGATCGCCGCCGACAGCCTGTTCTTCACCCTGGAGCTCAACGAACTGGAGGACGCCGAGATCGAGGCGGCCTTCACCGCCCATCCGGTCGCCCGGCGCTGGGCGCCCTGGGTGCGCCGCCTGCGACTGAGCCGGCCGCACGAGCTGTCGGCCGACCTGGAGCGGCTGCTGGTCGACCGGGCCCCGGCCGTCGCCAACTGGAGCCGGCTCTATGACGAGACCCTGGCGAAGCTCACCGCCAAGGTCGGCCGCGAATACCTGACCCTGCCCGAGGCGCTCAACCGCCTGTCCGACCCCTCGGCGGCCCGGCGCAAACAGGCGGCCAACGGCCTGGCCGAGGCGCTGCACGACCGCACCCCGACCATGGCGCTGGTGATGAACACCCTGGCCTTCGAAAAGCAGGTCGAGGATCGCTGGCGCCGGTTCGACTACCCGGCCCAGTCGAGGCACATCGCCAACGAGGTCGACGCCGAGGCGGTGAACGCCATGGCCGAGGCGGTGGTCGAAAGCTACGCCGCCACCAGCCACCGCTATTACGCGGCCAAGGCGAAGGCCATGGGCCGCAAGACCCTCGACTACTGGGATCGCAACGCCCCGCTCGACGCCGCCGCGCCCCGCACCTATGACTGGCGGGAGGCCCAGACCGTGGTGCTGGAGAGCTTCCAGGCCCTGGCGCCCAAGTTCGCCGACCAGGCCAGGACCTTCTTCGCCCGGCCCTGGATCGACGCCCGCCCGCGCCCCGGCAAGCAGTCCGGCGCCTACAGCCATCCGGTGACGGCGACCCGCCATCCGTACGTGTTCATGAACTACATGGGCGAGCGGCGCGACGTGCTGACGCTCGCCCACGAGCTGGGCCATGCCGTTCACCAGACCCTGTGCAGCCCGCTGGGCACCCTGCTGGCCGATACGCCGCTCACGCTCGCCGAGACGGCCTCGATCTTTGGCGAGGGGCTGGTGTTCGAGCGGCTGCTGGCCGAGGCCTCGCCCGCCGACCGCAAGGCGCTGCTGGCCGGCAAGATCGAGGACGGCCTCAACAGCGTCGTCCGCCAGATCGCCTTCCACCAGTTCGAGACCCGTTTCCACGACGCCCGGACCGAGGGCGAGCTGTCGCCCGACCAGATCGGCGAGCTGTGGCTGGAGGTGATGGGCGAGAGCCTCGGCCCGGCCATCAGGCTGAACGACGGCTATGAGCACTACTGGGCCTATGTCAGCCACTTCGTGCACGCGCCCTTCTACGTCTACGCCTACGCCTTCGGCGACCTGCTGGTGCGGGCGCTGATGGAGAAGCGCCGCGAGGACCCGGTCGCCTTCGCCCCCCTCTACGAGGAGATGCTGGCCGCCGGCGGGACGAAAACCTACGTCGAGGCCCTGGCCCCGTTCGGGCTCGATCCGCGCAGGAAGGACTTCTGGGCCGCCGGCATGCGCGACATCGCCCGGCTGGTCGAGGAGTTCGAGGCGCTGGTCTGAACTGCTGACGGGGACATGTACCGACTTCGGTACGTGTCCCCTGCAGCTTCGAGCGGCTGGGGACACGCACTGAAGTACGTGTCCCCGGCCGTGGCTCTGGACGCCGAACCTCTCCCGCCGCAAGCTGACGCAAAACAGGTTCGGGGAGGAACCCATGAAGCTTCCGGGCAAGGTCGGGCTCGGCCTGCTGGCGGTCGTCGCCGTTCTGGTGGTCGTGGTCGCCTACCGCACGGCGACGTTCAGACCCGCCTCGGCGGTGGACATCACGGCCGTGAAGCTGGCCGCGCCGCTTCCGGTCGACCAGCAGAAGGCGGCCGCCAACCTGGCCGCCTCGATCCGCTTCCTGACCATCAGCCACCAGGACAAGGCGCAGAACGACCCGGCCCAGTGGGACGCTCTCCACGGCTGGCTGGAGGAGACCTACCCCGCCGCCCACAGGGCGATGGTCCGCGAGATCCTGCCCAACAAGGCGCTGTTCTACACCTGGAAGGGGTCGGACCCGACGCTCGCGGCCATCGTGCTGATGGCGCACCAGGACGTGGTGCCGGTCACCGAAGGCACGGAGAAGGACTGGAAGCATCCGCCCTTCGCGGGCGTCATCGCCGAGGGCGCCGTCTGGGGCCGCGGGGCGATCGACGACAAGGGCGCGCTGGTCACCATCTTCGAGTCGCTTGAGGCGCTGGCCGCGTCCGGCTTCCAGCCGAAGCGGACGGTGATCATCGTCAGCGGCCAGGACGAGGAGGCCGGCGGCACGGGCGCCATGGCCGCCGCCGCGCTGATGAAGGCGCGGGGCCTGACGGCCGAATGGGTGCTCGACGAGGGCATGGCGGTGGTCAAGGACTTCCCGCTGACCGGCAAGCCGGTGGCCGTCATCGGCCTGGGCGAGAAGGGCTACGCCACCCTCAAGGTCGTGGCGCGCGCCAGCGGCGGCCACTCCTCGGCACCGCCGAAGGAGACCGGCGTCGAGACCCTGTCGAAGGCCATCCTGGCCATCACCGGCAAACCCTTTCCGATGAAGTTCCAGGGGCCCGGCGCGGAGATGGTCCGCGCCGTGGCGCCGCAGGGCGGGCTGATGACCCGCATCGTGGTGGCCAACACCTGGCTGTTCGGGCCGCTGCTGATCGACGAGCTGGCCAAGACGCCGGCGGGCGCGGCCGGCCTGCACACCACCATCGCCCCGACCATGCTCAAGGGCAGCCCAAAGGAAAACGTCCTGCCCCAGGACGCCACCGCCTGGATCAACTATCGCATCGCGCCCGGCCAGACCCGCGAGGACGTCATGGCCCGGGCGAAGGCGGCGACGAAGGGCCTGGACGTCGACCTGAGCTGGCAGAGCGCCGGCAACGACCCCTCGCCCGTCTCCTCGACCAGCTCCGAGGGCTGGAAGCTGCTCGCGGCCCTGGCGGCCGACGGCGGCAAGGTGCCCGTCGCGCCGGGCCTGGTCACCGCCGGGACCGACAGCCGCTACCTGACGGGCGTGGCCAAGGATGTGTACCGCTTCGCCCCGATGCACGCCTCGATCAACGAGTTCGGCATGATCCACGGCACAAATGAGCACATGACCCTGGAGAACCTGCGGCGCATGACCGACTTCTACACCCGCCTGATCGCGACGGCGGCGGGGTGAGGCGGTGCGTGGTTCCCCCGGATCAAGTCCCGGGTCGCCCAAGAGCTCGCTCCTCACCATGACGAACTCAGTGGAGCCATCCACCTTCGTCATCCTGAGGAGCGGCGCAGCCGCGTCGCGAAGGACGCACTTCGCGCGTCCAGCCCTACGCGTTATGCAACCCCCATGCCCGCCGACGACGCCGCCAAACCCGCCGCCAAGCCCCGCGCCGCCCCGATGAAGTTCGGGACAGGCCTGCTGCGCGACTGCTGGTACTTCGCCGCCCTGTCGAGCGACCTGAAGCCCGGGAAGCTGCAGCGCTACGAACTGCTGGGCGAGCCCGTGCTGCTGGGCCGCACGCGCAAGGGCGAGGTCTATGCGATCCGCGACATCTGCCCCCACCGCGCCGCGCCGCTGTCGGCCGGCAGGCTGGTCGCCGAGGCGGACGGCCGCGAGGCGGTCGAATGCCCCTACCACGGCTGGCGGTTCGGAACGGACGGCGCCTGCACCGCCATCCCCTCGCTGGTCGAGGGCCAGGGCGTCGAGGTTTCGCGCATCGGGGTGCGGCGCTATCCCTCGGCCGAGAGCCAGGGGATGGTCTTCGTCTGGTTCACCAGCGACCCGCGCGGCCAGGGCGAGCCGACCGAGCCGCCGCCGGTCTTCCCCGGCGTCGTGGGCGGGGCCCCGAAGATCGTCGACCGGATGGATTTCGACACCCACATGGACCACGCCGTCGTCGGCCTGATGGACCCGACCCACGCGCCCTATGTTCACCAGGCCTGGTGGGCCCGCTCGGCCAAGCGGCAGTACGAAAAGACCAAGGCCTTCGCCCCCTCCGACGCCGGTTTCGTGATGGTCCGTCATCCGCGCTCGAAGGCCAACAGGATCTACGACATCCTCGGCGGCCAGCCGGAGGTGGAGATCACCTTCCGCCTGCCCGGCATGCGCTGGGAGCATATCCAGATCGGCGCCCGCCAGCTGCTGGCCCTGACCTGCCTGACGCCGGTCAATGACGGCAAGACGGTGATCACCCAGATCATCTGGTCCGACCACCCGGTGCTGGCCCTGGCGCCGGTGATCAAGCCGTTCGTCCGCGCCTTCCTGCACCAGGACGGCGACATGGTGAACCTGCAGAACATGGGCCTGAAGTACGACCCGCCGATGCTCTGGCTCGAGGACGGCGACACCCAGGCCAAATGGTACCAGCAGCTCAAGCGCGAATGGACCGCCAGCCGCGCCGAGGGCCGCGCCTTCGTCAATCCGGTGAAGGCGACGACGCTGAGGTGGCGGAGCTAGGGAGCCCGCCTCCTCGCCCCTCGCTAGAGCCCCGATGACAACCGTCCCCGCCTGGCGTTACATCACCGGCATGCACCGTCGCCTCTTCGCCCTGGCCATGATCACCGCCTTCGCCGCGCCCGCGCTGGCGCAGGAGCGTGAGCCGGCCGAGCGCCAGACGCTGATCGACCTGGCCTACGCCCTGGGCGAAAGCCACGCCCTGCGCCAGGCCTGCGCCGGCGACGGCGACCAGTACTGGCGCGACCGCATGATGCAGGTCACCGAGACCGAGGCCTCCGACGCCGCCTTCAACGGCCGGCTGACCCAGGCCTTCAACAGCGGGTTCGCCACGCGCCAGACCGAGTTCCCGTCCTGCAGCCCGGCCAGCAAGCGCGCCGAGCTGATGGTCGCCCGCAAGGGCCAGAGCCTGTCCACCCAGCTGTCGACGATCACCCGCGTGGTTCGCGGCGTCGGTCCCGAAGGCGCCGGGGCGGGGGATTCGGATACCCGCGGTCCGGATTCCATGGCGGATGCTCCCGCGCCGCGCTAGATTCCCCTCCAGGTAGTTTTGAGGAGGGGGCGCATGGCCTTCGGTTTCTTCGCGATCGTCCTGTTCATCCTGGCGCTGATGCTGCTGTTCAGCGTCATCAAGATCGTGCCGCAGGGCCGGGAGTTCACGGTCGAGTACTTCGGCCGCTACACCCGCACCCTCTCGCCCGGCATGCACTTCCTGATCCCCTTCTTCGAGCGGGTCGGTCGGCGCGTCAACATGATGGAGCAGGTCCTGGACGTGCCCCAGCAGGAGGTCATCACCAAGGACAACGCGGTGGTGAAGGTCGACGGCATCGTCTTCATCCAGGTGATGGACGCCGCCGCCGCCGCCTATCGGGTCGACAACCTGAACTACGCCATCAGCCAGCTGTGCATGACCAACCTGCGCACCGTGGTCGGCTCGATGGAGCTGGACGAGGTGCTCAGCCAGCGCGACCAGATCAACACCCGGCTGCTGACCACCATCGACCACGCCACCAACCCCTGGGGCGTCAAGGCGACGCGGATCGAGATCAAGGATCTCACCCCGCCGCCCGACATCACCAACGCCATGGCCCGCCAGATGAAGGCCGAGCGTGAACGCCGCGCGGTCATCACCGAGGCGGACGGCGAGAAGCAGGCGGCCATCGCCAAGGCCGAGGGCTCCAAACAGGCCGCCATCCTC
This sequence comes from Caulobacter sp., assembly GCA_040383665.1. Taxonomy (GTDB): domain Bacteria; phylum Pseudomonadota; class Alphaproteobacteria; order Caulobacterales; family Caulobacteraceae; genus Caulobacter. The sequence goes on from JBEIDC010000002.1 coordinate 17,541, forward strand.
CAGGCCGAGGGCCGCCGGGAAGCCGCCTTCCGCGACGCCGAGGCGCGCGAGCGCGAAGCCGAGGCCGAGGCCAAGGCGACGGCCTTCGTGTCGGAAGCCATCGCCCGAGGCGACGTCAACGCCATCAACTACTTCATCGCCCAGAAGTACGTCGAAGCCTTCGCGCTGCTGGCCTCCTCGCCCAACCAGAAGACGGTCATCGTTCCGGCCGACTTCGCGGGCATCGCCGGCTCGATCGCCGGCATCGGCGAGCTGGTGAAGACCCTTGGCGACGGCCATGACGGCCCGCGCCCGGGCGGCGGCGGCGGCGCGGTTCCGCGCACCAAGGGCTAGGACGCACAGGACAGGAGGCAGGCCATGACCTGGCTTATCGATCTCTACGGGACCCATCCGTTCTGGATCTGGCTGGCCATCGGGGCGGTGTTCCTGGCCGTCGAGGTCTCGACCGGCAGCGGCTGGCTGCTGTGGCCGGCCGCCAGCTCGGCCATGATGGCGCTGCTGGTGCTGGTGCTGCCGGACAGTCTGGCGGTCCACCTGGCCGTCTGGGCGGGGCTGACCATCGCCACCACCGTCAGCGCCCGCAGGCTCTTCCCGCGCACGGTCTCCGGCGGAACCGGACCAGACATCAACGACAACATCGCCCGGCTCGTCGGCCATCAGGGCGCGGTCGTCGAGGCCTTCCGCAACGGCGAGGGCCGGGTGTTCGTCGACGGCAAGGAGTGGGCGGCCGTCGCGGAGAGCGACGCCGCGCCGCGCCTGGACGACAAGGTTATGGTCGTCGCCGCCGAGGGCGCGGTGCTGAAGGTCCGGCCGGCCTAGAGCCTGATGGCTTCAGATGTGATCATCTGAAGGCTGAATCGTGCTCTAGACTTTTGATTCTAGAGCACGATTCAACGCTCGGACGGTTCCGTCTGACCGCATCGTGCTCTAACGGTTCTCGTCCAGCCAGACCCGCAAAGCGGTCAGGAACGGCAGGGCCTGGGCGAACTCCTGATCGGTGAAGGCTTCGCGCAGCGACTCCAGGTGCGGCCGCATGCGTTTCAGCGCCTCGCCATAGGCGGCGGCCCCCGCCGGCGTCAGGCTGACGAACTTGCGACGACCATCCTCCGTATCCGGACGAATGCTGATCCAGCCGGCCGCTTCGGCCCGCTGAAGCGTATGGGTCATGGCGCTCTTGCCGACCTGGAAGGCCGCCGCAAGCTGGGCCGGGCTCTGCTCGCCGCCCCGCCGCATGAAGTGGCTGAGCAGGCCGAACTGGGCCGACGGAATGCCGCCGGTCTTTTCCAGCCGGGCGTTCGACAGCTGGTTGATGATGCCGATCTCGGTCATCACCCGGACGTCGGCGCGGTCGCGGGCGAGGCGGGGATTGTCGGGCTGCATGGTCAGGCCTTCAGGATCTGGGCGTCGAGGCCGCGGCGCGGCGCAGGCGGGATCTTGGCCTTCGGATAGCCGATACGGCAAAGCATCTGGATGCGGCCGCCCGCGGGCGCGAGCTCCCTGTGCAGGGCGTCGAAGACCGGCTTCTGGGTCGCGTACTCCTGCAGGCCCTGGCTCCAGGGATGCATCGCGAGGCCATGCGAGGCGGCGACGAGACACAGCCGTCCGTAGGATTGGCCGGCGGCGATCTGGTCGACCCGGCCGTTCTGCGGTGTCGTGATCCAGACGAAGCCCCGCGATGTGTCGGCTCCCGTCTTGAGGAACTTCAGGGCCTCGTTGAACGCCGTCGTGCCCGGCGTGGCCATCTTGTCCTTGGTCAGGATGCCGGCCGCGTTCATCGCCGTCATGAACGGCTGGTCGAGCGTAATGCCCCAGGGATGGGCGGCGACGTCGCGGGCGCCGATGAAGGTGCGCTCGACGCTTTCCTTGTGCGCCGCAGGGGTGTGGGCCTCGATCCGGGCGCCGTCGTAGACCAGGGCCTTCAGCCGCGCGACGCGGACCGCCTCGATCGTACCCTCGACGCCCGGCGAGGCGAGCAGGTCGGCGAACGCCGCCGCGTCGACGGGCTTGTCGGCGTAGGCCCCACGGTCGGTGCGCCGGTCGAGCAGTCGGGGGAACAGCGGATCGCCGCCGCCGCCGGGCGAGTCGAGCAGCCTCAGGCGGGCGATGGGCCGGTCATCCAGCAGCGGCAAGGGCTCGCCATCCGGGAAGAGCGTCTGTTCGGCGGACTGTCCAAACTGCTGCAGCGCCATCTGGAAGTAGGCGAGCACCCCGCCGAACCCGATCACGATCTGCCGGTTGTAGGGGTCCGTCACCGGCAACAGCCGGGTGCGGTCGACATAGAAGGTAACCTCGCCCGGCGTCCGCAGATCGGCCATCCAGGGCTGCATGTTGTGCGGGTTGGGGGCCAGGATGGCGAAGGACAGGGCCTTGCGACGGATGTCCGTCTCGCCGGCGCCCGGGTTGTCCCAGGCCGCGCGCGGGTTGACGCCGGCCGGCGCGCAGCCGGCGGCGGACGTGGTCGCGGCGAGCACGACGCCGCCGCCCATCAGGCGGATGAAGTCACGACGATCCAGGGCGATGCCTTTCGTTCAATATTGAACCATAATTATGGTTCAATATTGAACGAGTCAAGCTCCCTTCGGATTCACATTTCGCCGAGTTCCTTGAGCATGCCCTTGCGGGCCAGTTCGTCAGCCACTTCGTTGAGCTCGTGACCGGCGTGGCCCTTGACCCAGCGCCAGTCGACCTGGTGCCGGGACCGGGCGGCGTCGAGGCGCTTCCACAGGTCCTCGTTCTTGACCGGGCTCTTGTCGGCGGTCTTCCAGCCGCGCGCCTTCCAGCCGTGGATCCAGGTGGTGACGCCGTTCTTCACATACTGGCTGTCGGTGTGCAGCTCGACCTTGCAGGGCTTGTTCAGGGTCTCGAGCGCCTGGATCGCGGCCATCAGCTCCATACGGTTGTTGGTGGTGGCCAGGTCGCCGCCGCAGATTTCCTTGCGGTGCTTGCCGGCGATCATCACCGCGCCCCAGCCGCCGGGGCCCGGATTCCCGCGGCAGGCGCCGTCGGTGTAGATCAGAACGGCGGGCGTCATGCGTCGGCCAGCAGGGCCAGACCCGCGCGGTGGACCGCCAGCTTGCGCTCATACTCCAGCGGATCCTTGGGCCGCACCAGCGCGCCGGCCGGGGTCGAGCCCCAGTCGTTCAGCCGGGTCAGGAAGAACCGCATCGCCGCGCCGTGGGCCAGGATCGGCAGCGCGGCGCGCTCGGCCGGCGTCAGGGGCCGGTGCGTCTCGTAGCCGCCGATCATCGCCCGGCCGGCGGTGAGGTTGAACGAGCCGTCCTGCTCGAAACACCAGGCGTTCAGGGCCACCGCCAGATCGTAGGCGTAGGCGTCGTCGCAGGCGAAGTAGAAGTCGATGGCCGCCGCGAACGTCCCGGCCTGGAAGAAGACATTGTCGGGGAAGAAGTCGGCGTGGATGGTCCCCGAAGGCAGGTCGCGCGGCCAGGCCGCTTCCAGCGTCTCCAGGTCGGCGGCGACCGTGGCGGCAAGGCCCGGCTTGAGGTTCTCGGCCGCCTGGCCCAGCCCGGCGAACAGCGGCGCCCAGGCCGCCTGGCCCAGATCGTTCATCCGTCGGGCCGGATAGCCCTCGCCGGCCAGGTGCAGTCGCGCCAGCCCTTCGCCGGCCTGGCGACAGTGGGCCGCCGTGGGCCGGCGGACCGACAGGCCGGTCAGGAACTCGACCATGGCGGCGGGCTTGCCCCGTACGGACTTAAGCACCCGCCCCTGGCGGTCCGCGACCGGTCGGGCGCTGGGAAAGCCGTGGTCCGCCAGCCAGGTCAGCAGGTCGAGAAAGTAGGGCAGCTCATCGGCCTTCACCCGCCGCTCGTAGAGGGTCAGGATGAACCGGCCGCGCTCGGTCTCCAGCAGGAAGTTGGAGTTCTCCACCCCCTCGGCGATGCCCTTGAACGCCACCGCCGCCCCGACGTCGTAGTCGGCCAGCAGCGCGTCGAGCTCTTCATCGGTGATGTCGGTGTAGACGGCCATGGTCCGGGGATGAGCGACACCGCGCTGGCGGTCAAGGCTCCGCGGGTGTATATACAGGCGTACCAACAAGGATGTTCGCCATGTTCGCGCTCAAACTGACCAGGATCGGCAACTCGGTTGGGGTGGTGCTTCCGAAAGAAGCTCTCGCCAAGCTGGGCGTGGACAAGGGCGACGTCGTCTATCTCACCGATGCGCCCGAAGCCTCGATGACCCTGTCGGCCTACGACCCCCGGATCGCGCGTCAGCTGGAACTCGCCGAGGAGGTCATGGACGAGTACCGTGATACGTTCCGGGCGCTCGCGAAGTAGACCGGCATGGCCGAGCCGGAATGGATCGAAATTGAAACGGTGAAGGCGGCGCATGACCGCAGCATCGCCCTTCACGGCGGCCTTCCCGGTCTGCGCGACGAAGGTTTGCTCCAGTCCGCACTGGAGCGGCCCAGGAACCGCTATTTCTGCGAAGGCGTGGAGGATGTCGTAGACCTCGCCGCGACCTACTGCGTCGCGGTGGCCTCCAACCACCCTTTCGCCGACGGCAACAAGCGCGCGGCCTTCCTGTGCCTGCTTCTTTTCCTGCGGTTGAACGGCCGGCGACTCGTCGCTGACCGGGTTTACGCCACAAAGACCATTCTCGCTGTCGCAGCGGGTGAGACGGGGATTGAGTCGCTCGCCAGCTGGATTCGCGCCAACAGCGCCGAAGCCTAGCTCGTCAGCGCCCGCGGCAGTTTGAAAGTCACCGTCTCGCGGGTCGGGGCCACATCCTCGATGGTGATCTCGTAGCGGGTGGCCAGCTTGTCGATCAGGCCCTGGACAAGCACCTCCGGGGCCGAGGCGCCGGCCGTGACGCCGACCGTGCGGACTCCGTCAAGCCAGGCCCAGTCAAGCCCCGAGGCGTCGTCGAGCAGATGGCCCTTCGCCGCCCCACCGCGCAGGCCGACCTCGACCAGGCGCACCGAGTTGGACGAGTTGCGTGAACCGACCACCAGCAGAAGGTCGCAGGCGTCCGCCAGCTGCTTGACCGCCTCCTGGCGGTTGGTCGTGGCGTAGCAGATGTCTTCCTTGAAGGGCGCGGTTATGCCGGGGAAGCGCCGTTGCAGCACGGCGACGATGTCGGCCGTGTCGTCGACCGACAGGGTGGTCTGGGTGACGAAGGCGACGTTGAGCGGATCGACTGGCTCGAACACCTCCGCATCGGCGGTGGTTTCGATCAGCCGCACGACCCCCTCCGGCAGCTGGCCCATCGTGCCGACCACCTCGGGATGGCCCTCGTGGCCGATCAACACGATCTCGCGGCCGGCACGGTAGTGGCGCTCGGCCTCGACGTGCACCTTCGAGACCAGCGGGCAGGTGGCGTCGAGGAAGAGCATCTTGCGTTGGGTCGCCTCGGCGGGCACCGACTTGGGCACGCCGTGGGCCGAGAACACCATCGGCCGGTCATCGGGCGCCTCGGACAGTTCCTCGACGAACACCGCGCCCAACGCCTTGAGCCGCTCGACGACGTGCTTGTTGTGGACGATCTCGTGGCGGACATAGACCGGCGCGCCATACTTCTCGATGGCGCGCTCGACGATCTGGATGGCCCGATCGACCCCGGCGCAGAAACCGCGCGGGCTGGCCAGCAGGACCTTGAGGGGCGGTTTGATCGGGGCGGCGTCATCCATGGCGACAAGGTAGGCGTTGAACGGCGGTCCCGCCAGACCGGTTTCATCGTGACCGGTTCGCCCGCCGCGTGAACGCGCGTTGCGAGGCCATGCATATGCCTTTATCACGCTACATCTGCTTTTCAGCCGGCACGCCGCGCCGGTCTTCCCTGCTTTTCCGGACGTCCCATGCGCCGTGCCCTTACCCTCGTGCTTACCGGCCTGATCGCCGCCAGCGCTTTCGCAACGCCCGCGCTGGCCCAGCGCCGCGGCGGCGACGACGATGCGCGTCGGCAGGAAGAGGAAGCCGCCAAGAAGCGCAAGCGTGACCAGGAGTGGAACCAGCCGTCGGCGCCGCTGCCGCAGCTGCGCAACGCCGGCCCCTGCCCCTATGTGAAGGTGTTGTACGACGCCAGCCGCTACACCGAGTTCAAGGACGGCCGCGAAGCGGCGGGCAATGTGCTGTGGACGGGCGAGATCCAGAGCCTGTCAGCTGGCTGCGCCTACAAGGACGACGAGCCGATCCAGGTCCAGGTCGAGATGCTCATGGCCTTCGGCAAGGGTCCGCAGGCGACCGGCGACGGCAAGACCTATCGCTACTGGGTGGCCGTCACGACGCGCAACCAGTCGGTGATCGCCAAGGAATACTTCGATCTGCCGGTGAACTTCCCGTCAGGGTCGGATCGGGCCTTGCTGCGCGAAACGATCGCCGGGATCGTGATCCCCCGCGCCTCGATCGAAACCAGCGGCGCCAACTTCGAGGTCCTGATCGGCTTCGACGTCACGCCGCAGATGGCCACGTTCAACCGCGACGGCAAACGCTTCCGCGTGACCGCCGGCGCGCCGCAGGCCGCCGCTGGAGCGCCCGCGCCGAAATGACTGACCTGAGACGGTCTCTGAGCGAAGCGGTCGCCGCCGTCTTCGTCGCCCAGGGGCTCCCCGAGGAACTGGGCCGGGTGACCGCTTCGGATCGCCCGGACCTCGCCGACTTCCAGTGCAACGGCGCCCTCGCCGCCGCCAAGGTGGCGCGCAAGCCCCCGCGCGAGATCGCCGCCGCGGTGGTCGACGCCCTGTCCGGCCGCCCCGAGCTGCAGTCCGTCGAGATCGCGGGCCTGGGCTTCATCAACATGCGGGTCAGCGCCGACACCCTGTCGGCCCGCGCCCGCGAGATCGCCGCCGACGCCCGCGCCGGCGCGACGGAAGTCGCCGACGTCCGGCGGGTGATCGTCGACTTCGGCGGTCCCAACGTCGCCAAGCCCATGCATGTGGGCCATCTGCGCGCCTCGATCATCGGCGAGTCCGTCAAGCGCATCTACCGCTTCCGGGGCGACCAGGTGCTGGGCGACGCCCACTTCGGCGACTGGGGCTTCCAGATGGGCCTGCTCATCGGCGCGGCCTGCGACAAGGACCCGTTCATCGCCACCCTCATGGAGCGCCTGACCGGCTCGGTTCCGGTCAGCGCCGAGGACGAGCGCAAGGTCATGGACGCCCTGGCCGAGCGGATCAGCCTGGCGGACCTGGACCGGATGTATCCGGAGGCCGCCGCCCGGGCCAAGACCGACACCGACTACCGCGACCGGGCCCGCAAGGCGACCGCCGAGCTGCAGGGCGGCCGCCTCGGCTACCGCCTGCTGTGGAAGCATTTCGTCAACGTCAGCCGCGTCTCGCTGGAGCGGGAGTTCCACGCGCTCGGCGTCGATTTCGACCTTTGGAAGGGTGAGAGCGACGTCGACGCCCTGATCGAGCCGATGGTGCGCGAGCTGGACGGCAAGGGCCTGCTGGCCGATGACCAGGGCGCGCGGGTCATCCATCTGGCCCGGCCCGGCGAGACCAAGAAGAAGAAGGCGCCCGACGGGACGGTCTATGAGGCCCCGAGCCCCGATCCCCTGTTGGTGGTGTCCTCGGAAGGCTCGGCCATGTACGGCACGACCGATCTGGCCACCATCCTGGATCGCCGCCGATCGTTCGACCCGCAGCTGATGCTCTATTGCGTCGACCAGCGCCAGGCCGACCATTTCGAGCAGGTGTTCCGCGCCAGCTACCTGGCCGGCTACGCCAGCGAAGGCGAGCTGGAGCACATCGGCTTCGGCACCATGAACGGCGCCGACGGCAAGCCGTTCAAGACCCGCGAAGGCGGCGTCCTGAAGCTGCACGACCTGATCGAGATGACCCGCGCCAAGGCCCGCGAGCGGCTGAAGGAAGCCGGCCTGGGCGGCGAGCTGTCGCCCGCCGACTTCGAGGACACCGCCCACAAGGTGGCCGTCGCGGCGCTGAAGTTCGCTGATCTCGGCAACTACCGCGGCACCAGCTATGTCTTCGACCTCGACCGCTTCTCCAGCTTCGAGGGCAAGACCGGGCCCTACCTGCTCTACCAGGCTGTGCGGATCAAATCCCTGCTGCGCCGGGCCGCCGAGGAGCGACTCGAGGGCGGCCGCATCGAGGTCGCCGACCCGGCCGAGCGCGAGCTGGCCCTGCTGCTCGACGCCTTCGATACGGCGGTGACCGAGGCCTACGACAAGAAGGCCCCCAATTTCATCGCCGAGCACGCCTTCAAGCTGGCCCAGGCCTTCTCGCGCTTCTACGCCGCCTGCCCGATCTTCCGGGAAGTCGACGGCAAGGTCGCCGCCTCGCGCCTGGCCCTGGCCGCCGCGACGCTGAAGCAGCTGGAACTGGCCCTGGACCTGCTGGGCATCGAAGCGCCGGAGCGGATGTAGGTCTGCACGAGCCCGGGCTTCCCGTTTCGACCGCCAGAGTGCATGATGCGGGTATGAACCAGCGCTTTCATGTCCAGGCCGAGTGGGACGCCGAGGCGGACGTCTGGATATCGTCGAGCAATATCCCGGGGCTTCATATTGAGGCCGATACGCTTGGCGAGTTCATGGAGCTCGTCGCCGCCCTGGCGCCGGAAATGCTCGCCGACAATCTCGGAATAAAGGGTCCGGTCCCCGTCGAGGTGCGCGCGAACCGAACCCTCGACCTGATGGTCGCCTAGATCGCGTCCGAATACGTTGTGCGCTATGGTTGAATCGCCATGCCGCACGACTACTACCCAGACATCGTCCGCATCCTGGCGGAAGCCGGTTGGGAGCGCGTGCCCGGCGGCAAGGGAAGCCACGAGAAATGGCGGCATCCCGGGTCGACGAGAACACTCGTCATTCCGCGCACACGAAGCCGCCATACGGCGAATGACATCTTGAAGGATGCCGGCCTGCCGAAGGCGTTCTGATCTCGCATTGACTCCCTGCCCCGGGTCCAGCACACACGGGCTTGTCTCGCGGGAGACGTCGGGGCTCGCCCCCCGAGGCCGAAGGCGCAACCGCCCCGGAAACGCTCAGGCAAACGGACCGCGCGACTTAGGAACGCTGGAAAGCGCCGCATCCGCGGTGCGCCGAAGGAGCAAGGACCGTTCTTACGGTCTGAAATCTCTCAGGCTCCAAGACAGCGGGGGCGAATCGCCAGGTCATCAGGCCGGGCGAGCCGCATCGACCCCGCCGGAGCCCCGCGTGTCTCAAGACGACCTCAAGAAGACTCCGCTGTACAATGCGCACGTCGCCGCCGGCGCGCGCATGGTCTCGTTCGCGGGCTACTCGATGCCGGTCCAGTACAAGGACGGGGTGCTCAAGGAGCACCTGTGGACCCGCGAGAGCGCCGGCCTGTTCGACGTCTCGCACATGGGTCAGGCCCGGCTGCGCGGCGTCTCGCCCCTGTCGGCGTTCGAGGAGATCACCCCCGGCGACTTCATCGGCCTGCCGCCCGGCAAGCAGCGCTACAGCCTGCTGCTGAACAAGAAGGGCGGCATCATCGACGACCTGATGGCCTCGCGTCCGGACGGCGACGGCCTGTTCGTCATCGTCAACGGGGCCTGCAAGGATAACGACTTCCGCGTCATCGACGACGAGCTGGCCCCGCAGGTCAGCATCGAACGTCTGGAGGACCGCGCGCTGCTGGCGCTGCAGGGACCGAAGGCCGTGGAGGTGCTGGCCGCCCACATCCCGGAGTGCGCCGGCAAGGTGTTCATGGACAGCTGGGCGACCACGGGCTTCGGCGTCGACGTGCTGATCTCCCGCTCCGGCTACACCGGCGAGGACGGCTACGAGATCTCGGTCCCCGGCCATGCCGCCGAGCGCATCTGGAACACCCTGCTGGCCGACGAGCGGGTGAAACCCATCGGCCTGGGCGCCCGCGACAGCCTGCGCCTCGAGGCCGGCCTGCCGCTCTACGGCCATGACGTCGACGAGACGGTCAGTCCGGTCGAGGCGGCCCTGACCTTCGCGGTGTCGAAGAAGCGCCGCGACGCCCAGGACTTCCCCGGCGCCGCCCGCATCGCCAGGGAGCTGGCCGAGGGGCCGGCCCGCGTCCGCGTGGGCCTGAAGATCCTCGCTGGCGCTCCGGCCCGCGAGGGCGCGGAGATCGCCGACTCTGACGGCAAGGTCGTCGGCGTCGTCACCAGCGGCGGCTTCGCCCCCTCGCTCGGCCATCCCATCGCCATGGGCTTCGTGCCGCCGGCCCTCGCGGCGGTCGGCACGCGCCTGAACGTCATTGTCCGGGGCAAGTCCGGCGCGGCCGAGGTCGTCGCCATGCCCTTCGTCCCCAACCGCTACGTCCGCAAGGTCTGAAAGGTCTCTCCATGCGCTTCACCAGGGATCATGAGTGGGTCGCCCTCGACGGCGACGTCGCCACCGTCGGCATCACCGCCTACGCCGCCGAGCAGCTGGGCGACGTGGTGTTCGTGGAAGTCCCCGACATCGGCAAGACGGTCGCCCAGGGCGACGGCCTCGCCGTCGTCGAGAGCGTCAAGGCCGCGTCCGATGTCTACGCCCCGGTGTCCGGCGAGGTGGTCGAGGCCAACGGCGAGCTCGGCGACGCGCCCGAGACCGTCAACGCCGCCCCGGAAGCGGCCGGCTGGTTCGCCAGGATCAAGGTCAGCGACCCCTCGCAGGTCGAGGCCCTGATGGATCGCGCGGCGTACGAAGCCTACCTCGGCACGCTCTAGCGCCGTGTCCCCGGCGAAGGCCGGGGTCCATACCGCAGCCCCAGCTTGGATCCCGGCCTTCGCCGGGAGAACGGTGAACTTGATGCGCTACCTCCCCCTGACACCCGATGACCGTGCGCGGATGCTCGGCGTCATCGGCGTGGACTCCATCGACGGCCTGTTCGTCGACGTGCCGCCGTCCGCCCGGCGCGAGGGCTTCGTCGACCTGCCGCATGTCGCCGGCGAGCTTGAGGTCGAGCGGGAGCTGGCGGGCCTCGCCGCCCGGAACACCGCCGCGGGATCGGTTCCGTTCTTCTGCGGCGCGGGCGCCTACAGGCACCATGTCCCGGCGACGGTCGACCACCTGATCCAGCGGTCGGAGTTCCTGACCAGCTACACGCCCTACCAGCCCGAGATCGCCCAGGGCACGTTGCAGGTGCTGTTCGAGTTCCAGACCCAGGTCGCCGCCCTGACCGGGATGGAGGTCGCCAACGCCTCGCTCTACGACGGCTCCACCGCCTGCGCCGAGGCAGTGATGATGACCAAGCGGGTCACCAAGCGGAACCGGGCGGTGTTGTCGGGCGGCGTTCATCCGCACTACGTCGCCACCACCCAGACCCTGGCCCATGCCGAGGGCATGGAGGTGGTCGCCCTGCCCGCCGCCGTCGACGCCGAGGACGCGGTGATCGCCGCCATCGACGCGGGCACGGCCTGCGTCGTGGTGCAGACGCCCAACGTGTTCGGTACGGCGACCGACGTGACGAAGATCGCCGAAGCCGCCCACGCCGCCGGCGCCCTGCTGATCGTGGTCACCACCGAGGCGGTGTCCTTCGGCCTCTTGAAATCGCCCGGCGAGATGGGCGCCGACATCGCCGTGGCCGAGGGCCAGTCGATCGGCAACGCCCTGAACTACGGCGGCCCCTACGTCGGCCTCTTCGCCTGCCGTGAGAAGCTGGTCCGCCAGGCGCCGGGCCGGCTCTGCGGCGAGACCGTCGACGCCGACGGCCGGCGCGGCTTCGTGCTGACCCTGTCGACCCGCGAGCAGCATATCCGCCGCGACAAGGCGACGAGCAACATCTGCACCAACAGCGGTCTCTGCGCCCTTGCCTTCTCGATCCACATGAGCCTGCTGGGCGAGGTCGGCCTGCGGCGGCTGGCGGCCCTGAACCACCAGCGGGCGCGTGAGCTGAAGGCGGCGCTGGCGACCGTGAAGGGCGTCGAGGTGCTGACCCCGCGCTTCTTCAACGAGTTCGCGGTTCGACTCAGCAAGCCGGCCGCCGAGGTGGTCGAGGCCCTGGCCACGCGGGGCGTGCTGGGCGGCGTGCCCTACAGCCGACTGGCGCCGGGCGCCGGCATGGACGACGTCCTGCTGGTCGCCGCCACCGAGACCGTGACCGGCGAAGACATCGCCGCCTTCCAGACCGCCCTGACGGAGGTGATGGCATGAGCACGACGATGAACACCGTGGGTCGTCCCACCGCGCCGGTCGCCACCGCCGGCGACATCCCGCCGACCCTGACCGGGGCCCGCGGCCTGCTGCAGGACGAGCCGCTGATCTTCGAGCTGGGCGGCTGGAACAAGACCGGCGTCGACCTGCCGGAAGCCGCCGACGCCGACGAGGGCCTGTCGGGCCTGATGCGTGACACGGCCATCGGCCTGCCCGGCCTCAGCGAGCCCGAGGCCGTGCGCCACTATGTGCGCCTGTCGCAGAAGAACCACGCCATCGACCTGGCCCTCTATCCGCTGGGCAGCTGCACGATGAAGCACAACCCGCGCCTCAACGAGAAGATGGCGCGGCTGGCGGGCTTTGCCGACATCCACCCGCTGCAGCCGGTCTCGACCGTGCAGGGGGCGCTGGCGCTGATCGACCGGCTGGCCCACTGGCTCAAGACCCTGACCGGCATGCCCGCCGTGGCCATGACGCCCAAGGCCGGCGCCCACGGCGAGCTGTGCGGCCTGCTGGCCATCAAGGCGGCGCATGAGGCGGCCGGACAGGGCCACCGCAAGACCGTGCTCTGCCCGACCAGCGCCCATGGCACCAACCCGGCCACGGCGGCCTTCGTCGGCTACAGCGTCGTCGAGATCGCCCAGACCGACGACGGCCGGGTGGACCTTTCCGACCTGGCGTCCAAGCTCGGCCCGGACGTAGCGGCCATCATGGTGACCAACCCCAACACCTGCGGCCTGTTCGAGCGGGACATCGTCGAGATCGCCCGGCTGACCCATGACGCCGGCGCCTACTTCTACTGCGACGGGGCCAACTTCAACGCCATCGTCGGCCGGGTCCGTCCCGGCGACCTGGGCGTCGACGCCATGCACATCAACCTGCATAAGACCTTCTCCACCCCGCATGGCGGCGGCGGACCGGGCGCGGGCCCGGTGGTGCTGAGCGCGGCCCTGGCGCCCTTCGCCCCGGCCCCCTGGGTCGTCCACCAGGCGGGCGGCTTCCAGCTGGTCGAGGAGGCCGCGGACGAGGCGGCCCAGGCCTTCGGCCGGATGAGCGCCTTCCACGGCCAGATGGGCATGTTCGTCCGCGCCTACGCCTATATGCGCAGCCACGGCGCCGACGGCCTGCGCCAGGTGGCCGAGGACGCGGTGCTGAACGCCAACTACATCAAGGCCAGCCTGTCGGACGTCATGAGTACGGCCTTCCGGGAGGGCCCCTGCATGCACGAGGCCCTGTTCGACGACAGCTGGCTGGAGGGGACCGGCGTCACCACGCTCGACTTCGCCAAGGCGATGATCGACGAGGGCTTCCACCCGATGACCATGTACTTCCCGCTGGTCGTCCACGGCGCGATGCTGATCGAGCCGACCGAGACCGAGAGCAAGCAGGAGCTCGACCGCTTCATCCACGCCCTGCGGCTTCTGGCCGGCGCGGCGAAGGCAGGCGAGGTCGACCGCTTCAAGGGCGCGCCGTTCCACGCCCCGCTCCGCCGCCTCGACGAGACCCAGGCGGCGCGCAAGCCGAAGCTGCGGTGGCGGGGGGAGGGGTAGCCCCGGCATTCCCTCTCCACCGTCATGGCCCGGCTTGTCCGGGCCAGCCATGCGTGGTGAGCTAAGGGCAGGTCGCCTCACCTCCGGTCGGGAGGTCACCGTCGGCGCCGTGTTCATAGGTGGCCCGGACAAGCCGGGCCATGACGAGCGGGTTGGATGAGCGTCCAGTCCCCGTCGCGCACCAACACGCTTGCCGCGATGTTGACGCCGTTTGTTCATCCGTCGGTCACAACCTGAGACATTTCAGCCACTGCGACATGCAGAACCCGTCGAGGTCCGGTTAAGTCTTCGTCACAGTGGAACCCGCGCCCTTTACGCGGCGCTTGAGCCTGCACATATCGGGTAAACAGCGACGCGGTCACCAGAACGCCGAGCTTCTCCGCCCCGTGTTTTGGTCCCCATGTCCTTCGTCCTGACGATGCCCCGCGCCTTCACGTCCGCCGACGACGCCGCCCGAGCCCTGGTGGCGCGTGTGGCGCGCTGGGCGCTGATCGGGCTGGGCGTGGCGGTCATCGCCCTGGGGGTGCTGATCGCGCCGCTTCCGGGACCCGGCGGCCTGCCGGTCATCGTCGTCGGTCTGATGATCCTGCTGCGCAACAGTTTCTGGGCCAAGCGCCAGTTCGTCCGCTTCCAGCGCGCCCATCCCAGGACCGGGTTCCCGATCCGCCGGCTGCTGCGCCGCGAGCCCGAGGTCTTCCCGGTCTTCTGGCAGGGCGTCCTGCGCACCGAGCGGGTGTTACTGGCCAGGGATCGCCGTTTCGCCCGCAAGCTGCGCCTCCGCTTCCGCAAGGCGCGGCGGTAGACCCCGTCAGGTCCCGCCGTCCGTGACCACGTCCCGCGCCAGCATCGCGAAGACGTAGAGCGCCACATCACGCATCGCGCCCTCCGGCACTCCAAGCGCTCCGCCCAGCTTTGCGACAGCATCGGCGCCGCCGGTGTCGCCGGACTGGCCTGCGAGATTCTTGACGACCGAGGCCCGGGCCTTGGCCTTGGCCGCCGGATCCAGTTTCGCCCAGGCGGTCGCCAGGGCGGCGGGCTTTACCCCGTGGCGGACCTCCAACGTTTCGATGACGCCCCGCTCGAGGATCACCGTGCCCAGCAGCATGCCGGCGTTTTCGCCGTTCGCCTCGGTCACGCCGCAGCGCGCCGGCCACAGGGCGATATCGCTCTCGCTGATCTGGAGATTCTGCAGCGCCTCGGCGCCGCGCGCCCGGTACTCGGCGAGCAGCGAGGACCGCTTGCTCTCGGCAAGGTTGGTCCACAGGCAGCCGGCCTCCAACGCCGCGGCCGGCGTGGCGGCGAGGGCGCAGAGGGCCAGGGCGAAGGTTGCGGCGACGGCGGCGGTCAGTCTGGACATCTGCGGAGCTCCCCTGGGCAGGCCGGAATGCTAGAGCCTGATGGCTTCAGATGGAATCATCTGAAGGCTGAATCAGGCTCCAGACTTTTGATTCCAGAGCACGATTCAACGGTCGGACGGTTCCGTCTGACCGCATCGTGCTCTGGCGCTGCGGAACGTCGCTGGCCAAGCGCCCCGCACGACGCGGCCACGAAAAAACCCCCGCCGGTCGCCCGGACGGGGTTTGATCATCTGTTCCGGTCGCGGCGCCTACTGCAGGCGGGCGGCCAGACCCTTGATGGCCGAGTCGACCGTGGGGTCGGCGTGGCCGGCGGTCACGCGGGCGGCGAGGATGGTCTCGGCGGCCTGGGCCGACAGCTCGGCGGCGGCGGCCTTGACCTCGGCAGCGGCCTGGGCTTCGGCGGAGGCGATCTTGCGCTCGGCCAGGGCGGCGCGGCGGGTGATCTGCTCCTCGAGCTTGGCCTTGGCCTCGATCGCCAGGCGGGCGGCGTCGGCCTCGGCGGCCTTCAGCATCTCGGAGGCCTGACGTTCGGCGTCCTCACGCTGGATACGGATGTCGGCCAGCATGGCCTCGGCTTCGGCCCGCAGCCGGGCGGCCTCGTCCAGATCGGCCTGGATTGTGGCCGCCTTGGCGTCCAGCTGGGCAGCGATCATCTTCGGCACGCCGGCGCGCACGAGAATGGCGACGAACAGCAGAAGGCCGACGCCGACCCAGAGCTCGGGGTTGGAGAAGGACCAGAAGTAGGAATCGAAGAACGCGGGCATCAGGCGGCTCCTCCGCGGGCGGCCAGGGCGGTTTTGATGTCGGCGGCCGACGCGGCCTTGCCGGTCAGCTTTTCGACAATGGCGGCGGCGGTGTCGCCGGCGATGGCGCCGACGTTCGACATGGCCGCGTCACGCATGGCGGCGATCCGGGTCTCGGCCTGGGCGACCTGTTCGGACACCTTGGCCTCTTCCACGGCGGCGCGCTCTGCCGACTGGGCGGCGGCCTTGGCGCGCGCTTCGGCGGCGACCCGTTGCGACTGGGCGCGGGCGTCCGCGACTTCCGCGGCGGCGGCACGGGCCTGTTCGGCGGCTTCAGCCTGGACTTGCCGCGCGGCTTCGAGCGCCCCGGAGATCGTGTTGGCGCGCTCGTCGATCACCGCCCGCATGCGAGGCGTGAAGACGCGCGCGATCAACACGTAGAGGATCACGAACAGGATCAGCAGCCAGGCGATCTGGCCGCCCCAGTGCTGGAACTGGAACTGCGGGAGTCCGCCCGAGCCGTGTTCGGCCTCGGTCGTAGCCGTATGCGCCGTATCGGCGCCGTGGCCTTCAGAGGTAGCCATCACGTATCCGTCGGATTAGAGGCGCGGCGGCGCCGGAAAGCGCCGCCGCAGGACGTCTGCGAGATCAGCCGAAGTAGATCAGCACGCCGAGCACGAAGGCCAGGATGCCCAGGGCTTCGGCGAGGGCGGCGCCCACGAACAGGTTGCCGATCTGGCTGGCGGCGGCCGACGGGTTGCGCAGGGCGCCCGACAGGAAATTGCCAAAGATGGTGCCGACGCCGATGCCGGCGCCGATCATGCCGAGGGTCGCGAGGCCCGCGCCGATGGCCTTAGCCGCTTCAACTTCCATGGTATCAGATCCTAGTGTTGGTCAGGGTTGGTAGGGATTGGCCTGGAGACCCGGTTAGTGGGCGTGGTCCAGGTTGACCACATCGTTGAGGTAGATGCAGGTCAGAACGGCGAAAACGAAGGCCTGAAGGAAGGCCACGAGGAACTCCAGCGCGGTCAGGCCGACGACCATGGTCATCGACAGCGCGGCGCCAGGGATGCCGAGCAGTCCAAGGCCGCCGCCGGCGGCCATCGCGCCAAGCGTGACGACGAAGCCGGCGAACACCTTCAGGGCCACGTGGCCGCCGAGCATGTTGCCGAACAGACGCAGGGCCAGGGTGACCGGGCGCAGCATGAAGGAGAAGAGCTCGATGAGTCCGACGACCGGGCGCATCACCAGCGGCGCGCCCATCGGCCAGAACAGCTTGAAGAAGCCCAGACCGTTCTTGGCGAAGCCGATGACCAGCACCAGGCCGAAGGTGATGACGGCGAAGGTCGCCGTGATCGCCAGCTGCGACGTGGCGGTGAAGGTCAGCGCCATGCCGAGCAGGTTCATGCCCAGGATCATCAAGAACACGGTGAAGACAAAGGGGAAGTACTTGCGGCCGTCGTGGCCGATGATCGAATCCGTGAGGTTGTCGATCAGGCCGAACAGGCTCTCGCCCACGGCCTGGAGCCGGCCCGGCACCACCGTCGCCTTCGACGTGGCCAGGGTCAGGAACAGCACGACCGCCGCGAAGGCGATGGTCATGGCGATGTGTGAATTGGTGATCGCGAGATCCACCACGCCGACAAGCGGAAGGGTGACGTCGGGAAGGTCGACGACCTTGACGATCTGGAACTGATGAATCGGATCGGCCATCGGGCCTATCGCTCCCCTAGTCTTCCCTGACGTTCAAGGCCGCGATACGCGCCGCCTCTTCCGCCTTCGCCTGCGCCATAAGCCGATTGGCCGTACGGCGCGCCATGAATACCGACAGGGCGAAACCCAGAAGGACTCCGCCGATCAAACCCCAGGGCGCCGTACCGGCCATCCAGTCCACGACGGCGCCGGCTCCGATCCCGACCAGAACCCCGCCGAGAAGCTCGGCCAGGATCTTGTAGGCCTGGCTCGAAGCGTTCAGCTCGCCCACCTGTGAAGGCGGACGCGCCGTACGGGCTTCCAGCGCTTTGGCCCGTTCGTCGAGGCTACGCAGCGCCTCTTCGCGCGGGTCGACGGCCTTGGACATGGGGGCGGTCTGGTCCGGAACGCTCGGCACGGAAGAATGCCTTCCGGGCCCTGCTTGATCGCGGCGGAACCTATAGATCGCGCTGCGGTGCGTCAAGGTTAGGTGGGGACATTATAAGTCCTTGATTTTCATGGCATTTTTGGCCTCGATGCGAGGGTCGCGAATCCCCGGCGCCGTGGCGCGGCGGGTTCCCTTCGGTCAGGCCCGACGAACGCGGTCGGCTTCGCCGCCCATAGCAAAGGGGCCGGTGTTTCCACCGGCCCCTCGCATGACGACAGTCGTGTCGGATCAGGATCAGAAGTTGATCGAGATCGTCGAACGGCGGTTCAGGGGCTCCTTGACGCCGTCGCCAGTGGCGACCGCGAGCTGGGCTTCACCCTTCCAGTCCACCGACAGGGCGCCGGCGTTGACGCCTTGACCCACCAGGGCGTCAGCAACGGCCTTGGCGCGACGCTCCGACAGGCGGACGTTGTACTTGGGCGAGCCGGAGCTGTCGGTGTGGCCGACGACCACGATGCGGCTGGCGCCGCCCGCGTTGGCGTACTGGGCCGCTTCCGAAACCACCGTCTGGGCTTCCGGCGTCAGGACGTACTGATCGAACGGGAAGTAGACGATGAATTCACGCGCTTCGTACTGCACCGGCGGCGGAGGCGGAGGCGGCGGGGGCGGCGGAGGCGGCGGGGGAGGCGGCGGCGGGGGCGGGGGCGGCGGCGGAGGCGGCGGCGGAGCCGCTTCTTCACCGAACGCGTAGCGGATGCCGACCGTCACCGACTGGTCGTTGTAGCTGCCGCTGAGCGGACCCCAGGTGCCGGTGTTCTTGATCTCCAGGTCACCGGTCTGGAAGTAGCGGTAGGTCAGGTCCACCTGCATGCGGTCGGACGCCTTGGCCGTCACGCCGGCGATCGCCTGCCAGGCCCAGGCCGAGTCATCGTCGTCGACCAGGACGGTCGGGTTGCGGGTGGCGTCGGACTGCGCACGGACAAAACCGGCGCCCAGACCCAGGAACGGATGCAGATCGCCTTCCGGGTAGAAGTCGACGATCACGTTGCCCATGAGCGAGAAGATCTCGAGGGAGCCGACGGGGCCCGAAAGGCCGCCGGGGACGTCGCCGGGACGGTAGCCGCCCTCGAGTTCAACGCGCCAGCTATCCGACAGGCGGTAGCCGACACGGGCGAAGCCGACCCAGTCATCATCCGGATCGACGCGGACGTTGCCCAGCGAGGTTTCAAAGGTGCTGTCGTCGGACCAGTGGTAGCCGAGGTCCAGGGCCCCGTACCAGTCTTGCGCCGAGGCGCCCGACGCAACGAGCGAAGCGGCCATCGCCACTCCCGCCAGAAGCTTGAATTTCATGATTGAGAGCCCTCTCCTGCCCGTGCGGCCACGGGCCGCTGCACCACTGTTATATCAACCAAGTTGCGTGCGCAAAGTGACAGTGAAGCCACACCGCCGTCAATTCTCTCGCAGCCAACGATGAACGGGGAATTTATCAGTCGAGGGTTGTGCGGCGGCGCGCGCCCGCCGAGCCCGTCATCAGCGGGAGGTCGTGAGGTCCCGCGCGAAAACGCACGACCCCGTCAGCGCCCCTGTCGCGCCGCGTCCCGCAGTTTGCCGCGCCCGCGGGCGCCCAGGGCGTCGGGGCGGTTGAGTTCCTTGCGGTATTCGTCGCGGCGCTCGTGGATCGAGGCGATGACCAGGCCCATCGGGATGCCGATCTCGACCAGGGCCGCCTCGGAGAGCTGCAGCGAGGCCTCGATGGTCTCGGGCACGGCGTCGGTGGCGCCCAGCTCGTAGAGCCGCTTGGCGTGACGGGCGTCACGGGCCTGGGCGACAATGGTCAGGTCCGGCCGCAGCTCGCGGGCGATGGCGACCACCGCCTCGGCCCCCTCGGGGCTGTCCATGGTCACGATCAGGGCCCGGGTGTTGTCCAGGCCGCACCGACGCAGGAACTCCGGCCGCGAGGCGTCGCCGAAGAAGATGGCCTGTCCGGCGCGCCGGCCGCCCTCGACCAGGCGCGGATCCCGCTCGGCGGCGACCCAGGGGATGTCGTGCCGATTCAGCATGTCGCCGACCAGCCGGCCGACCCGGCCATAGCCGACCACCAGAACCGACGGCGTCTCCTCGCCCGCCGTCGCCGGATCGACCGGCGTGCTGGCCTGGGGATTGGCCGACGGACGCCCGCCCAACCGCGCGCCGAGGATGGCGAGGAGCGGGATCGCGAACATGGTCAGGGTCGAGGCCACCAGGATGGTCTGCCCCACATCCCGCGGGACGATGCCGCTGCCCATGGCGCTGTCGAGGATGACGAAGGCGAACTCGCCCCCGGCCGCCAGCAGCAGCGCCGCCTCGGCCGCCTTGCGCGGCTGGAGCCCGAACGCCAGCCCCAGCCCGAACACCACCGACCCGATCAGGGTCAGCAGGCCGACGGCGATCCCCAGGATGACCACCGGCTTGGCCGCCAGCAGCGACAGATCCAGGCCGATGCCGATCGACACGAAGAACAGTCCCAGCAGCAGCCCCTTGAAGGGCTCGATGGTGACCTCGACCTCGTGCCGGTACTCGGTCTCGGCCAGCAGCAGGCCGGCGATGAAGGCGCCGAGCGCCATCGACAGGCCGGTGAGCGCCGCGATCAGGCCGGCGCCGATGACGATCAGCAGCGAGGCGGCCATGAACAGCTCCTCGCTCTTGGCCTTGGCCACCGAGCGCATCATCGGCCGCAACAGCAGTCGCCCGGCGACGACGATCGCCAGCAGTCCGAGCAGGGCCGGGCCGAAAGTCAGCAGCAGGCGCGGCGAGAAGCCGTCGGCTTCGTGGCTGGCCATCACCGTCAGGGTGATCAGGATCGGGGCGACGGCCAGATCCTGGAACAGCAGCACCGCGAAGGTCGCCCGTCCCGCCTGGCTGTGCTGGCGCTTGCTCTCGGCGAGCAGCGGCATGACGATGGCGGTCGAGGACAGCGCCAGGGCCGCGCCGATGGCCGCGGCCGCCGGCAGGGGCAGCCCGAAGGCCATCGCCACCCCGGCGATCACCGCGGTGCACAGCGTCACCTGCAGTCCGCCCATGCCGAAGACCAGCCGCCGCATGAGGCGCAGCCGCTCCCAGCTGAGCTCCAGCCCGATCATGAACAGCAGAAAGACCACGCCCAGCTCGGCGAGCTGGGCCATGTCATCGGGATTGCCGATGGTCACCACGGCCAGCCAGGGGATGGTGTCGGCCAGCGAGCCCAGCCCGTAAGGTCCCAACAGCACGCCGGCGCCGAGGAAGCCGAGGATGGGGCTGATCTTCCACCGGCGGAACAGGGGCACCACCACCCCCGCCGTCGCCAGGAAGAGGACAACATCCTTGTACTCGCCCGGTTGAACCTCGCCCGCCATGCCGTCTCCAGTTTGATGATGCGGCAGTATGGCCCGCGCCGCGCCGCTTGCGTAACCCCGGCGACCGGAATATGCGGGCCGGCCATGGGGCTTCGCCGCGAAAATCATCGCCGGACCCGTCGCGGCTTCATTCCCGCGGCGCTGGCGGTCCTGTCGCTGCTGACCCAGCTGATGATCCCGGCCGCCTCGCTGGCCCACGAGACCGCGCCGGTCGAGCGTCACACCACCGTCGTCTGTACGGCGGAAGGCGCGGTGACCCTGTCGGTTCCCGGCGACGCCGGCGAGCATGACGGCTTCGGCGGCTTCAAGTGCCACGACTGCGTGATGGCCTCGGTCGCGACGGTGCAGGCCTCCGCCCTGACCGTCGATCTCGCCGGCTATGCCGTCGGCCTCGAGATCGCGCGCCCCGGCCGCGACCGCCCGGCGACGCGAAGCCATGCGCCGCCCCGTCCGCCCTCCACCGCGCCGCCGGCCCTTCTGAACGCCTGAGCCCTTCACCGGGCGCGCCGCCGTGCGCGCCCTGTCAGTCTCCGTTCGGAAGAGAATCCGTCATGTCTGTCTCCCATGGTGCGCGTGTTTGCGCCCTGCTGCTCGCCGGCGTCGCCGCCGGCGCCTTCGCCACCCCCGCCCTGGCCGTCGAGGCCCCCGAGACCACCGTCGACTCGGTGATCGTCACCGCCCGCCCGGACCCCGAGGACCCCGCTGTCGTCGCCGACGCCCGTCGGCGTCTGTCGGAAACGCCCGGCGCCGTCTCGGTGATTTCCTCGGAATCCTACCAGAACCGCTTCGCCGTCGGCCTGGATGACGTCCTGCGCGACGCGCCGGGCGTCTACGCCCAGAAGAAGTGGGGCGGTGACATCCGCATCTCGATCCGCGGGTCGGGCATCGGCAACGCCAACCACAACCGCGGCCTGCTGATCGCCCAGGACGGCCTGCCGCTGAACGAGGCCGACGGCTTTGGCGACAGCCAGATCGCCGATCCGCTGACCACCCGCTTCACCGAGGTCTATCGTGGCGGCAACGCCCTGCGCTTCGGCGGGGCCCTGCTCGGCGGGGCGATCAACATGGTCACCCCGACGGGCAGGACCGCAGGCTTCGACAACCAGCTCCGCATCGACGGCGGTTCGTTCGGCCTCCTGCGCCAGAGCCTGGCCCTGGCCCGCCAGGGCGGCGACTGGGACCTCTACGCCGGCGTCACCAACCAGACCGGCCAGGGCTGGCGCTCGCAGAGCCAGCAGAACATCCAGTTCGCCTCCTTCAACCTTGGCCGATCCTTCGGCGAGGACCGCGAGGTGCGGCTGATCGTCAACGGCTCGAATATCAACCAGGAGATCCCCGGCGCCCTTACCCGGGCCCAGTTCCAGGCCGACCCGAGCCAGACGGCGCCGGCGAACTACGCGCTCGACTACCAGCGCAACCAGCGGGGCCTGCGGGGCTCGCTGCGGACCAGCTGGCGGCTGAACGACAGCCTGGTGTTCGAAGGCGGCGTCTATGGCCTGTGGAAGGATCTGGACCACCCGATCTTCCAGGTCATCGACCAGCAGAGCCGCAACTGGGGCGCCTTCGGCCGTCTCGACTGGGAGGGCGAGATCGGCGGAATGCGGGCCGACGCCTACGGCGGGCTCTGGCTGCGCAAGGGCGATCTCGACTCCAACTTCTACGTCAATCTGGGGACGGCCCGGGGCGCGCCGCGCTCGCGCACCCTGCAGAACGCGGACGCCGCCGACCTCTTCGCCGAGGGCCGCCTGTTCATCACCGACACGCTGGCCGTCGTGGCCGGCGGGACCTGGGGCCGGGCCGGCCGCGACTACGAGAGCTTCGCCCTCCCCGGCGTCGGCGGGACCTTCAACCTGAAGGCCTCGAAGGCGTACGACTGGTTCGCCCCGCGCATCGGCCTGCTCTGGGAGGCAGAGGACGGCGCCCAGGTGTTCGCCAACCTGACGAAGTCGGTCGAACCGCCGAATTTCGGCTCGATGTCGCCGACCGGGACAGGCTTCGCACCCGTCGAGGCCCAGGAAGCCTGGACGGCCGAGATCGGGACCCGCGGCCGCCGCGGCCCCTTCACCTGGGATGTCACCCTCTACCGCGCCGAGCTCGAGAAGGAGATGCTGCAGTTCACCGTGGCCCCGGGCATTCCCGCCTCGACCTTCAACGCGGACAGGACCATCCACCAGGGTCTCGAAGCGGCGCTGGACTGGCAGGTCACCCCGCAATGGCGCCTGCGCCAGACCTGGACCTGGTCTGACTTCAGGTTCGACGGCGATGTGCAGTACGGCGACAACCGGCTGCCCATCGTGCCGGAGCACTTCTATCGCGCCGAGCTGCGCTACCAGTCGCCCACCGGCTGGTTCGTCGCCCCCTCGGTTGAGTGGTCGGCCTCGGACATCACCGTCGACTACCGCAACACCACGACGGCGCCGTCCTATGCGGTCTTCAACCTGAACGCCGGCTGGACGGTGACTGACGAGGTGTCGGCCTTCGTCGACGTGCGCAACGTGACGGACGAGGCCTATGTCTCCAACGTCCAGGCCGCCATCCTCGCCGCCCCCGCCACCGCCGCCTACTGGCCCGGTGACGGCCGGTCGGTCTTCGCCGGCCTCACGGTCGCGTTCTGAGCCGCCATCCCCTATCTGTCTCTCAAGGAGTTCCTGACCCATGAACCGTCGCAGTCTCACCCTCGCGCTCGCCGCGGCCCTGCTCGCCGGCGCCGCACAGGCTCACAGCTTCGCCGTCGGCGCGCTGGACATCGGCCATCCCTGGTCCCGTCCCGCCCCCCAGGGCGGCAACGGAGCCGGCTTCCTGTCGGTGACCAGCAAGAGCAAGGCGGACGACCGCCTGGTCAGCGCGTCCTCGCCCGTCGCCACGCGGGTCGAGATCCACGAATCCATGATCATGGGCGGCAGGGCCATGATGCATCCTCGTCCGGGCGGGATGCCGGTTCCGGCCGGTCGGAAGGCTGAGATGAAGCCCGGCAGCTGGCATCTGATGTTCATCGGGCTGAAACGGCCCCTGGCGATCGGCGACCGCTTCCCGGCCACGCTCACCTTCGAGAAGGCCGGAAAGGTCCAGGTCGAGTTCGTCGTTGAGGCGGGCGCCGGCGGGGGCGCCGCGACGATGCCGGAGCACAAGCACTAGGCTGACGTCGCGTCCGCGTTGACTCGACCTGCCTGACCGCCGCTAACCTGTCGCGACGGCCCGTCAGAGGCCGCGTGACAGGGAGCGATGCGCATGTCCGGCTGGAATTTCGCCGACGTCTGGGAAGAAATCGCCGCGGCGACGCCGGATCGGCCGGCGCAGATCCAGGGGGACCGCGTCCTCAGCTGGCGAGACTTCGACCGCCGGGCCAACGCCCTGGCCGCGCACTTCCTCAAGGCGGGCCTGGGCCAGAACGCCAAGGTCGCCGCCGACCTCTTCAACGCGCCGGAATACCTCGAGACCTACTACGCCGCGTTCAAGGCGGGTGTCGCGCCGGTCAACACCAACTACCGCTACGAGGCCGAGGAGCTCTTCTATCTCTTCGACAACGCCGACGCCGAGGCCATCGTCTTCCACGCCGGCTTCGCGCCCAAGCTGGACGAGATCCGCGCCCGCCTGCCGAAAGTGAAGACCTGGATCGCCGTCGAGGACCAGGGCGCGCCGATTCCCGACTGGGCGACCGAGTACGAGAGCATCGTCGGCAAGGGCGCCGATCGCGTGATCGCGCCCTGGGGCCGTTCGGGTGACGACCTGCTGCTGCTCTACACCGGCGGCACCACCGGCATGCCCAAGGGGGTGATGTGGCGCCAGGACGACCTGTTCCAGGTTCTGGGAGCCGGCGGCAACGCCCTGCTGATGATCCCGCCGTTCGAGACCCCTGCCGAAGCCGGCGTTCGCGCCCGGACCGGCATGGCGGGCGACATGGCGCTGCCGCCGCCGTCCTCGCTGGTCGTGGCCTGCCCGCTCATGCACGGCACCGCGCAGTTCGGCAGCTTCGGCGTGCTCAACACCGGCGGCTGCATCATTTCGCTGCCGTCTCGGCGATTCGATTCCTGCGAGCTGTGGGACGAGGTTCACCGCCTGCGCGCCAACAGCATCTCCATCGTCGGCCTGGCCTTCGCCCAGCCGATGCTGGAGGCGCTGGAGGCCAACCCCGGGCGCTGGGACCTGTCCTGCATCACGCGCATCGGCTCGTCCGGCACGGTCTGGAGCCATGAGAACAAGCAGGCCCTGCTGACCCATCTGCCGCCGGGCGCGATGCTGATGGACAGCCTGGGCTCGTCGGAAGCGGTCGGCCTGGGCGGCTCGACCTCCGTGGCCGGAGCCGAGGCCGGCACGGCCCAGTTCCTGGTCGGTCCCAACTCCGCGGTGTTCACCGAGGACGGCCGCAGGGTCGAGGCGGGCAGTGGCGAGCGCGGCCTGGTCGCCGTCGGCGGCTTCATCCCGGCGGGCTACTACAAGGACCCCGAAAAGAGCGCCAAGACCTTCCGCATCTTCGAGGATCGCCGCTGGTCGGTGCCCGGCGACTTCGCCGAGGTCAACGCGGACGGCACCATCAAACTGCTGGGCCGTGGCTCGCAGGTGGTCAACACCGGCGGCGAAAAGGTCTTCCCCGAGGAGGTCGAGGAGGCGCTGAAAACCCACCCGCAGGTGCGCGACGCGGTGGTGGTCGGCATCCCCGACGCCCGCTTCGGCGAGAAGGTTTGCGCCGTGGTCGACATGGGCGAGGCCGAACCGCTGTCGCTGGCCGATCTGACCGCCCATGTGAAGGGCAGGCTGGCCGACTACAAGATTCCGCGCGTCATGGTCGCCGCAGCGGTCGTGCGGGCCGCCAACGGCAAGGTCGACTACAAGGCCATCCGCGCCCAGGCGCTCGAGGTCCTGGGGGTGAAGGCCTGACCTCAGCGTCCCCGGAATCGGGGACGGATGAACATTTTGTAAGGCGCGCTGGCCCGGTCGGCGGTGCATGGTCCCGGCCATCTGAAAATCGTCCGGAATCCCGCCCTATGAAACGCCTTCTGCTTTCGGCCGCCGCGGCTGTCGCGCTCAGCGCCGCCGCCGGCGCCTTCGCCCTGGCCAATGCCGCCGACGCCGCGCCGGCCGCCGCAACGACGCCGGTCAAGGACCCCACCGCGGCCGCCCGCATGGGCCCCTGGGGCTTCGACACCGCCGGCATGGACCGCAAGGTCGCGCCGGGTGAGAACTTCGTCCGCTACGCCACGGGGACCTACCTCGACAACATGGTGATCCCGGCCGACCGCGTCAGCTGGGGCTCGTTCAACGCCCTGGCCGAGCTGTCCAACAGCCGCACCCAGGCGATCATCGACCGCGCCTCGGCGACGCAGAACGCCGCCGGCGAGGCCCAGCAGATCGGCGGCCTCTACAACAGCTTCATGGACGTGGCCGGCCTCGACGCCCTGGGCGCCAAGCCGCTGGCCGCCGACTTCGCCCGCATCCGCGCGGCGTCCACCCGCGAGGCCCAGGCCGGCCTGATGGGCCGCTCGCAAGGCGCCTTCGGCGCCAGCTTCTTCGGATCCTACATCTGGCAGGACGCCAAGGCCCCGACCCGGTACGCCGCCTATGTCTCGCAGGGCGGCCTCGGACTGCCGGATCGCGACTACTACCTGGACGCCAAGTTCGCCGACAAGAAGACCGCCTATCGCGCCCATGTCGCGAAGGTCCTGACGCTGGCCGGCTGGTCGGGCGCCGAAAAGGCCGCCGACGCCATCGTCGCGCTGGAGACCCGCATCGCGGAGGTCAGCTGGACCAAGGTCGAGCAACGTGACGCCGACAAGACCTACAACCCGCGCACCCTGGCCGAGCTCGAGGCCATGGCCCCGGGCTTCCCCTGGAAGGCCTGGGCGAAAGGCGCCGGCCTGGACGGCGCAGGCCGCCTGATCGTCGGCGAACCGAGCGCCTTCACGAAGATCGCCGCCATCTACGGCCAGACGCCGGTCCCGGTTATCCAGGCCTGGCAGGCCTTCCACACCGCCGACCAGGCCTCGCCCTACCTGTCGAAGGCCTTCTCGGACGCCAATTTCGATTTCTACGGCAAGACCCTTTCGGGTCAGCCCGAGCAGCGGTCGCGCGCCAAGCGCGGCGCGTCGCTGGTCGGCGGAAACCTGGGCGAGGCGGTCGGCAAGCTCTATGTCGCCGCCTACTTCCCGGCCTCGTCGAAGGCCAGCATGGAGGGGCTGGTCAACGACCTGCTGATCGCCATGAAGGGCCGCATCGACAAGCTCGACTGGATGAGCGCCGAGACCAAGGCCCGGGCGCAGAAGAAGCTGTCCACCTTCACGGTGAAGATCGGCTACCCGGACAGATGGCGCGACTATTCCGCCCTGACCATCAAGGCCGACGACCTCTACGGCAATATGGCGCGGATCAACGCTTTCAACTGGGCCTACGAGACCGGCAAGCTCGGCAAGCCCGTTGATCGTGACGAGTGGGGCATGTTCCCGCAGACGGTCAACGCCTACTACAACCCGACCCTGAACGAGATCGTCTTCCCGGCCGCCATCCTGCAGCCGCCCTTCTTCGATCCGCTGGCCGACCCGGCCATCAACTACGGCGGCATCGGCGCGGTCATCGGCCACGAGATCAGCCACGGTTTCGACGACCAGGGCCGCAAGTACGACGCCGACGGCAGCCTGAACGACTGGTGGCAGGCCGATGACGCGGCCCAGTTCGACGCCCGAAAGGGCCGGCTGGGCGCCATGTACGGCGCCTTTGAGCCGCTGGAGGGCTTCAAGCTCAACGGCGACCTGACCATGGGCGAGAACATCGGCGACCTCGGCGGGCTGCTGATCGCGCTGGACGCCTATCACCTGTCCCTGGGCGGCAAGCCGGCGCCGATCATCGACGGCTTCACCGGGGACCAGCGGTTCTTCCTCGGCTTCGCCCAGATCTGGCGCGCCAAGGCCCGTGACGAGGCGATGAAGCAGCAGGTCACCACCGGCCCGCACTCGCCGCCCTACTTCCGGGCCTATGGCACCGTGCGCAACATCGACGCCTGGTACGAGGCCTTCAACGTCAAGGAAGGCGACGCCATGTACGTCAAGCCGTCCGACCGCGCCCGCATCTGGTAGGGCTGACACCCATCGTGAACGGCTGGGAGGGGCGGTCCGCGAGGATCGCCCCTTCTGCTATCCGAGCCGCGCCATCACGAAGTCCGCACGCGCCTCGACCCCGACCTTGGGCAGGTCGACCAGCCGGTAGCCCAGCCGTTCGTAGACGGCGCGCAGAGGGCCATACTCGGCCAGCGCCGCTTCCAGCCCGTGGCGGCGTTCCGGGTCGGTGGTGAAGATCTCCGGCCAGGGCGGCGCGACGAACACCATCCCGTTGTAGCGGCAGCGCGCCGCGGCGCCGGCGACCGTCGCCGGAACCGGCAGGCCCAGTCGTTCCAGCCCGGCCCGCTGGTCGACCGGACTTCGGTCGAAGAAGACCGGACCCGGCTCGCCGCCGACGCGGATCAGGCTCTCGACGCACCGCGACACCGCCAGTTCGGCGAACCGTACTGGCGCCGTCCACGGCAGCGCGTCGCCGCCGGTCCAGTCCTGCTCGCGCACGATCCGCCGCCCGGCTTCGGGCACGACGGTGAACCCGCGCCGCGCCAGCTCGGCCAGCAACGTCGATTTGCCGCCGCCGGAACAGCCGGTGATGACCACGAACCGGTCGGTGTCGGTCTCGGCGGGCGTGGGGTCGTGGGGGTCAGCGGTCATTGAGCGGTCTCATGCGTCGGTGCGTCCTTCGACACGCCCGCTGCGCGGGCTGCTCAGGATGACGTCGATTGAAGGCTACCCGGCCACGTCATGCTGAGCAGCGACCGCAGGTCGCGTGTCGAAGCACGCAAGGCCTTGATCAGACTTTTGACGGCGGAGTCAGTTTTCAGCGACCGTCCCGAAAAGGACTGAGCCCGCCGCGGGGGATAGTCGCGGCGGGCTCAGCTTTTTCCTCGATCACTCGATCCAAGCGGGCGTTTCCTCCCCGAAACGCCGTGAGACCAGAACTCTCTGGGGTTCTTGTGTCTCGCGCACCGTCAAAAGACGGCATATCCGTTTCGCTGTCAAGCAAGCCGGGGCCGCTTCCGCGCAAGAAATTTCGTCGAAAGTTCGCAAAACAGGTTTTTTCTTGGATCGCCCCGTCAAAAGAACGCTCGCCGGCGGCGCGAATTTGACTCTGATGTCAAATTTACACCGTCACGCGAGCGGCCAGCGACTCGGCAGCCTCGGAAACCGGCTCGAACAGGTGCTCGGGGCGAGTCGCCGCCACGGGACCGACACCGGCCGCCGCCAGCGCCGCCTGGGCGGCCAGCAGATCGCCTTCGCCCAGCAGCAGGCCGTTGGCGCGCGGCCGCGCCCCGGCCTCCACAAGGGCGGCCAGCGCCGCGCGGGCCCCGGCGTCCTGCTCGGCCGGCCAGACCAGCATGACGCTGCCCCGCGCCCGCGCCCGAGCCTCGACCACGCCCAGCAGCTGGCGCACCACGGCCAGCCGTCCGGCGTCCCAGTCGGCGGTCAGCGAGGCCGCCAGCCGCGCCTGGCTCTTGAGGATCACGCCGTCGCCCAGGATCTTCAGGTGGTTGGCGGCCAGGGTGGCGCCGGTGGTGGTGATGTCGACGATGATCTCCGCCGCGCCGGAGGCGGGAGCTCCCTCGGTGGCGCCGCCGGACTCGACGATGCGATAGTCGGCCACGCCGTTCCGGGCGAAGAAGGCGCGGGTCTGGGCGATGTATTTGGTCGCCACCCGCAGGCGACGGCCGGTGCGGACCAGGTGCTGGTGCGCCACCTCCTCCAGGTCGGCCATGGTGTCGACATCCAGCCAGCCGCGCGGCACGGCGACAATCAGGTCGGCGCGGCCGAAACCCAGCGACCGCAACAGGGCGACCCGGTTGTCGAGGTCGGCGATCTGCTCGCGCAGCAGGTCCTCGCCGGTGACGCCCAGGTGGACCTCGCCGCTGTCCAGCGCCGAGGCGATGTCGGAGGCCGACAGCAGCCGCACCTCGACCGACGGCAGGGCAGCGATGCGGGCGGTGTAGCCGCGCCCGCCGGACGGGGCCGACAGCGGCAGGCCGGCGTCGGCCAGCCAGGCGTCGACCTGTTCCTTGAGCCGCCCCTTGGAGGGGATGGCCAGAATAAGAGGACCGCTCATTCCATACCTCCCGCAAAGGCTCGCGCCGGACGGACCATGCAGCCCACCGCGCCGAGCGTCGTGGCCGCGCCGAGCCGGGCCGGCAGGCCGTCGTAGCGACCGCCGGCGGCGACCGGACGCTCATCACCCAGCGCCGCGCTTCGCACCTCGAACAGGGCGCCGTCGTAGTAGCCGAAGGCGCGACCGAAGGCGGCGGCGAGGGTCAGGCGGCCGGCGGGCACGCCCCGCTCGGCCAGTCCGGCCAGCCGCCGCGCCCAGCCGTCCGCGGCCGCATCAAGCGCCGCCTTGGCCGGACCGGCCAGTCGGTGGACTTCCGCCAGCGCCGCCTCGGGCGACCCGGAGACGGCGAGGAAGCCGCGCACGGCGGCCGCCTCGGCGGGTGACAGGCTGGGCGTGCGTGAAGCCTCCGCGCGGTCGGCCAGACGGCGCACAATCTCTTCCGGAGGCCGGGTCCCGACCGGCTCGATGCCGGCGATGGCCCAGAGCTGACGCAGCGCCTCGGGCCCCTGCCCCTCCGGCACGCCTTCCAGCGGGTTGACGATGCGCTCGACGGTTACGCCGGCGTCGGCGCGGTCCAGCTCGGCGGCCAGCAGGCGGGGGCGGGTGAACAGGCGCTTGAGCCGCGCCGCCAGCGCCGGCGCCAGGGCCAGGCTGTCGACGAAGGCCCCGAACAGGGCGATGTCGCCGAAGGTCAGGGTCAGGTCATCGCGACCGCCCGCCGCTGCGGACTGCCAGGCCAGGGCCGCGACCTCGGCGTCCGAGACGGCCGGATCGCCGTTGCCGAACAGCTCGACGCCGATCTGCAGGAACTCCTCGGCCCGCTCCGAGCCGGCCGGGGCGGCGCGGAAGGCCTTGCCCTCATAGGCGGAGCGACCCTGCGCCGCGCCGCTTTCGATGTGGGCGCGGGCCACGGGGATGGTGAAGTCCGGCCGCAGGGCCAGCTCCTCGCCGCCCTCGGCCTGGACCACGAACAGGCGCGGGCGCATGGCCTCGCCCGACAAGTCGAGCAGCAGGGCCAGCGGCAGCAACACGGGCGCCTCGACCGGCGTCGCGCCGGCCTCGGCGAACGGGGCGCGGATTGCGGCCAGCGCGGCCGCTGGAACAGCGGGCTCCAGCCTCATTGCGCCGCCTCGACGATCTTGCGGACCGTGGCCACCAGATCGGCGCGGGCGACGGTCTGCTGGCCCGGGCGCTCGGCCTTCCAGGCGACGTTGTCGGTGACGCCCTTCGACAGGTCGCGGCCGAGGTCGAGGTCCTTGACCGTGGCCGTGCCGGCGGCGAACTCGTCCTCACCGATGATCACGGCGGCGGGGGCCAGGCGCCGGTCGGCGTACTTCATCTGCGGCCGCATGCCGGAGGTTCCCAGATAGACCTCGGCGGCGATGCCGGCGTTCCGCAGCTCGCCCGCCACGGCGAAGTAGTCGGCCATGCGGGCCTGGTCGAAGGCGATGATCACCACCGGGCCCCGCCCCTCGCCCGCTGCCTCGCGCCCGGCCGCCTTCAGCGCCGCCGCTAGCCGCGAGACGCCGAAGGAAAAGCCCGTTGCCGGGGTCCGCTCGCCGGTGAACCGCGCCACCAGGTCGTCGTAGCGGCCGCCGCCGCCGATGGAGCCGAAGCGGACGGGATGGCCCTTCTCGTCGGGCGTCTCGATCAGCAGGTCGGCCTCAAACACGGCGCCGGTGTAGTATTCCAGCCCACGGACGATGGAGGGATCGAAGACAGCCTGGGTGTCGTCAATGCCGAGGCCCTTGAGGGCGGCGATGATCGCCTCCAGCTCGCGGAAGCCTTCCATCGCCGCCTCGGCCCGGGCGAACGGGGCGCCGGCCAGCTGGGCCAGCGGCGCGCCGGCCACGGCCATGTCGAGGAAGCCGAGCACTAGCCCCGCCGCCGCCGTCGACAGCTCGGCGCCCGGGGTGAAGGCCCCCGACTCGTCCAGCCGGCCCTTGCCGAGCAGGTCGCGGACCCCCTCACGGCCCAGCCGGTCCAGCTTGTCGAGCGCGCGCAGCACGGTGAGCTTCTGGCGGCCCTCGGCGACGCCGGCGGCGACCATGACCCCGTCGAGGATCTTTCGGTTGGAGAACTTCAGCACCGCCTGGCCCCTGGCCAGCCCGGCCGCCTGCAGCCCCGCAACCGCCATGGCGATGATCTCGGCGTCGGCTTCGGGGCGGGCCGAACCGACGGTATCGGCGTCGCACTGGATGAACTCGCGGAAGCGGCCCGGCCCCGGCTTCTCGTTGCGCCAGACCGGCCCGAAGGCGTAGCGGCGGAACGGCTTGGGCAGGGTTTCCCAGTTCTGCGCCGCGAACCGCGCCAGCGGCGCGGTCAGATCGTAGCGCAGGGCCATCCACTGCTCGTCGTCGTCCTGTAGCGCGAACACGCCCTCGTTGGGCCGGTCGCTGTCGGGCAGGAACTTGCCCAGCGCGTCGGCGTACTCGAAGGCCCCGGTGTCGAGCGGCTCGAAGCCCCAAAGCTCATAGACCTTCGAGACGGCCTCCACGATCCGCCTCTCGGCGCGCAGGGTCGCTGCGCGCTTGTCGGCGAATCCGCGCGGGGCGCGGGCTTCAGGTCGGAAAGTCTCTTGCGTCATCGGGCGGCTCTACATCAGGACTTTGTGGGTCGGATGGAGCCGTTCTGGCCCCATCCGCGTCGGGCGGGGCCGGAGGGTGTGCGTCTGGGCTGGTTAGGCCGCGCGAACCCGATCCGTCCCGCGAGGGAAGGCGTGGTGGTGGCCGTGGTGGTGCGCGGAACGGGTCATCGGGGCGGGGCTATAGCGGAGAACTTGGCGCTTTCCTAGCCTCCCTCCCCGTCTGGGGAGGGAGGACGGCCGCAGGCCGGACGGGTGGGGAACCGCTTGCACGCCGGTCGGCGCCGACCTTTGATCACCTTCGCCCCACCCGCTCCCTTCGGGAGCACCCTCCCCATGCGGGGAGGGAGGGCGCTACCGCAGCCGCCCGATCAACGCCGCCGTCGACGGATCGTGCGCCCCCGCCGCGCCGCCCTCCAGTTCGGCCAGCACCTTGTTCGCCAGCGTCTTGCCCAGCTCAACGCCCCACTGGTCGAAACTGCCGACGCCCCAGAGCGTGCCCTCGACGAAGACCTTGTGCTCGTAGAGCGCCAGCAGGGCGCCAAGGGCGTGCGGGGTCAGGCGGTCGAGCAGGATGAAGCTGGACGGCCGGTCGCCGGGGAAGTGGCGGTGCGGCTCGGCGGCGTTGGCGCTGCCGGTCATCAGGGCCTCGGCCTGGGCGATGGCGTTGGCCAGCAGGATGGCGTGCTGGCGGGGCGGCCCTTCCTCCGCGCGGGCGACGGCGACGAAGTCGACCGGGATGACGTCCGTGCCCTGGTGCAGCATCTGGAAGAAGGCGTGCTGATCGTTGGTGCCGGCGTTGCCGAACACGGCGGTGGAGGTGGCGTGGGTCACCGGCGCCCCGGCCTCGGTCACCCGCTTGCCGTTCGACTCCATCTCCAGCTGCTGCAGGTAGGCGGCCAGCAGGCCCAACCGCTCGGCATAGGGCTCGACCACCCGCACGGGCCGGCCGAGGCCATTGCGGTTGAAGACATGGGCCAGGGCCAGCAGCACCGGCGCGTTGCGCTCCAGCGGCGCGGTGCGGAAGTGCGCGTCCATCGCCGCCGCTCCGGCCAGGAACTCAGCGAAGGCGTCCCAGCCCAGGCCAATGGCCACCGACAGCCCGACCGCCGACCAGATCGAGTAGCGTCCGCCGACCCAGTCCTCGAACCCGAACACGCGGCTCGCCGGGATGCCGAAGGCGGCGCAGGCTTCCAGGTTGGTCGAGCAGGCGGCGAAGTGGTCGTCGGCCGCCGCGCCCAGCGCGTCCCGCAGCCAGGCCCTGGCGGCGGCGGCGTTGGCCATGGTCTCCTGGGTGGTGAAGGTTTTCGAGGCGACAACGACCAGCGTCGTCTCCGGGTCGAGCCGCGCCATGGCGGCGGCGATGTCGGCGGGATCGACATTGCCGACGAAGGCGACATCCACCTGCGGGACCAGGGGCTTCAGCGCCCGCCAGACCATGCGGGGGCCCAGGTCGCTGCCGCCGATGCCGATGTGCAGTACGGTGGTGAAGGCCTTGCCCGTCGCGCCGCGCAGACGGCCCTCGCGGACGTCGGCGACGAAGGCGGCCATGGCCTTGCGCACCGCCTCGACCCCGGCGGAGACCGGCCTGCCGACCGCCCGCCAGTCGGCGCCCTCCGGGGCCCGCAACGCCATATGCAGAACGGCGCGGTTCTCGGTGACGTTGATGGCCTCGCCGGCGAACTGCCGGTCGCGGCGCGCCTCCACCCCGGCGGCGCGGGCCAGATCGAGGGCGGCGGTCAGGCCCTCGGCGCTCCAGGGCTGCTTGCTGAGATCGAGGGTCAGGCCCGCGACCTCGACCGACAGCCGCGCCAGCCGGTCCGGCTCGGCGGCGAACAGGTCGACGATCCGGGTGGCGGAATCGGTGCGGGCGGCCGTCTCGAGGGCGGTCCAGGCGGCGGCGAGGTCGGTCATGCGCACTCCGATGGTAAAGGCCCGTTTACCATGCGCCGCGTAACTGGGGAGACCCCTGCACTCACGAGGCGCGGCCCATGTCCTGCGACGCGATCGCCGTCACCGCAACCCTCTGGCTGGCGTTCGCCACGCCGGGCGACGGCGCGACCCTGCGCACGTCGGCCAGCGTCAGCGCCCCGGCCTCGCCGCTGGCCGCCGAGCCGCTGTTCGCCGACATCGTCGCCCGGGCCGGCGCGCTGAAGACCCGCGTCGAGGCATGGAAGGGTCAGACCGGCGATCTGGCCGGCTTCGCGGCCTTCAAGACCGAGCTGGCGGCGCTGACCGAACTCGACATGAAGGCCCACTTCCTGCTGGCCGAGCGCGGCACGGACGGCGACCTCAAATGCATCCTGCGCGGCATCGCCCAGGACCTGCCCGTGCGCCTCGGCCAGGTGGAGGCCGCCGCCGACCCCCGGGCCCGCGACGCCGCCCTGCGCGAGATGGTCTGGCTGCTGCGCGACAATGTGGAAGTGATCACCACCCCGGCGACGGTCACCAGCGGGACCTAACGCCCAACCTCTCCCCGTGGGAGAGGTGGCCCGGCGGAGCCGGGTCGGAGAGGGACCTACCCATCGCCGGCGCATCCCTCTCAGTCACCGCTCCTCGGCGACAGCTCTCCCACGAGGGAGAGCATGGCCAGATCAGGCGTACTTCACCGCGCAGCCGTAGGGCTTGCTGAACGCCACCTTGACCGGGCGGCCGGCCTTCAGGTCGGCCAGAGCGGCCTTCACATAGTTGGTGGCGCCGGCGATGTCGGCGACGTTGGCGGTCGGCTTGTCGTCGATGCCGCCCTGGTAGACCAGCTGGCCGGCCTGATCGACAATGTACATGTGCGGCGTGGTTTTGGCGCCGTACGCCTTGCCCGCGACGCCGGTCGGATCGAGAAGGAAGGCGGTCGGCGCAGCGCCCCTGGCGGCGATGAAGCGCTTTGCGCCGGCGCCGTCGACATGGCCCTGCTGTCCGGGCGCGGAGGAGCAGACGCTGAGCCAGACGACGCCGTCCGCAACGGCGGCCTTCTGGAGGGCCTGCATGTTCCCCTGGTAGTGCTTCTTCACATAGGGGCAGCCCTCGTTGATCCATTCGAGGACCACGACCTTGCCGCGGAACTCGGCCAGGGTGCGGACGCGGCCGTCAGCGTCCTTCAGCGAAAAGCCCGGGGCCGGCGCGGCAAGGGCGGTGGCGGGAAACAGGGCCAGGGCCGGAAGGGCCAGGGCGGAACGACGGGTGAGGGTCATCGGCGGCTCCCTATCTGGCGGCGGCCTTGTCGAGCGCATCGGCCACCATGCCTTCGGTCAACAGTTGCGGCAGTATGGCGGGCGAAGACCCGCCAGCGCCATACACCAGATAGAGCGGCACCCCGGCGCGGCCATGCTCGGCCAGGGCGGCGGCGATCACGGCGTCGCGGTTGGTCCAGTCGGCCTTCAGGTAGACGGCGTTGTTGCGGGTCAGGGCCTCGGCGACCGTCTTCGTCGACAGCGAGGTGCGCTCGTTGACCTGGCAGGTGACGCACCAGGCGGCGGTGAAGTTGACGAAGACCGGTCGCCCCTCGGCGCGCAGGGCGGCCACCCGGGCGGGCGACCAGGGCTCGTAGGGGACCTCCGCGGTCTCGCCGGACGCCGGTGCGGCGGCGCTCGCCGGGGCGGGCGCCTGCACGGCCAGAAGGCCGGTCAGGGCGACGACGCCGACGGCCATCAGGGCGGCGAGGCCGCGCGCGATAGGGGCCGGCGGCCGGCGCTGGGCCAGGCCCCAGAGCCAGGCGGCGAAGGCGGCCAGCACCCCGGCGGCCAGGGCCAGCGCCAGACCGGCGGGGCTGGTCTGCTGGGCCAGAACCCAGACCAGCCAGGCGACGGCGCCGTACATCGGGAAGGCCAGGACGTGGCGCAGGGTCTCCATCCACGGCCCGGGCCGGGGCATGCGCCGCAGCAGGGCCGGGGCGAAGGACAGCAGCACGAACGGCGCGGCCAGCCCCAGACCCAGGGCGGCGAACACCGGCAGCGACAGCCAGGCGTCCTGAGTCAGGGCGTAGCCCATGGCAGAGGCCATGAACGGCGCGGTGCAGGGGGCGGCCACGACTACCGCCAGCACCCCCGTCAGGAAGCTGCCGGTCAGGCCGCCGCGTGAGGCGGCCTGCGCCCCTGCGCCCTGCAGCGAGGTCCCGGCCTCGAACACCCCCGACAGGTTCAGCGCCACCAGCAGCATGACCAGGGCCAGCGCCGCGACCATGACCGGCGACTGCAGCTGGAAGCCCCAGCCGATCGCCTGGCCCGCCGCCTTTAGCGCGATCAGGGCGCCGGCCAGCGCCAGGAAGGTGGCCAGAACGCCGAGCAGATAGGCGACTCCCTGCCGCCGGGCGGCGCGGCTGTCATGGGCGTGGGCGGCCAGGGCGGCGGCCTTCATCGACAGCACCGGGAAGACGCAGGGCATCAGGTTGAGGATCAACCCGCCGAGGAAGGCGAACGCCAGCGCCAGCGGCAGGCCGATGGCGGCGCCGGTCGCGGCGATCGGTCCGTGATCGTCGATCGGCGCCGGCGGCAGGGTTCCGCCGCCCAGAGCTCCGGCCGGGATCGCGCCCGCCGAGGCCGCAACCTCCCATGCCCGGTCGCCGAGCGACAGCACCCCGGCGATGGTGGCCGGCGTCTGGCCGGCGCTGACCGCGATCCCGGCCGGCAGACTGAGGGTCAGGCCGTCGGCGCCCCGCTCGATGGGCTGGGGTCTGGCGTGGTCCAGGACCGTGGCGTCGAACGGAAAGAAATAGGCCCGCGACAGGTCGGCGCCTTTGAGCGGCGCGCCCGTGACGGCCAGCCGCAGCGTCTGACCCTCGACGGCGTAGACGGCGGCGAGGCCCGAGGCCTTCGGGGCGGCGACCAGCGTAGCGGCGATCCTGTCGCCCCAGACCGGGTCGGGCCCGGCGGCGGCGGCGACGACCGGCACCTCCAGCGTCAGGCTGGCGTATTCCGGCACGCAGGTCAGTTCGCAGACCAGGAAGGTGGCGTCCGCCTTCAGCGTCACCGTGAATCCGACCGCCGCCGTGGCGGGAACCTGGATCGCGACCGGCAGCAGCACCTCGCCCGAATAGCCGTAGTTGAGCAGCGGCCCGATCGGCATGCGGGCCGGGGTCGGCCAGACGATCTCGCCCGCCTGCCAGCCGGCGGGCAGCGTCCATTTGATCGTGGTCGGCTCGCCGGAATCGCCGGGATTGCGCCAGTAGGTGTGCCAGCCCTTGTCGATCTTCTGGCGCAGGGCGACGTAGACCGTCCCGCCGGGAACCGCGCCGCGCTCCTGGGCGACCAGTTCGGCCTCCAGGTGGCCGGTGTCGACCGGCGCGGCGGCGGCGAAGGTCGGCCCCAGCAGCGCGAGGACAACGGCGAGGGCGGCGAGAAGGCGGCTCATGACCCGTCTATATGGCGTGGCCCCCGCCCCCTGCCACCGCAATCGGCCGCGACCCCCTCGACTTCCGCAGGGGCCGCGCCATGATCCTTGGCAAAACAGGGAGAAGCGCATGTCCGTCAATCGCCAGTGGATCCTCCGCAAACGTCCGGTCGGCGAGATATCGCCGGGGGACCTGGAGTTCGTCGAGACGCCGATCCGGGCGCTGGCGGACGGCGAGGTTCTGGTCCGCAACATCTACCTGTCGCTGGACCCGACCAACCGCATCTGGATGAGCGACCAGGACCAGTACCTGCCGCCGGTCGGCCTGAACGAGGTCATGCGCGGCGGCACCCTCGGCGTGGTCGAGGCCAGCCGGTCGGAACGCTTTCCGGAAGGGACCGTCGTCAATGCCGGCCTGTCCGGCTGGCAGAGCCACACCATCGCCCATGAAGCGACGCTCAGCCCCGTGCCGCTGCTGCCGGGCGTGCCCCTGACCGCCTTCATGAGCGTGCTGGGCGCCACCGGCCTGACCGCCTGGTACGGCCTCAACGACTTCGGCAAGCCGCAGCCGGGCGAGACCGTGGTGGTCTCGGCGGCCGCCGGGGCGGTGGGCTCGATCGCCGGGCAGCTGGCGAAGATGCGCGGCGCCCGGGTCATCGGCATCGCCGGCGGTCCGCAGAAGTGCGCCTGGCTGACCGGGGAGCTCGGGTTCGACGGGGCTATCGACTACAAGAACGAGGATGTCGGCGCGGCGCTGGACCGGCTGTGCCCGAACGGCATCGACGTCAACTTCGAGAATGTCGGCGGCGAGATCATGGACGCGGTGATCAGCCGGATGACAACTTCGGCCGCGTGCCCCTGTGCGGCATGATCAGCGGCTACAACAGCGAGGGCGTCGCCGCCGGCCCGACCGACTTCGCCCGCATCCTGATGCACCGGCTGACCATCCGGGGCTTCATCGTCATCGACTTCATCCCGCGCGCCATGGAGGCGATCGCCGAACTGGCGCCGGCGGTGATGAGCGGACAGCTCAAATGGAAGGCGCATGTGGTCGACGGGCTGGAAAACGCCGCCGAAGCCGTGAAACTGCTGTTCACCGGCGCGCATGACGGCAAGCTGCTGGTTCGCATTTCACCGGAGCCCTGAGTCTTGCCCGCAAGCTTTGACGAGATCCAGGTCGGCATGGTGGTCAACCTCGGCGCCGCCGTGGTCGACCCCGCCGCCCTGGAGAGCTTCTCCCGCGCCTTCGCGCCCGGGTGGGACACCGACGGCGGGGCGCCCGACGCCATGCTGTTCGCCATCTGGTCGCGGCTGGACGAGCAGGCCAGCGCGAGCTGGCCGATGACCAAGCGGCTGGGCGTCGACGCCCTGCGCTGGGCGCGCAACCCGCCGTCCGGCGAACTGTTGCGGGGGCGGATGACCATCATGGGCAAGGACCCGGTGGGCGACGACAAGGGCATCGTCATCGCCCAGCACGACCTGCTCGACGAGGCCGGCCGGCTGGTGTTCTCGTGCCTGACGCGGAGCGTGTTCGCGCGCTGAGGGCCAGTGCGTCCTTCGCGAGCCTCAAGCGAGCGTCGCGAAGGGCGCAGGGAGGCCGCGCCACTCCGGGTGGGCTGCGACCGACTCACGCAACGAAAAAGGGCCCCGCCGTCGCCGGCGGAGCCCTTGATCGATCAGAAGGCCGGAGCGCCCTAGGCGTTCGCGGCCTGGGCCTGGCGCAGCATCGCCTGCTCGGTGGCGATGGCGATCAGGCGGTCCCAGCCGACCAGCGAGGTCAGGTGGTTGTAGATCTTCTCCAGCGCGCCGCTGTCACGCAGCTCGACCAGCTTCTCGGCCGGCAGGGCGTTCAGCTTCTCTTCCGAGACAGCGAAGTACTCGGCCATCTTCACCGGGGTGAAGGTGCCGTCCGGGTTCGGCTGCTGGTAGATCGCCTCACGGGTGTGGAACAGGTCCAACTCGGTCAGCACGGCCACGAAGGCCTCGGTGCGGCGACGCTCGGTTTCGAAGTCCTCGCAGAACTTGATGGCGTTGGCCGTGTACTCCGACGGCTCGCCGGTCGCGGTGAACAGCGGCAGGCTGCCGGCCTTGCTCTTGTCGCAGAAGATTTCGGCGTTGCGCTCGATGCAGACGACGAGACGGCTCTGGGCGTCGTCGGCCGCCAGCACGAACGGGAAGCGGCGGGTGTAGGCCGGAACGTAGGAGCCGACGGTGTAGCTGCCGTCCTTGACGAACATGTTCTCGCCGCCGTTGATGCCCATCACCGCCAGCGGCATGTAGCTCGCGCCGCCGAAGATGATCGGGTAGCTGACCGCGGCGAAGCCGAACTCGGCGACGGTCAGGGGCACGACATGGCCCTTCTCGGCGAACCCGAACGGACGCTCCAGCTGCTGGACGGCAAGGCCGCCATGCGCGTCGCGGCTGAGCGGCTCGGGCGTCGTGTAGAACTGAAGCTGGCCGGTCACGGCAGCGGGTGCAACTTGTTCGGTGGCCATTCTAGTCTCTTGAGGAGGCGCGCGGACGACGTCCGGCCGCGCGGGAAGGTCGAGGCGGCGCTTCTAGCCGATCCGGTGGAACGCGGCAATGCAACCACCCGTCTTGCGCTTGCCGGGTAGAAGCGGGTTCAATCGGCGCAAGAATATAAACCCTAACCGCGGGACGACGCCGATGCCCATCGCCTACCCAGAAATCCTGTCGCTGACCAGCGAACCCCAGGCGTTCGCCTGGACCGAGAAGGAGACCATGCTCTACGCCCTGGGCATCGGCCTCGGGAACGACCCGATGGATCTGAGGGAGCTGCCCTTTGTCTACGAGAGCGGCCTGAAGGCCGTGCCGACCATGGCCACGACGGTCGCCTGGGGCGCGGGGCCCAGCGTCGGCAAGATGGGCATCAACTTCCTGCTGGTGGTCCATGGCGAGCAGAAGGTCGAGTTCCACAAGACCTTCCCGACCGAGGCGTCGATCACCGCCGAGGGCCGCATCATCGGCGCCTATGACAAGGGCGACAAGGGCGCGGTCATCTACAACGAGACCGTGCTGAAGGACGCCAAGACCGGCGAGAAGATCGCCACCCTCACCGGCTCGACCTTCGCCCGCGGCGACGGCAATTTCGGCGGTCCCGCAGACGGCGCGCCGGAGGCTCACGAGGTCCCCACCCGCGCGCCTGACCTGACCGTGGACATCCCGACCAAGCCCGACCAGGCGCTGATCTACCGCCTGAGCGGCGACCGCAATCCGCTGCACTCCGATCCCGGCATCGCGAAGGCGGCCGGCTTCCCGCGCCCGATCCTGCATGGCCTGTGCACCTACGGCATCACCTGCCGCGCCGTGCTTCAGGCCTATGCCGACTTCGACCCTTCGCGGATCAAGAGCCACCAGGTGCGGTTCTCCAGCCCGGTCTTCCCGGGCGAGACGATCAGCGTCGATCTGTGGAAGGACGGCGACGTCGTCTCCTTCGAGGCCCGCGTGAAGGACCGCGGCGTCACCGTGGTGAAGAACGGCAAGACCGTGCTCGGGTAGGGATCAGCCGGGGACATGCACTTCTGTGCGTGTCCCCATCGGCTTCAAGCGGCAGGGGACGCGGACCCAGGTCCATGTCCCCGCTTCTAGAGCATGCCCGGGTCAGATGGAATCATCTGACCCGGATCAGCATGCTCTGGATTCAAACACTTAGAGCGCGTTCGGGCGGCGGAACCGCGTACACTTCCGCCTAACGCACGCTAGAACCGCCAGCTGAAGCCGGCGCGGAGGCCGCGACCCGGCTGGGGGGCGATGTCCTTCAGGAACGAGGCGTGTTCGCGGATTTCCTCGTCACCCAGATTGCGGCCCTCGACGAACAGCTTGACGCCCTGCAGGGCCGGCGGCGCCCAGGTCGCGCCGGCGTTCAGCAGCGTGTAGCTGTCGGTCGGCAGCTCGAAGTCCGAGACCCGGTCCTGGCCGGCCACGCGCCGCAGCTCGACCCAGCCGCCCAGATCAGCGCCCTGCCAGACCAGTTTGCTGCTGACCGCCCAGGGCGGGATCCGCGAGGGCGGGCCCAGGTCGCTGGACGCGCGGACGTAGTCGGCCCCCAGGTCCAGAGACAGGCTGCGCTCGCCCTGTTGCCAGATGCGGAAGCTGGCCTCGGCCTCCAAGCCATGGAAGCGGGCGTCGGTCTGGACATAGGCAAAGACGTCCAGGTCGTCCTCTACCGCGCCGGTAGGGCTCAGGTCGATGAAGCCTTCGTAGTCGACGACGAACAGGTGGAGGTCGGCCTCGAGACGGCCGTCGCCATAGTGGATCGTCCCTTCCAGCGAGGTGGCGATCTCGGCGTCGAGATCGGGATCACCGACCTCGTAGCCGCGCGTGGCGACGTGCGGTCCGTCGGCGAACAGCTCCGCCTCGGTCGGCGCCCGGGTGGTGCGCGACAGGCTCAGGCCCAGGAACCAGCCCTCCGCCGGGCGGGCGAAGACGCCGACCGAGCCCGAGACGCCGGAGAAGTCGCGCTCGCCGACGGTGCTCTTCAGTTCGCGGCGGTCCAGGCGCAGACCGCCCTCGACGCCCCAGTCGCCCAGGTCCACCCGCTGCAGGGTGAAGACGCCGATCTCGGAGATTTCCGTGCGCGGCACATAGGCCTCGTCGCCGGCGGCGTCGAAGTCGCGCTTCAGGGCCTGGACGCCGACGGCGCCGTTCCAGCCGTCGCGCTCGGCCTGGACAAGCTCCAGGCGGCCTTCCCAGCCGTCGGAGAAGAAGCGGGTGCCGACCGCGTCGCCCTCGAACTCGGTGTGGGTGTAGTCAGCCCAGCCGCCGCTGAAGCGCACCGTGTCGAACGGGCCGATGGCGCCGCGCCATTCGCCCCGCAGGTCGACCCGCGTCTGTTCGAGGCCGATGGTCACGAACTCTTCCGGCTCGGGAACAGGCGGCGGAACCGGCGGCTCCTCGTGCGCGTGACCGGGCACGCCGTAGGTCGTCTCCGTGTGCTTCACCGCAATGCCGAAATAGCCGTCGGACCCAATCCAGCTGACGCCGGCGCCAAAGGCGTCCAGGTCCACGGCGCTGTTCTCGAGCCGCTCGGGGAACGGCGTCTCGGCCGTCTCGCCCTCCTCGGCCAGCTGGCGGGCGGACTCCGGATAGGCCGGGATCTCGTAGTCGTCGCTCTGGCGATGGATGCCGTCGAGCGTGAAGACCAGCGGACCGGAGCCGAAGACCAGCGCGCCGCCGATGGAGCGGCTGTCGTCCACCGAGCCGGCCGAGCCGTTGAGGCGACCGGACACGGCCGCCTCCGGCGCGCTGCGGGCGATGCGGTCGTCGATGATGTTGACCACGCCGCCGATGGCCGACCCGCCGTAGAGCAGGGCCGCCGGGCCGCGCAGCACCTCGATCCGCTGGGCCTCGCCCGGGTCCGATGCCACCTGGTGGTCGGGCGACAGGGCGCTGGCGTCGATCAGGCCGACGCCGTTATTCAGAACCAGCACGCGCGGGCCGGCCAGGCCCCGCACCACAGGCCGGCTCGCGCCCGGACCGAACGAGCTCGACCGCAGCCCCGGCACCCCGGACAGCATGTCGCCGAGCCCGGCGGGCGGGGTGATGTCCAGCTCGTCGCGACCGATCACCTCGATGCTCGTGGTGGCCGAGTCCATGGAGATGGCGAACGGCGCGGCGGTGACCACAACCTGGTCGACGTCGGTCGGCGGCGCCTCGGCGGCGAGCGCGGGCGTGACGATGAGGGCCGGACCGCAGGCGGCGGCGAACAGGAGGCGTCGAAGGGACATGGACAGGTTCCGGCAACTGGACGATGCTGAAATGTTATGAAATAACATATCAACGCGTCAAGGCATGATCGCCCGCTGCGGGCGCGTCGACGGCAGGCTGCCCGCTAATGTGGCGCCCGCGCCACCCAGACCACATGCCGCTCCAGCACATGGCCTCTGGGCAGCGCCGGGTGGTCGAAGTCGAGATCCTCGCGGCGGGTCATGCCGATGCGGTCCATCACCGCCTGTGAGCGCAGGTTGCCCGTGGCCGTGAAGGAGACGACCTCCGGCAGGGCCAGACGCCCGAGCCCGTAGGCCAGCGCCGCGCGGGCCGCCTCGCTGGCGTAGCCGGCGCCCCAGGCGTGGCGGGCGAAACGCCAGCCGATCTCGACGCCGGGCGCCAGCGGATTGCTCTCGCGCAGCGGCATCAGGCCGGTGAAGCCCAGGAAGGCGCCGTCGTCGCGCCGCTCGACCGCCCACAGGCCCCAGCCGGTGTCGGTGATCCGGGCCTGGTTGGCGGCCAGCATGGCGGCGGCCTCGTCCGCGGTCAGCGTCGCCGGGAAATGCTCCATCACCTCGGGGTCGGCGTTCATCGCCGTCCAGGGCTCAAGGTCCGACGGCCGCCAGTTGCGCAGGATCAGGCGGTCGGTGGCGATCATCAGGCCGGCCGCGGGCTGGCCAGGGCGCCATAGAGGTCCGGCCGGCGGTCACGGAAGAAGCCCCAGGCGGCGCGGTGGGTGCGCAGGAAGTCCAGGTCCACCGTGGTCTGCACCAGGCCCT
The DNA here is from genome assembly GCA_040383665.1 of Caulobacter sp. GTDB lineage: Bacteria > Pseudomonadota > Alphaproteobacteria > Caulobacterales > Caulobacteraceae > Caulobacter. The sequence continues at coordinate 62,220 of JBEIDC010000002.1, forward strand.
CGTCGTCGCGGCCCAGCTGCGAGACCAGATCGCCGCGATGGTCGGCGATGAAGGACGAGCCGTAGAAGGTCTGGCCGCCGTTCGGATAGCCGTCCCACGGCTCGAAGCCGATGCGGTTGGCGCCGACCACCGGGATGATGTTGCTGACCGCGTGGCCCTGCATCGCCCGGCGCCACGGCAGGGCCGTGTCGAGGCTGGCGTCGTGCGGCTCGCTTCCGATGGCGGTCGGATAGAGCAGCGCCTCCGCGCCCATCAGGGTCATGGCCCGGGCGCACTCGGGGTACCACTGGTCCCAGCAGATGCCGACGCCGATGCGGCCAAAGCGCGTGTCCCAGACCTTGAAACCCGTGTCGCCCGGCCGGAAGTAGTACTTCTCCTGGTAGCCGGGGCCGTCGGGGATATGGCTCTTGCGATAGACCCCGAGCAGCGCGCCGTCGGCGTCGGCCATCACCAGACTGTTGAAATAGTGCGGGCCTTCCTTCTCGAAGATCGAGATCGGGATGACCACGCCCAGCTCGCCGGCCAGCGGGGCCAGCGCCTTCACCGCCGGATGTTCGCGCCAGGGATAGGCCGTGTCGAACCAGCGCTCCTCCTGGCTGACGCAGAAGTAGGGGCCCTGGAACAGCTCCGAGGGCAGGATCACCTGGGCGCCGGCCGCCGCCGCCTGGCGGATGAAGCCCTCGGTCTTGCGGATATTGGCGTCCATGTCGGAGCCGTAGCGGGTCTGGATCGCCGCGAGGCTGAGGGTCCGGGCCATCAGGCAGGCTCCTGCTGGGTGATGCAGTGGAACGAGCCGCCGCCGGTCAGGATGGCCTTCGAGGACAGGCCGATGGCCTTGCGCTCGGGGAACAGGCTCTGGACCGCGTCGACGGCGAAGGCGCCGGCCTTTTCGTCCTCGTACAGGGGCACGATCACCGCGCGGTTGGCGATGATGAAGTTCATGTGGCTGGCGGGCGCGGGTCCGCCGTCGCCGTCCATCCAGCCCGGCGAGGGGATGCGCATGACCTGCAGCGGCGCGCCGCGCGGGCTGGTCATGGCGGCCAGCTGGCGGGCGGTCTCGTCATAGAGCTCGGCGTTCGGGTCGGCCTTGCCCCAGGCGATCGGGCTCGCCACGACGCCGGGGGCGACGAAGCGCGCCAGGTTGTCGACATGGCCGTCGGTGTGGTCGTTGCGCAGGCCATCGCCCAGCCACAGCACCTTGCGGGCGCCCAGGGCCTCGCGCAGGGCGGCCTCGGCCGTCGCCTCGTCCCAGCCGGGGTTGCGGTTGGGGTTGAGCAGACACTGGCGCGTGGTCAGCACCGTGCCCCAGCCGTCGTGGTCGACTGCCCCGCCCTCGAGGATGAAGTCATTGGCGATCAGCGGCGCGCCGGAGGCGGCGGCGATCTGGGCGGCGACCTGGTCGTCGCCCTCCAGGTCGTACTTGCCGCCCCAGCCGTTGAAGCGGAAGCCGATGGCCTTGCCGTCCTCGCGGAAGATCGGGCCGGTGTCGCGCAGCCAGATGTCGCCGAACAGGGCGCGGACGATCTCCACCCCGGCGACGCCGTCCAGCCGCTTGCGGGCGGCGGCCTCGGCCTCGTCGCCGCAGACCATCAGCCGCACGCGTTCCTCGCCCGGCCCGGCCAGGGCGCGGGCGAGGTCGGCGACCTCGTCCTGGGCGGGTTCGAGGTCGTCCTGCCACAGCTCGCCATGGCTGGGGAAACCCAGCCACATCGCGCGGTGCGGAGCCCATTCGGCGGGGATGATCGGGGTGCTCATGAGGCGAGGGGAAGTGATGGCGATGGGGGACGACGTCAAGTGAAACGGACAAAGAAGAAGGGCGGCCCGTTTCCGGACCGCCCTTCCTGTCTCTCGTTCAGGTCCGTTGAGGACTAGAACTTGTAGCGCAGGCCGACCTTCATCTGCCAGGACGAGCGGCGCGCGGCCGTCGAGTTGGCGGTGTCGAAGGGGATCGCCGTAGCCGTCTGGTAGACATACCGGTAGGTGCCGCCAGTAGCGTTGCAAACGGTGGCGCATTCGATCGACGCGGTCACCGGCGCGGCCATGTACGGGAACTCGACCTGTTCCTGCACGCCCCACTCGTCGTTGAGCAGGTTGGCCAGGTTCTTGATATCCAGGAAGCCTTCCAGCTTCGCCCCGGTCGGGAAGAAGGCCGGGAACTCCTGGCTCAGGCGCAGGTCGATCCGCGTGACCCAGTCCGACGTCTGCGAGTTCTTCGGAAGGATCTGGCCGCGGTACTGTTCCAGGTCGTTGGCGGCGACGAAGTTGTTGAACGCCGTCTCGGCCGCAACGCTGGCGAAGCGGACCCGCGAGTCACCCACAGTCGGGATGTAGAGCAGCTGGCGGTTGAAGGTGGCCGTCGCCGACGAGGTGTCGCCGAACATGCAGTTGCCGCCATTGAAGTTGGTGACCGTCGCCGGGGCAAGCGCGGTGGCGCCCGTGCAGGTGGACCCCGAGGTGTTGAACACCAGGCTATAGGGGTAGCCCGTGCGGTGCTCGGCGAACATGCTGATGCGGGTGTAGTTGTCGCCGAAGAACTTCTTCTTCCAGCTCAGGTCGAGCTTGAAGGAGTCCTCGACCTCGTAGCTGGAGCGGGCGGCCTGGAGGCCGTTCACATCCGAGGTGGCGTTGTTCGACCAGTTCGAGAAGGCCACCGAGGACAGGCCCGGGTTGACGTCTTCGGCGTCGGTCTTGGTGTAGCTGCCGCGCGCGGACAGACCGAAGTCGAAGGTCTTGGCGAAGCGGAAGGCCAGGGCGTAGCTGTGGCCGTCTTCGGTGTTGGTCAGAACCAGGTCCTGGTTGCTGCTGCCGCCCAGACGGTCAACCGGGGTCGTCGTGCTGAATTTGCAGATGCCCGAGCCGAGGTAGACCGGACGGCCGTCCGGCGCGGTGCCGCAAGGCGTGGTGCCCGCACGATAGTCGAGCCAGGTGATGCCCTTGTTGGTCTCGGTCATCAGGATATCGACGCCGAGGTTCCAGTTGCTCGCCCAGTCTGCCTCGGCGAAGTCCATGGTCTTGTCGAGGGAGAGCGAAGCCTTCCAGCTCGACGGGATCTCGAAGCCCGGCGCGATGGCGTTGGTCGGGGCGGTGACCACGGCGGCGGAGTTGATGTTGACGCCGGCGAAGTAGTTTTCGACGGCGGCGGGCAGATTGTAGAGGGTCGCACCGCCGGCGAGGACGTTGTTCAGGTAGTCCTTCACCGTCTGCGGGCAGGTCACGGACGCGGTGCCGGTGCGGGTGCAGTCCAGCGTGGTCAGGGTGGTGCCGTCGTTGGAGAAGCTGTTGGCCACCCAGACCGTCGGGCTGCCGCCCGAGAACAGGCCGATGCCGCCGGAGATCCGCAGGCCTTCTTCCGGGCGCCAGTCGAAGCTGAAGCGCGGCAGCCAGATGTCGATGCCATCCAGCGTACGGTCGTTGTTGAAACCGTAGCGGTTGAAGAAGTTGACGTTGCGGTTGGGGCGAAGGTCGCCGCCGTAGACTTCGTAACGGAGCCCGGCCAGCAGGGTCAGGTCCGGAGTCACTTCCCAAGTGTCCTGCACGTAGAGCGAGTTCTGCAGGTAGTCGACGTTGATCCGGGCGTCTTCCTCGTTCCGGAAGCCGTCGCCGTTCGCGTCGCGGAAAGCGTTCTGGTAGCGGATGCGCGAGGCGCGGCCGATGTTGAAGTCGGCGATGCTGTCGAAGTTGATGCGGCCTTCGGCCTGCGATCCGAACAGGTTCATGGCCGTGTAGTCTTCGCGCAGCCAGCCGGCGAGCAGGGTGTGGTTGCCCAGGGTGTATTCAGCCTTGGCGCCCCAGGTCTCCAGCTCGTTGGTCAACTCGTTGGCGTGACGGCTGCGGTCGGGGCCGGCGAACACGGTGGTCGTGCCGGCGCGGATCTCGACCTGGGCGAACTCGCACTCCTCGTCGCCGGTGCCCTGCGGACCATCGGCGCAGCCGGCCAGCGGGTTCTGGACGGTGAGAACTTCCTTGCGGTTCCAGGTCAGCTCGGTGCTGAACTCCGGCGTCCAGTTGGAGAACAGCTGGATGCCGTAGGTCTCGAGGCGTTCACCCTTGTTGTAGAAGTTCGAGGCGAACGGATAGGTGCCGGTGGCGTTGGCAGCGTCGCCGATCGTGACGCGGTTGCCGTCGGTCAGCTGGTAGTTGAACACCACCCGCTGGTCGTCGGTGATGTTGAAGTCGACCTTGGCCAGCCACTTCTCGTCTTCTTCGAAGAAGACAAGGTTGTCGAGCGTGGAGTTGTCCACGTCGTAAGAGAAGCCGTACAGGGTGTTGAGGGTGTTCTGGAGTCCGGCGATGTCGGCCGCGGTGGCGTTGCCGGGGGTGATCGGACGATTGAGCGTGGACGGGCCGTGGGTCAGCGGGTTGGTCGCCTCGGTCTTTTCGTAGGACACGAAGAAGAACAGACGGTCGCGGATGATCCGACCGCCGAGGGTCGCGCCCCAGGTCTTGGTCTCGAACGGGTTGGTGTTCGAGAAGCCGCCGAACCGGTTCAGCTGGCGGGTGGCGGACATGCCTTCGTCGGAGAATTCATAGAACAGCGAACCCCGGAACGTGTTCGTGCCCGACTTGGTCACGGCGTTCAGGTTGCCGCCGGTGAACTTGTTGTACTCGACGCTGTAGGGCGCGACGTTCACTTCAAGGGCTTCAAGCGCGTCGACCGAGATCGGCGAACGCTGCGTGGGGTAGCCCGTGGTGTTGAGGCCGAAGTCGTCGTTCTGGGTGATGCCGTCGACGGTCAGGCTGTTAAACTTCGGGTTCGAGCCGGCGATGATCAGCGAGTCGCTGTTGGAGACTTCCAGCGTCGCGAACGGGTTCAGACGGGCGAACTCTTTCGGGTCGCGGGTCGCGCTCGGCAGGATCGCCAGGGTGGCGGCGCCGTAACGGCTGCCGAGGCCCTGCTGCGAGGACGCGCTGTCGAGGGGCGCGGCCGTGACGACCAGCGCTTCAACCGCGTTCGCGCTGTAGAGCACGATGTCGGCTTCACCGGCGTCGCCGATGCCGATGGCGGGGATCGTGAATTTGGAGGCTTCCAGGTTCGGAGCCGAGGCGCTGACCGTGTAGGGGCCGCCGACGCGCAGACCGCGCGTGTTGAACGAGCCCTCGGCGTTGGTCATCACAGTGGCGGTGGTGCCGGTCGGTTCGTGGCGAACAACAACGGTCGCGTTGCTGATCGGCGACCCGGCTTCGTCGGTGACCCGGCCACGGATCGATCCGGTTGTTTCCTGGGCGTAGACCGCGCTGGCCGATGCGAGCGCGAGAACAGCGATGGCTGCGCCGCCGGCGAGCCTGTTCATGAATTGCATGTGTGAGTATCCCCTCTCATCCCGACGCCGGTCGAAAACCTGTGACGGACCCGGCCCGGGCATTGGCAGCACGCCATAGCGCGTGAATGCGAAGCTTAGGTGACGAATGCCGGAAGGGTTCCAACGCCTGAACCCACTTCTTAATGCCGAGTCCGGACGAAGCAAGGCGACGTTAACGATTGGCGCGCTTTTGAGGCGCCTTGTCGCATGATTGCGACACCACGAGGCAGGGTTCGACTTTACAGAGGCTGCTCGCGAGGCCAGCGTCGCGCACGACATGACCCAGACCGATCCCGCGTTCATTTCCGAGACCTCCCGCGCCGCCCGCGTGACGCTGTTGCTCGTCCTTGGGCTGACAGTCCTTCGGCTGACGGCGCTGTTCCTCTCCCCGCTGGAGCTGTACCCGGACGAGGCGCAGTACTGGCTTTGGTCGCGCACGCTCGACTTCGGCTACTTCTCGAAGCCGCCGATGATCGCCTGGTCGATCTGGCTGACGACGCTGGTCGGCGGCGACTCCGAAGCCTTCGTGCGTCTGGGCGGCTCCCTGTTCCATGCGGCGACCGCGACGGTGCTGTTCGCCGTGGGTCGCAAGCTCTACCGCCCCTGGACCGGGACCGCGGCGGCGGCGCTCTATCTGCTGATGCCGGGGGTGGCGCTGTCGTCCTTCGTCGCCGCCACCGACGCGCCGCTGCTCTGCTTCCTGTCGCTGACGCTGCTGGCCTATGTGTCGCTGCGCGATGATCCGGCCGACCTGAAGCCCGCCCTCGGGCTGGGCGCGGCGCTGGGCCTGGCGCTGCTCTCGAAGTACGCGGCCCTCTATTTCCTCGTCGGGATCGCCCTGCACCTGGTCCTGTCGGCGGAGGCGCGAAAGGTCTGGACCCTTCGCCGCGCCCTCGCCGCCGGCCTGACCCTGGCGGCGGTGATCGCGCCCAACCTGGTCTGGAACGCCGCCCACCAGTTCGCCACCGTCAGCCACACCGCCGCCAACGCCAATGTCGGCGGGGCGCTGTTCAATCCGGGCGAGATGCTCGGCTTCATCGGCGAGCAGTTCGGGGTCTTCGGACCGATCCCGTTCGGCGTGCTAGCCGGGGCCGGGATCACCCTGGCCGTCCGCCGGCGCCTGACCGGACCGGACCTGCTGCTCGCCTGCCTGACCGTACCGCCGCTGGCGGCCATGATCGTCCAGGCCCTGGTCTCGCGCGCCAACGCCAACTGGGCGGCCAGCGCCTATGTCGCCGGAGCGGTGCTGACCGCGGCCCTTCTGACCCGCGACTGGTCCGGCGGCTGGACCCGCGCCGCGCGGATCGGCCTGGGCGCCACGGTGGCGATGCAAGGGGCCATCGCCCTGTTCCTGATCGTGGCCGTCGCCAGCCCGCGCATCGTCGACCAGCTGGGCCAGTCCAACAGCATCAAGCGCCTGCGCGGCTGGGAGGAGGCCAGCGACCTGGTCATCCAGCGGGCCCGCACAGAGGCCTTGAGCGGCGGCATCACCGCCATCGCCGTCGAGGACCGTTTCCTGTTCAACGCCCTCGCCTACTACGGCCGCGACTATTTCGCCGAGCCGGACGCCGCCCCGCTGACCATCTGGGTCCGCGACAAGGCCGGCAACCAGGCCGAGGCCGAGGCTCCGCTGACTCCGGACAAGGGCGGCCGGGTGGTCGTCGCCATCCTTGATGACAAGGCCGAGCAGAAACAGGCGTTGATCGGCGCCGACTTCGGCAAGGCGTCGCTGATCGAGGTGCGCCGCATCACCCTCAGCGTGCCCTGCAAGGGCAAGGCGGGCGAGACCGATGCGAAGTACGACCACCGCTGCGTTCGGCGCGTGAGCCTGCTGCTCGGCGAGACCTTCGCGCCGGTCGCCCGGGACTGACAGGCGGAACTGGCGGACCTAGCGGCCCCAGACCGCCTTCACCCGCGCGTCGCGGCCGCAGGTCTGGCGGTAGAAGTTGTACCGCACCGGGTTCTTCTTGGCGTAGTCCTGATGGTAGCCCTCGGCCAGCCAGAAGGATGAGTAGCGCTCGATCGGCGTGACGATCATCCGTCCCTTCAGCCGGGCCGCGGCGGCGGCCTTCGAGGCCTCGGCAGCCTGGCGCTGCGCCTCGGTCGCCACCCAGACGGCGGTCGAGTACTGGTAGCCCCGGTCGCAGAACTGTCCGCCGGCGTCGGTCACATCGACCAGCGGCCAGAACCGGTCGACCAGCTGCCGGTAGCTGATCTTCGCCGGGTCGTAGGTCACCTTCACCGCCTCGCGATGGCCCTCGTGGTTCTCGTAGGTCGGGTTCCTCAGATCGCCGCCGGCATAGCCCGACACCGCGTCGACCACGCCCGGGATCTTCTCCATGTCCTTCTCGAGGCACCAGAAGCAGCCGCCGGCGAACCAGGCGGTTTCGAGCTTCGGCGCGGCCTGGGCGGGGCCGACGGCTAAGAGGGCGAAGGTTGCGGCGAGCGCCGTCAGCAGGCGAAGGATGATCATGCCGAGTAACTTGGGCCTTCGCCGGGCCGGGGCAAGTCACGAAATGGTCGGGGACATGTACCTCTTGGGTACGTGTCCCCTGCTGCGTGCTGAAGCTGCTGGGGACACGCACTGAAGTGCATGTCCCCGGTCGATGCTAGACCGCGACCTCGAACGCGGCCTCGGTCTTCTCGCGCACCTCGTCCACGGTGACGCCCGGCGCCAGCTCGATGAGCCGTACGGGCGTCTTGCCGCGGTTGATCTCGAAGACGCCCAGCTCAGTGATCAGCAGGTCGACCACCCCGGCCCCGGTCAGCGGCAGGCTGCAGGCCTTGAGCAGCTTGGGCGCGCCGGACTTCTCGCAGTGGTCCATGACCACCACCACGCGCTTGACGCCGGCCACCAGGTCCATGGCGCCGCCCATGCCCTTGACCATCTTGCCGGGCACCATCCAGTTGGCCAGGTCGCCGGTCTCCGACACCTGCATCCCGCCCAGGATCGACAGGGCGATATGCCCGCCCCGGATCATCCCGAAGCTGTCGGCGGACGAAAAGTAGGACGAGCTGTCCAGCTCGGTGATCGTCTGTTTGCCGGCGTTGATCAGATCGGCGTCTTCCTCGCCCTCATATGGGAACGGGCCCATGCCGAGCATGCCGTTCTCGCTCTGCAGCGTCACATTCACGCCGTCGGGGATGTAGTTGGCGACCAGGGTCGGGATGCCGATCCCCAGGTTCACATAGAAACCGTCCTGCAGCTCGAGGGCGGCGCGGGCGGCGACTTCATCACGGGTCCAGGCCATCAGACGGCTTCCCCAATCTTCGTTTCGGAGGGGCGGGTGGTGACGCGCTCGATGCGCTTTTCGAACACCGCGCCCTTGAAGATGCGATCCACGAAGATGCCGGGGGTGTGGATGTGGTCCTTGTCCAGCGCGCCGATCCCGACCAGCTGCTCGACCTCGACGACAGTCTTCCTGCCGGCCGTGGCCATCATCGGGTTGAAGTTGCGCGCCGTCTTGCGGAACACCAGATTGCCCTCGGCGTCGCCGGTGTGGGCCTTGACGATCGACAGGTCGGCGGTGAGGCCGCGCTCCATCACATAGAGCTCGCCGTCGAATTCGCGGACTTCCTTGCCCTCGGCCACAAGGGTGCCGACGCCGGTCTTGGTGAAGAAGGCGGGGATGCCGGCGCCGCCGGCGCGGATCCGCTCGGCCAGGGTGCCTTGCGGATTGAACTCCAGCTCCAGTTCGCCGGACAGGTACAGCTTCTCGAACAGCTTGTTCTCGCCGACGTAGGAGCTGATCATTTTCCGGATCTGGCCGCTCTCCAGCAGGATGCCGAGGCCGAAGCCATCGATGCCGCAGTTGTTGGAAACGACCGTCAGGTCCTTCACGCCGTGCTCGCGGATCGCCGCGATCAGGTTCTCGGGAATGCCGCACAGGCCGAAGCCCCCAGCCATGATCGTCATGCCGTCGAACAACAGCCCGTCGAGGGCTTCGGCGGCGGTCTTGGTCACCTTGTCGACCATGGGTCCTCCAGGGGAAAGCGCGGCGCCCGTCTCGCCGAGAACGGCGGGAAATTCAACCCACGATGAATAACGTAAGGGCGCCCCGACGCTAACATCGGCGTGTCCGCCCCGCCAATCGCTCCGCAAGACAATCGACCGACGCGCGCGAAGGCGCCAGAACTGCCCTCGGCGACAGCGGTTCGGGGGGCGAGAGATGGCGGCGGAATCAGGCGTGAATCTGGCCCAGGTCGTGGCGGTGCTCGGGGCCGGCGTCATAGCGGGCCCGATCTTCAAGCGGCTCGGGTTCGGTTCGATCCTGGGCTACCTGGTGGCCGGGATCATCATCGGCCCCTTCGCGCTGGGCGTGCTGGAGGAACCCGAGACCATCCTGCACATCGCCGAACTCGGCGTGATCATGTTCCTGTTCGTCATCGGGCTCGAGATGCGGCCGTCCAGGCTGTGGAACATGCGGCGGGATATCTTCGGGCTCGGCGCCGCCCAGGTGATCGGCTGCGGCGCGGCCATGACCCTGGCCGGCATCGCCTTCGGCCTGCCCCCCGCGGTCGCCTTCATCGGGTCCATGGGCTTTGTGCTCTCCTCGACCGCCGTGATCATGCAGATGCTGGAGGAGCGCGGCGAGACCACCACGCCGCTCGGCCAAAGGGCCGTGTCCATCCTGCTGCTGGAGGACCTGGCCATCGTACCGCTGCTGGGGGTGGTGGCGCTGCTGTCGCCCCGGCCGGAGACCGGCGGCTCCTGGGCCGTGGACGTCCTGATCGCGCTGGGCGCGCTGGGCGCGCTGGTCGGGCTGTTCATCGCCGGACGGTACCTGCTCAACCCGCTGTTCCGCCTGCTGTCTGCTGCGAGGGCGCGCGAGGTCATGACCGCCGCAGCCCTGGCCGTGGTTCTGGGCGCGGCCTGGGTCATGGACCTGAGCGGCCTTTCCATGGCCATGGGCGCCTTCCTGGCCGGGGTGCTGCTGTCGGAGTCGGCCTATCGCCACCAGCTGGAGGCCGACGTCGAACCGTTCCGCGGCCTGTTGCTGGGGCTGTTCTTCATCGCCGTGGGCATGTCGCTGGACCTGGGCGTCGTCGCCGCCGAGTGGCGGGTGCTGGCCATCACCGTGCTAGGCCTGATGACCGTCAAGGCCCTCGGCATCTTCGTGGTGGCGAAGCTGTTCAAGGCCCGCACAGGCGAGGCGGTCAGCCGCGCGGCCCTGTTCGCCCAGGGCGGGGAGTTCGCGTTCGTCCTCTATTCCGCCGCCGCCGCCGCCGGGGTGATCGGCGCCCGGGACAACGCCATCTTCACCGCCGCCGTCATCCTGTCGATGATCCTGACGCCATTCGTGGTGATGGGCGTTCGCGCCCTGACGCGGCCCGAGGAACAGGACACCGACGGCGTCGAGGAGCCGGACGGCCTGGCGGGCAGCGTGCTGGTGGTGGGCTTCGGCCGCTTCGGCCAGGTTGTCTGCCAGTCGCTGCTGGCCCGGGGCGTCGACGTCAGCATCCTGGACATCAACACCAACCGCATCCGCAACGCCGAGCCTTTCGGCTTCAAGGTCTACTATGGCGACGGGTCACGGCCCGAGATCCTGCACGCGGCGGGAGCTCACAAGGCGCGGCTGATCGCGGTCTGCATCGAGGATGTGAAGGCGGCCAACCTGATCGTCGAGCTGGCCAAGGCGGAGTTTCCGCACGCGACTCTGATGGTCCGGGCCTTCGACCGCGGTCATGCGCTGGACCTGATCAAGGCCGGCGTCGACTACCAGATCCGCGAGACGTTCGAGTCGGCCATGACCTTCGGCGCCCAGGCGCTCGAGGCGTTGGGCCTGACGCCGGAGGAAGTCGCCGAGACCAGCGCTGACATCCGCGAACGGGACGAGGAACGCCTGGCGCTGGAAATGACCGGCGGCATCTACGCCGGCGTCGGGCTGCTGCACGGCAACGCCCCGATCCCGGGCCCGCTGTTCAAGCCGCGCAGGCTCAAGACCCCGGCGGCGGACGGCGGCGCGGCGCAGTCGGACCCGAAAGGCCCGCCTGAACCGGGGTAGGCTCCGGCCTTTCTGGTTCCAGAGCACGATCTCGACGCGGCGCTTCCCCGACCTTGATCCACGTCAGGTGCACGACCGGAGCGGCAGGTGTAAAAGGGCCTTCATGACCGACATAACCCTGACCAAGTCCGCGATCGAGCCCGTCTCGTTCTCGCTCTACGACACCGACTTCGAGGCCTTCTCCCGGGCGCTCGGCGACAGCTTCCGGCGCTATGGCTTCGCGGCGATATCCGACTACGACATGCCGCAGGCGCAGATCGACGACGCCATTGACGCGGCCAAGCGCTTCTTCGCCCTGCCCGAGGACGTGAAGCGCCAGTACGTGGTCGGCAAGGGCGGCCAGCGCGGCTACATCCCGTTCGGGATCGAGACCGCCAAGGGCGCGACCCACCATGACCTGAAGGAATTCTGGCACATGGGCCGCGACCTGCCGCCCAGCCACCGCTACAAGCCGCAGATGCCGGCCAACGTCTGGCCGGCCGAGACACCCGATTTCCACGAGAAGATCGCTTGGCTCTATGGCGCGTTGGACAGCATGGGCGTCAAGGTGCTGCAGGCCATCGCCCACTATCTGGGCCTTCCGCGACGCCAGTTCGACGAGGCGGTGGCCGAGGGCAACAGCATCCTGCGCCTGCTGCACTATCCGCCGATCCCGGCCGACGCGACGGGCGTGCGCGCCGGGGCGCACGGCGACATCAACGCCATCACCCTGCTGCTGGGCGCCGAGGAAGGCGGGCTGCAGGTCAAGGATCGCGACGGCCAGTGGTTGCCGATCAACCCCCCGCCCGGATGCCTGGTCTGCAACATCGGCGACATGCTGGAGCGGGCGACCAACAACGTCCTGCCCTCGACCATCCACCAGGTCGTCAACCCGCCGCCGGAGCGCCGCGGCTTCGCCCGCTACTCGACGCCGTTCTTCCTGCACTTCGCGCCGGATTACGAGATCAGGACCCTGCCCGGCTGCGCCACGCCAGAGAACCCGGACCGCTATCCGGAGCCGATCACGGCGGACGCCTTCCTCATGCAGCGCCTGCGCGAGATCAAGCTGCTCTGAGCCCGGCCTCCGGGTACTGGACGGCCACGGTAAATTAACCACGCAGCGGCGATCTTCTCCCCAAGGACACCGGGGAAACACAGATGGCTCCGACCGACGCCGAAGCTCGCCGCGTCGCCGCGATGCTGACGCTTGACCTGGCGGCGCTGCGGCCGGTGATTGATCGCGTGACCCGCCTCGCGCGCAGCGCCGCGAATGCGAGCCACGCCTACGTCACCCTGGTCGCCGACGACCGGGTGTGGTTGTCGGGCTTCGACGGCATGCCGCCGCAATATGGCGATATCGCCCACTCCTCAACCGCCCGCACCCTCTACGGCGAGGCGCTGTGGCACGAGGACCTGCTTGAGGTCTGGCCCGATCACCCCTGGGTGTCAGGGCCGCCCTAAGCCCGCTTCTACACCAACGCCACGATCGAGTTGTCCGACGGGGTCCGCATCGGCGCGCTCTGTGTCGCCGGGCTGGAGCCGCGACCACGCGACGAGCACGTGATGAGCGACCTTGCCGACCTCGCCGCGCTGCTGGCCGAGGCGATCGAACGCCTGCAGGCCAACCGCGCCGTCGAGGAGGCGGCCCGCGAGACCCGGACCGCCACGGCGATCAAGGACGCGATCATGAAATGGTCGCCCGCGTCCCTGGGCGTCACCGACCGCGACCTGCGCTACGTCTACGTCAACGAGGAATGGCGCAAGGACAAGGCGCTGACCGAGGAACAGGCCCTGGGCCATACGATGGCCGAGCTGTTCCCGAGCACCTATGCGCTCCACCGCAATGCCTACGATCGGGCCCTGGCCGGCGAGACCGTCGTCGGTGAGCGGATCAGCGCGCCTCTGCCCGGTCGTCCTGATCGCTGGCTTCGCGCGACGATCAGTCCCTGGCTGGACGGGGAAGGCAACGTCGGCGGCGTGGTTTCGATGTCGCACGACATCAGCGGCGTCATCGCGGCCCTGGAACAGGCGGAGCGGTCGACCAAGCGCCTGGAGCTGGCCCTCGATATCGCCGAGGTGCTGGTCTACGAGGTCAACTTCCGCACCCGGACCCTGCGGATCGACGGCGCGGCCGACACCTTCTTCGGCGGCGCGGTGAGCTACGAGGACGTAGCGCGGGACATGTGGATCACCGTCCACCCCGAGGATCGCCCCGCCGCCGTCGCGGCCTGGCAGTTGCACCTGCAGGACGGCACGCCGTTCCGCACCGAGTACCGACTCAATCCGCCGGACGGTCGTGAGGTCTGGGCCTTCTCGGCGGCGGAACTGCTGCACGGCGAGGACGGCGCCATCGACGGCGTGCTGGGGGTGCTCAAGAACATCACCGCCCGCAAACAGTCCGAAGTGGCGATCATGCGGGCCCGCGACGCCGCCGAGGCCGCCAACCGCGCCAAGAGCGAGTTCCTCGCCAACATGAGCCACGAGATCCGCACGCCGTTGAATGGCGTGATGGGCGTGGCCTCGGCCCTGGCCCAGACGCCTTTGACCGAAGCCCAGGCCGAGATGGTCGACCTGATCGAAACTTCCGGCCAGACGCTGGAGGCCATCCTCGCCGACGTGCTGGACCTGGCGCGGGTCGAGGCCGGCCGTCTGGAGTTGAAGGTCGAGCCCTTCGATCTGGGCGACTGTCTGACGTCGGCGGCGGCCCTGTTCCGCCCGGCCGTCGAGGGCAAGGGGCTGGGATTCGACATCGACATCGCGCCCGAGGCGCGGGGCGTCTTCGTCGGCGACGCCGTGCGGATCCGGCAGGTCATCAGCAACCTCCTGTCCAACGCCGTGAAGTTCACCTCGGCCGGCCGCCTGGGCCTGAAGGCCTCGGCCCTGGACGAGGCGGGCGACCGCACCCGGCTGACCCTGACGGTCAGCGATACGGGCATCGGCTTCCTGCCCGAGGTGAAGGCCCGTCTGTTCGAGCGTTTCCAGCAGGCCGACGGCTCCATCACGCGGCGCTACGGCGGCACGGGCCTGGGCCTGGCCATTTCCCGCGCCCTGGCCGAAGCCATGGGCGGCGACCTGCAGGCCGAGTCCACCCCCGGTGAGGGCGCGACCTTCACCTTCACCCTGCGCCTCGACCGCGCCGACCCGTCGCACGCGGCGGCGCCGGCCGCGCCGGCGACCCTGTCACATGGCGAGCGGGAGCCCCGGGTGCTGCTGGCCGAGGATCACGCCATCAACCGCAAGGTCGTCGAACTGCTGCTCGGCCAGGTCGGGGTCGACCTGGTCTGCGTCGAGAACGGAGCCGAGGCCGTGGACGCCGCGGCGGCGGGATCGTTCGACCTGATCCTGATGGACATGCAGATGCCGGTGATGGACGGCCTGACCGCCATCCGGGCCATTCGCCAGGACGAGCGCGCCCGTCGCGCCTCTCCCACGCCGATCTGGGGCCTGTCGGCCAACGCCCTGCCCGAACACATCGCCGCGTCGATGGCGGCCGGAGCGGACGGGCACCTGACCAAGCCGATTTCAGGCGCGGCCCTGCTGCAGGTGCTGGCGACCGCCTGTGAACAGGCCGAGGCGCGGGAGCGCGCCGCCGGCTGACCTCGCCCCCCCCGGGGGGCGTGCAAGGCCTGACCCGGACCTACTCGGCGATGAAGAGTGACCGGAGCGAGAGCGAAATCTCGGCGAAGGCCTTGTTCAAGGCGCCGGCATCCGCCGCGTCGAAGTAGTAGGACGGGCCGCTCGCGCAATCCTTGAGGATGGTCTTGATGGTTTCGTCAGAGACCTGGAACGCGACCGTATAGACGTCGATCTTGGCGGCCTTGATGTTGGCGCAAAGCTCCTTGGTGAAGGTGTTCGCCTCCGTGGCGACCCCGGTAGGATTTGCGTCGTGTCGCCCGTTGCTCTTGGTCATGAGCTTCGTGTTCTGACCATCCGTCATCAGAACGATCGCCTTGCGCGGATTGGAATTGACCCCGCCCGCGCCATAGGGCGCCGCCTCGGTGAACGGGATGGGGCTCGAGATGACGTTGAAGCCCCAGGCAAGGCCGGAGGGGATGTAGGTCTCGCCCGTCGCCGTCAGCGCGGTGATTGCGCTCCGGACGGTGGTCATGTTCGTGGTCAGCGGCGTGAGCTGCGAGCCGCAGGTCAGGTCGAGAAAACCGGGATAGCGGCGGGAGGGGTCACTGTCCGAAACGTTGCGGGGATAGGCGGGCGAACCCGTGCAGCCGTTGTACCTGTGAGTGACCTTGGACGCCTTCGTGCAGGTCGTGACCGGCGGCTTGAGCGTGACGGTAACGCAGTTGACGTTCTTGGAGCAGGTCGAGTTGTAGGGCACGCCGTCGTTGTACTTGACGCAAGGAGAGGTCTGGGTCTGGCAGGTCGTCTTGGTCGTCTGGGTCGTGCACTTGGAAGGCACGTCTTCGACCCAGTCGGCGGGAACGTTCATCCACGGCTCGTTCCGTCGGGAGACGCCGGTGTTCACGTACTGCGCGAAGGGAACGACGGCGATCTTGACCTTGGCCTTGGGGTCAGCGGTGAGGGTGTTGACCAGATTGGTCGCGGCGGTCTTGAGACTGGTGAGCCGGGCCCCGGACATGGACCCTGTCGTATCCAGAACAAGAGCCAGCTCCAGCGACTCGTTCTGCCCGCGCTTGACCTTGGTGTAGGCGCCGACCGTGAAGTAATCGTAGGATAGGAGCCCCAGGACAAGGGTGTCGATCTTGGCTGTCGCCACACCGACAACGGAGTCATTGTCGCCGTTGCTGAAGGTCGATGTGACGGTGCTTGCGTAGCTTCCGGATCCTTGGAGCTGCGACTGGAAGGCTTTGTCTCCAAGGGTGTCAAGTTTGGCGTTGTCCAGCTGCCCGGCGCGCGCCGCCAGAAGCACAGCGGCGTCCAGGGCGTTCTGGATCCGGGATTTTTCGGCGGTGGCGCGCGCGAAATCCAGGCCGCCGAACGTCAGCATGGCGACCGCGACAGCGGACAGGCTGAACCAGATCGCGGTTGCTCCGCGGGTATCGCCAATGATGTCGCGAATCCGCGCCATCATGAGTGAAGGGCCACGCGTCGAGCGCATCTCGTTCATCCTGCCAACCGTAGTGGGCATTCTGCGCGACCATCTATGGACATCACGTAAACCCGCGCGGTCCGGCGCGTTGGGCCGTCCGGGCCTCGCCCGTGGACCTTATTTCGACAGCCGAAGCTTCATGATGTCCCTGCCGATGGAGGAAAAGGCGTCCTTCAGGGCGCCGCCGCCCGAGGGCAGGTAGACATAGTCGGCGCCGGTCGCGCACTTCCTGATGAAGTCCTCGGCCGTGGCGTTGCCGCCCAGTTCGAAGCCCACGGTGTAAACCACGACGCCGGCCGCCTTCATCGCGGTGCACTGGGCCAGGGCCTGGACCGTGCCGTCACCGTTGGTGGCGTTGCAGTTGATCCGGTAGGACGAGCTGCTGCTCGACGAGTCCCTGCTTAGGACGCCATTGCAGTACTCGCTGTTGAACTCGCCGTCGGTCATCATGATCACCACCTTCAGCAGCTCCGGCTTGGTGTAGGCGGCGGGCTGGCTGGCCGCGGGCCAGAGGTGGGCGAAGTTCGGGTCGATCATGTACCAGCCCCAGGCGGCGCCGATCTGGCCCGCCGTGGATCCGGCGGCGACATAGCTGTCAATCGAGGCCTTCAAGGCGGTCTTGCTGGTCGAAAGCGGCATGATGGTCGCCGAGGGGCAGCCGCCCTGGTCATCCAGGTAGACCCGTCCCACAGGGCTCGTGCTCGGCGAAGTGTTCTTGTTGGCCTCGGTCCCGATACGCTCCGACACGCAGGTCGAGATCTCCTGGATCCGCGTGTCGCCGTCGCGGTCGGTGAACCGGAAGAACTGGCATCCAGCCACCAGGCAGTAGGCCGTGCCCCCCGAGGTGTAGGCGCCGTAGGAGGCGCCCGTGGCCCCGGCCAACGAGAAGGTGTTGGTCGTCCTGTTCGCAACGGTGAACACGGTGCCGTTCAGCCCGGTCATGCCGTTGACGCCCAGGAAATAGACCAGGTCGCCGTTGTTGTAGCCGTGGTTATTGGCGGTGATGACGATCCCGCAGTCAGAGACCTGGCATTTCCGGATCGTGCCGCCGGAGGAGTAGCTGTTCCACGACGAGCTGCTGGTTCCCGACAGCCGGAACGTGTTCGTCGCCCGGTTCGAGACGGTAAAGTACCGGTTGTTCACCTGGGTCATGCCGTTGACGCCGGTGATGTAGACGACGTCGCCGTTCTGGAAGCCGTGGTTCGCGGAGGTGATTGTGGTGTTCGTCCCTCTGGCGATTCCCGTGATCGAGTTCGATGAGCCCGTTGTCCAGGAGGCGCCGGTGACCGTCCGGGTGCCGACCACAGCGCCGCGCACGCCCGCCGCATAGCCGCCGGCGTTCAGCGCCACCGAGAAGGGGGCCAGGGCCACCTTCGAGTAGTAGGGCGTCTGGACGTCCTGCACGACCATGTCGATCAGGCTGTTGGCCGCGGCCTTGAGGTCGATCAGTTTCTGGCCCTTCATCGAGCCGGTGACGTCGAGCACCATCGCCACCTCAAGATTGGTCGAGGCGCGCGTGGCCTCGGCCACGGCGCCGACACTCATGTCGCCGCCCAGCCAGAGATTGGAGACGTAGGGCGAAAGCCCGGATGTCGCGGTCCCCTTGACCGTGCTGCCTTCGATCTTGAACGACGAACTCACGAGGGTGGCGTCGCTCATCCCGGACAGCTGCGCGGCCAGGGCCGCGGATCCCAGGGACTGCGCCTGTCCGTTGGTTGTCGCCGTCGAACGGGCGACCAGAAGCACTGCCGCGTCCAGCGCGTCCTGCAGGTACCGCTTCTCGACGCTGGCGCGGTTGATGTCGATCAGCGCGAACGACAGCACCGCGAGCGGCAGGGCCATCACGGCGAACCAGATCGCAACCGCACCGCTTCGCGCGCGGGCGAAGCGGGACAGAAATCCGGCGCCGGATTCTCCGTGTCCTGTCGAGTTCTGGCGATCCATACGCATTACCCCGTTTCGGGTAATTTCGCGCGGGAAGGTAAAGGAAGCTTCCAACTGGCGAGGTGAATCCGCGCTTACCGCCCTCGGATCATTTCGAGAGCCGCAGGGCGTTGATGTCCTGGCCGATGGCGCGGAACGCCACCTTCAGGTCGGCCCCGCTGTCGGGCAGGAACACATGGTCGGCGTCGGTGGCGCAGTCCTCCATGATGGCCTCGGCCGCCGCGTTGCCCGACAGGGCGAAGCCGACCGTGTAGATCACCACCCCCTGCGCCTTCATGGCGTCGCACAGGGCCTCGGCCTGGTCGAAGGCGTTTCCGTTGGTGGCGTTGCAATTGATCTTGTCGGACGAGGCGCCCGATCCGGATGTCGCATCCCGGCTGATGACGCCCCTGCAGTAGGTGGTGTTGAACTCGCCGTCGGTCATCAGCACGACCACCTTCAGCAGATCGTCCCCGCCGTAGGCCGCCGGGCGATTGCCATCGCTCGGCCACAGGTACCCGAAGTTCGGCGAGACCATGTACCAGCCCCAGGCCAGACCGATCTGGCCGGCGGTCGAGCCGGAGGCCTGGAGCGTATCGATCTTCGCCTTCAGCGCGGTCTCGTCGCTGGACAGCGGGCTGATCGATGCACTCGGACAGGGATTGTTGCTGCCGGCGTAGTTGCGACCGACAAAGGCCGTCGAGGGGGCCGCGTCGGTGTAGGCTTCCGACCCGGTGCGTTCGCTGACGCAGCTGCTGATGGTCCGGGTGGAGGCGCCCCCGGCGGCGGTGGTGAAGGTGAACCTGTTGCAGCCCGGCGTGGTGCACGTTCCGCTGGTCGGCGTCCCGCGCACGCTGGCCGCATAGCTGCTGACATTGACGCCCATCGAATAGGGCACCAGCGCCACCTTCGAATAGAACGGCGTCTGCTGGGACTGGATGACCATGTCCACCAGATCCCTGGCCGCCGTCCGGAGGTCGGCGATCTTGCTCCCGCTCATCGAGCCGGTGATGTCGAGCGCCAGGGCCACCTCGACGTTCTTGGAGGCCCGGACGACCTCGGTCTTCGCGCCGATCTCCATGTCGCCGTCGAGCCAGAGCCCGGCGATGATCGGCGGCATCCCGGCGGTGGCGGTGGCGACCACGGTGTTGTCGACCAGCTTGAAGCTCGACGACATCAGGGTCGCCCGTGATCCGGTCAGGTCGACCGTGAGGACGCCCTCGCCCACGGCTTGAAGCCCTTCGTCGGTGATGGCGGGCGAGCGGGCGGCGGCGAGGGCCGCGGCGTCCAGCGCGTCCTGCAGGTGGCCCTTGGCGGCGGAAGCCCGGCTGACGTCGACCATGCCGAACACGGCGACCGAGAGCGGCAGCGCCATCAGGGCGAACTGGATGGCGGCGGCGGCGCTGTTGTCCCGCCGGAACGCCCGCGCGAATTCGCGCATCCGCTGAAGGAGCGTTCGCTCGGTTGTCATGGCCCCACCTGTCTGACTGACGTTGACGGTCCGAGGGGCAGATTGCGACCGGCACGGTAAACACCCCGGCCACAGGACAGGGTGAAAGTCCGGCAACCACAATGGAACGGACCCAGCTCTCGTAGCGCGATGGCCAGGTCCCGGCTCTCCGCTCCGCTTCGGCCGGGATGACAGGGATTGAGGCGCTATCCTACCAGCCGCACTTCTCGCCCTTGTTCTGCTTCGTCAGCCAGACGTTCAGCGGCTTGAAGTACTCGGCCACCGCCGAGGCGTCGCCCTGGGACTGTCCGGTGAAGGCCTGCATGGCTTCCGGCCAGGGACGCGAGGCGCCCATCTCCATCATGGCGTTGAACTTCGCGCCCACCTCCTTGTTCCCGTAGATCGAGCACCGGTGAAGCGGGCCCTTCCAGCCGGCCTGCTTGCAGGCGGCCTGGTGGAACTGGAACTGGTACACATGGGCCAGGAAGTAGCGGGTGTAGGGCACGTTCCCCGGCACATGGTACTTGGCGCCCGGATCGAAGGCGTCGGCCGGGCGCTCGCCCGGCGGGATGATGCCCTGGTACTGGGTGCGCAGCTTCCACCAGCCGGCGTTGTAGGTCTCCGGCGTCAGCGTGCCGTCGAACACCTGCCAGCGCCAGCGGTCGACCAGCAGGCCGAACGGCATGAAGGCGATCTTGTCGAGCGCCATCTTGAGCAGGAAGGGCACGTCGCCGTCCGCGCCGGGCACGGTGTTCAGCAGCTGGATCTGGTTGAGATAGGTCGGGGTCAGGGCCGACAGACCGACAAAGTCGCCGATGGCCTCATGGAAGCCGTCGTTCGCGCCGTTCTTGAAGATGTACGGCTGATCCTTGTAGGCGCGCTGGTAGTAGTTGTGACCCAGCTCGTGGTGGACGGTGTAGAAGTCCTCGCCGTTGACCTTGGTGCACATCTTGATGCGGATGTCGTCGCGGTCGTCCAGGTCCCAGGCCGAGGCATGGCACACCACCTCGCGGCCCTCGGGACGCACGATCTGCGAGCGGGTCCAGAAGGTCTCCGGCAGCGGCGCCAGGCCCATCGAGACGTAGAAGTTCTCGCCCGTCTTGACCATTTTCACCGGGTCGTACTTCGCGTCGACCAGCAGCTGGTCGAGACTGTAGCCGGAGGTCTCGGCCTTGGGCGCCACGATCGGGTAGATGTTGCCCCATTGCTGGGCCCACATGTTGCCCAGCAGGTCGGCGCGGATCGGGCCGGTGCGCGACTGGACGTCATCGCCGTACTGCTCGTTCAGCCGGGCCCGCACATAGCAGTGCAGGTTCCTGTAGAAGGGCTCGATCTGCTTCCAGAGGCGGTCGGTCTCGGCGGCGAAAGCGTCGGGATCCATGTCGTAGCCGGACCGCCACAGGGCGCCGGTGTCCTTGTAGCCCATGCCGGCCGCGCCCTCGTTCTCGAGCGCGACGAGGCGGGCGTAGTCGGCCTTCATGACCGGCGAGATCGAATGCCAGCCTTCCCAGACGGCCTGCATCTCCGCCGGGTCGCGGCTGGACGCGAGCACGTCCTCGGCGTCGTTCAGGGTGATGGGCTTGCCCTGGTAGGTGAACTTGCCGGTGGAGTAGGTCGAATCCAGGCGCGAGGCGATGGTGGCCATCTCGTCGGCCGCGCCGGGGCGCTGCGGCGCCGGGGCGACCACCGCGCGCTTGAGGATGTCCAGCTTGCGGCGGGTCACCGCGTCTACCGCCACGCCGTCGTACTTCGCCGCGTCGATGGCGGCGCGGGTGGCCAGTTCGGTGAACTCGGCCCCGGCCCTGGCTTCAAGCCACATGGTGTCTTCGGTGATGTAGGTGGCCCGCACCCAGGACGCCTTGTTCACATACTGCGACAGCGCGGCCATCCGGGCCTCGGTGCGGTCGACGAAGGCCCTGGCCTCCTCCGGCGTCGGCTTCGCCGCGACGGCGGGCGCGGGCTGCCGGGCCTGGGCGGCGGCCAGCAGGCCCGAGCTGCCGGCGACAAGAGTGATCGCCGCGCCGGCCGCGAGAAGTTTCATCTTCGTCATCGGGCTGTTTCCTCGAGGGGATTCTGATTGGCCGACATGGGAAGCGCGCCCGTCATGTCCCGTCAAGGCAACTCGCGACTTCAATCCGAGTTCGGCGGAGTCTCGAAGACGGGCGGCTCGACGGCGGCCGGTGCGGGCTCCGCCGGCGCGACGGGTTCGGGCGCGGGCGCGTCAGCCTCCGGCAGAGGATCGGCCTTCGTCTCCGGCGCGGGTCGGCGAACGGTGGGCTTGCGCTCCGGCGCGGGCTCGGCGCGCTCTGCGGCCGTCGGGCGGCGCATCTTGCCCACGCAGGCGGCGAGGCCGTCGTTACGCACCGTGCCGGCGGCGGCGCCGATCCGGCGCGAGCGGCCGGCGACATACTTGCCGGGCTTCACGGCGCGGTACTTCAGCGGATTGGGCAGGATGGCCACCAGCCGCGCCGCCTGGGCGCGGGTGACCTTGTCGGCGCTGACCCCGAAGTAGCGGCGCGAGGCCGCCTCCACGCCATAGGTCCCCGAGCCCATCTCGGCGACGTTGAGATAGACCTCCATGATCCGCCGCTTGCCCCACAGGGTCTCGATCAGGACGGTGAAATAGGCTTCCAGCCCCTTGCGGACGTAGGACCGGGCCGGCCAGAGGAAGACGTTCTTGGCGGTCTGCTGGCTGATGGTCGAGCCGCCCTTCACCCGGCCGCCACGCTGGTTGTTCTTCCAGGCCTTTTCCATGGCCTCGAAGTCGAAGCCATTGTGCTCGCAGAAGCGGGAGTCCTCGGCGGCGATGGCGGCCTGGACCAGGGCCGGCGACATGCGGTCCAGCGAGCGCCAGCGGTAGTCCCAGCCCTTTCCCTCGAAGACGCGCTGCACCATCAGGATGGTGAAGGGCGGCGGCACGAAGCGGTAGAACAGGGTCAGGCCGACCGGGGCGACGACCACCAGCAGGAAGGCCGCCAGCGCCAGCCGCCGGATCAGCCGCCACGGACCTTGGGTGCCTTTCGGGTTCAAGCGCCGCTCCCCTTGCCTTGACGTCGCGGACGGATGGTAACCCCATGTCGCCCAAACCGTCGCCGAGCGAAAGAGCCATGAACGTCACAGAAGCCGTTGATCGCCGCGTTTCCGTCCGCGCCTTCAAGCCGGACCCGGTGCCCGGCGCCCTGGTTCGCGAGATCCTCGAGGCCGCCCATCGCGCCCCGTCCGGCGGCAACCTGCAGCCCTGGCGCGTCCACGCCCTGGCCGGCGAACCGCTGGAGGCGCTGAAGGCGAAGGTGGCGGCCAACCTCGGCGGCGAGACGCCGGAGTACGACGTCTATCCCGACAATCTCTGGGATCCGTTCCGCACCCGCCGCTTCGAGTGCGGCGAGGACCTCTACGCCACCCTCGGCATTCCCCGCGAGGACAAGCCCGCCCGGCTGCAGCAGCTGTTCAAGAACACCCAGTTCTTCGGCGCTCCGGTCGGCCTGTTCTTCAGCCTCGACCGCAAGCTCGGCAAGCCGCAGTGGGCCGATGTCGGCATGTACATGCAGACGGTGATGCTGCTGGCCGTCGAGCGGGGCCTGGCCACCTGCGCCCAGGAGTTCTGGGCCCGCTATCCGAAGACCGTCGGTGACCACGTCGGTCTGCCCGAAGACCACATGCTGTTCAGCGGCATGGCGCTGGGCTGGGCCGACGACACCGCGCCGATCAACAGCCTGCGCACGCGACGCGATCCGTTTGATGTGTGGGCGACGATGAGCGGGTTCTAGACCCGCTCCACCACGCCCGCCGTGCCGTCTTCGTCGCCCCAGGCCACCCGGCCTCCGTCGGCGGTGATGGCCAGGGCGGAGATGGCCGCGCCCTTCTCGGCCTTCAGGGTGTCCATGCTGCCGCTCTTCAGGTCGGCGACCCAGACGCGGCCGTCGTCGAGGCCGGCGGCCAGCAGGGACAGCTTCGGCGTCGCCGCCACGCGGACGACCAGGGCGCTCTGGTCAAAGCCGATCTCGGCCGCCTCCTTGCCCATCGGGCCGGTCGCGCCGGAGAAGGGCCAGACCACAGCGCCGTTGGCGCCGGAAGTCGCCAGCATGACTCCGCCGGACAGGAAGGCCATGCTTTTCACCTTGGCCGGATAGCCGCCCATGCGCATGTTCTTGCCGTCGGCCACGGTCCAGCCGTGCAGGCTGTTCTCCTGCATGGCGCTCATCAGGAACTTGCCGTCGGGGCTGAACGCGACCAGCGAGTGGGCGCCGGCCCATTTCAGCAGGCTGGGCTTCTGCTCGGCGATCCGCGCGTACCACAGCGCCGCCCCGCCGTAGGTGGCCGTGGCGATTCGCCGGCCCTTGGGGTCGAAGGCGACGTCGGACACCGACTTCTCGTGGGTGAACACCCGGGTGAAGGCCGCGTCCTGACTGTCGCGCACATGCAGGTCGCGCCCGGCGGCGAAGGCGATCAGGCCCGATTCGGCCGAGGCGGCGACGGCGTCGATCCAGCGACCCTTGACCTCGGCGACCAGGCTGGCGGCCATCTCGTCGCCGTCAAGGCGGGTCCAGACCACGCGGCCGTCGTCGCCCCCGGTCAGGATCCCGTCGCCCGAGGGATGGCCGCAGGCCGCCAGAATCGCGCCGGCGTGGGCCTCGACCGTAACGAAGCCGCCGGCCGCCACGGCCCGCACCGTGCCGTCTCCGAGGGCGAACAATGTTCGCCCCGAACGGTCGAACAGCGCGGAAGTCACATAGGCGTCGAAATCGAAGGTCATGGTCCCGGCGTTTACCGCGCGGGAACGGCTTTTGCCCAGTGTGTAGCCGAATTCGCGTTCGACGAGAGTCGGGCTTTACAAGCGGCGCCATCCGCGCAATGGGTGGCCCGAATGATTAGCTGGCGCATCGGAAGCGCCGGCCTGATGGGAGTGTCCGAATGGGTGCGAAACTCGGCGGCGGTGGCGGCAAGAAGTACGATCTTGGCCAAAACAGCGAAATCAATGTGACGCCCTTCGTGGACGTCATGCTCGTGCTGCTCATCATCTTCATGGTCGCCGCGCCCATGGCGACGGTCTCTATCGCCCTGGACCTGCCGCCGGCCGTCCCGCCTGACCCCAACCAGCCCAAGCCGAAAGAGCCGACCTTCATCTCCATCCAGGAGTCGGGCGCGATCTTCATCGCCGAGAAGCAGACCAGCCTTGAGAACCTGATCCCGGACATCAATGACGCGATGACCGCCAAGGGCGTCACCGGGAACCTGACGGAAGAGCGCGTGTTCGTCCGCGCCGACGCCAATGTGATGTACGAGCAGTTCATGGCCGTGCTGAACGTCCTGCAGGCCAACGGGTACTACAAGCTCGGCCTGATCAACGAAGACATCGAGTAGTCTTCGACCTCAGCCAGAAACGCGAAAGGGCCGGTGGAAACACCGGCCCTTTTTCTGTTCACCCTCTCCCACGGGGAGAACGTGACGCGCCGCTACGCCACGCACCCTTCAAAACCGGCCTTCAGCACGGCCTCGTCGAGGTCCCGGCCGATGAAGACCATGCGGCTGTAGCGGTTGTCGGCGTCGGTCCAGGGGGCGCTGGTAGTCGCCCTCCAGGATCATGTGCACGGCCTGGAAGACCAGCCGGCGGTCGTCGCCCTTGATGTCGAGAATGCCCTTGGCGCGCAGGATGTCGGGGCCCTTGTCCTGCAGCAGGGCGTTCAGCCAGTTGGTGACCCTGATCCCGTCCAGCGGCTTGTGGGAGGTCAGCGAGATCCCGCGGATGCCGGCCTCGGCCGCATGGTCGTGCGCCGCCTGCCCATGGTGATCGTGGCCATGGTCGTGGTGATGGTGATCATGGCCGTGGTCGTGATCATGCTCGCAGGCCTCGTCATGGACATGGCCCGGCTCGCCATGCGCGGGGTTCAGGAACTCCGGCTCCAGTTCGACGATGCGGTCGAGGTCGAAACCGCCCCGGCCGAGGATGGCGTCCAGCGGCACGGCCGAGCGCTGGGTGCGATGGATCGGGGCCAGCGGATTGATCCGGCGGATCTGGGCCTCGACCAGCGCCAGCTGCTGGGGCGTCACCAGGTCGGTCTTGTTGAGCAGGATCTGGTCGGCGAAGGCGATCTGCTCGACCGCCTCGCGGCTGTCGGCCAGCCGTAGAGGCAGGTGCAGGGCGTCGACTACCGTGGTCACCGAATCGAGCCGCGTGCGGGCCCGCACATCGTCGTCGACGAAGAAGGTCTGGGCCACCGGGCCGGGGTCGGCCAGGCCGGTGGTCTCGACGATGATGGCGTCGAAGCCGCCCTTTCGCTTCATCAGGCCGGAGACGACGCGGATCAGGTCGCCGCGCACCGTGCAGCAGACGCAGCCGTTGTTCATCTCGAACACTTCCTCGTCGGCGCCGACCACCAGGTCGTTGTCGATGCCGATCTCGCCGAACTCGTTGACGATCACGGCGTAGCGCCTGCCATGGTCCTCGGTGAGGATGCGGTTGAGCAGGGTGGTCTTGCCGGCCCCGAGATAGCCGGTGAGCACGGTGACGGGGATGCGGGCGGGGGTCTGGGTCATGGCCGCCTAGATAAGGGCGGAGGGCGGCGGGATCAAACGCCGGTTCAGGCCTCGAGGACCACGACGATGACGCCGAGCGCGATCAGCACCCCGCCGAGGATGGCCGAATCGTAGCGCACCAGCCGGTCCAGCCGCAGCCGGGCCACGCCCGCCCAGGCCAGGCTGATCAGCCCGATCATGCCGGCGAGAGTTCCCGCCAGGAAGACCCCGCTGAGCAGGGTCAGATGCGCCCAGCCATTCGCGGCGTCGGTCAGATAGAAGGACAGCAGAACTTCGCCCGGCGACAGGGCCAGCAGCCCGACCAGGCCCAGGGTGGCGGCGCGGTCGGTGACGCGGGCCGGCGGCGGCGCGTCATCCCCGAAGCCTCCGGCCATGACCGTCGCCGTTCGACGCTGCGTGGCGCGCAGCAGATAGAAGCCGCCGAACCCGAACAACACCGCCGCCGCGCCATAGTGGAGCCAGCCATGGGCGTGGCCGCCCATCATCTGCCCCGCGCTACGCAAGAGCAGGCCGACCAGGGTGGTGAAGAGGATATGTCCGGTGGCCGCGACCGTGGCCACGGCCAGCACGCGCCGCAGCGCCCAGCCCTGCGCCCGCCCGACCAGCACGAACGGCAGCCAGTGCGTCGGGAACACCGCGTGGAGCAGCGCCGAGCCGAATCCGATGACGGCGAAGGACAGGAAGAGGGCGGAGGTCACGGACGCCTTTTCGCATGTTACAGTATAACGGTCGAGGGGGTTTCGCCGGATCGCCGTCCCGGACACGGAAAT
This sequence comes from Caulobacter sp., assembly GCA_040383665.1. Taxonomy (GTDB): domain Bacteria; phylum Pseudomonadota; class Alphaproteobacteria; order Caulobacterales; family Caulobacteraceae; genus Caulobacter. The sequence continues at coordinate 89,246 of JBEIDC010000002.1, forward strand.
CGCCCCGGCGACGTTGACTCACCAGCACTCGGCTGTATAAGTCCGGCCCCTCGCCCGCAGGTCCATCTTGCGGGCGCGTCCTATTTTGCGAACTCATAGAATTTCAAGGCGATAACCGATGTACGCGGTGATCAAGACAGGCGGCAAGCAATACCGGGTCCAGGCGGGCGACGTGCTTGTGGTCGAAAAGCTGGCTGGTGAACCCGGCGCGGACGTCGCTTTCGGCGAAGTCCTGATGCTGGGCGACGGCGACGCGATCACCGTGGGCGCCCCGCTCGTGGACGGCGCGACCGTCACGGCGACCCTGATCGAAACCCGCAAGGGCGAGAAGGTGAAGATCTTCAAGAAGATCCGCCGTCAGGGCTACCGCCGCACCCGTGGCCACCGCCAGACCGAGACGGTCCTGCGGGTCACCGAAGTCGCCGGCGCCGGCAAGACCGACAAGTGGGAAGGCACGGTTGACCTGACCACCAAGGCCGAGCTGAACGCCCGCTCGCGCAATCTGAAGTTCGTCGCCCCCGTGGCCGCTGACGCCGCGCCGGCCGCCAAGGTCGAAGCGCCGGCCAAGGCCGCGCCGAAGAAGGCCGCCGCGCCCAAGGCCGCCAAGGCTGACGACGCCGCCGCCCCCGCCAAGAAGGCCGCGCCCAAGAAGGCCGCCGCGAAGAAGGAAGCCGACGAAGCCTGAGGGCCTCGTCGCTTTAAGTAGGAGAGCACCATGGCTCACAAGAAATCAGGCGGTTCTTCCCGCAACGGTCGCGACTCGGCCGGCCGCCGTCTCGGCGTCAAGAAGTTCGGCGGCGAAAAGGTCGCGGCCGGAAACATCATCATCCGTCAGCGCGGCACCAAGTTCTGGCCGGGCGACAATGTCGGCATCGGCAAGGACCATACCCTGTTCGCTCTGGTCGCCGGCGCCGTGCGCTTCGTAACCAAGCGCAACAACCGCACCTACGCGACGGTCGTTCCGGCCGAGCTCCAGGCCGCCGAGTAGGCGATCCTGGACCTCCATCCGGATCGCCCGACACAGGCGATCCGGACATGAAATTCCTTAGCGGGGAGTCCGGACGCCGGGCTCCCCGCTTTGCTGTTTCAAGGCCCCCCCGTCCCGGCGACTCCGGACGGCAGATCCAGGAGAGGGGCCGGGAGGTGACCATGTGTGTGATCGACATTTCACCGACGATCGAGACCCGCCGCATGACCCTGCGGGCGCCGGGCATGGCCGACGCGCCGCGTCTGGCCCGGCTGATGAACGACTACGACATCGCGAAAATGACCAGCCGCGTGCCGCATCCCTACAGCCTGTCCGACGCCGAGGACTTCGTCGCCCTGTGCCAGGGCGCCGATCCGCGCGCCGGCCGCAACTTCCTTCTCGACCTGGAGGACGAGGGCGTGGTCGGGGGCCTGGGCTTCTTCACCCCGCCGGACGGCCGACTGGAGGTCGGCTACTGGATCGGCCGGGACTGGCAGGGCCGGGGCCTGGCGACCGAGGCGCTGACCGGCGCCCTGGCCTGGGCGGCCCGCGACTGGCGCAGGCGTTACGTGGTCGCCGGCCACTTCGCCGACAACCCGGCTTCGGGTCAGGTGCTGGTCAAGGCCGGCTTCCTCTACACCGGCGAGGTCAGGCCCCTGCCCTCCCGCGCCCGCGGCGAGCCGGCGGACACGCGGATGATGGTGTGGCTGGCGTAGCGCTACCGCGCCGCCGCGATGGCCGCGTCGAGGGTGGCCAGGTCCATCTCGCCGGTCGGGGGCGTGCGGACCTTGACGCCGTTGACCATGAAGGTCGGCGTGCCGGTGACGCCCTCCTCCCTGGCGGCGCGGCCCACCCGCACATCCATGGCCTCGAAGGCTGCGGTGTCGGCCAGGCAGGCCTCGACCTGCGGCTGGGTCAGCCCGGCCTTGGCGCCCTCCCGGACCAGGATGCGCCGCAGGCCGGCCACCGTGCCCTCGGCATAGATCTCCTGCTGGGCGGCGAACACGCCCTCGATGACCTTGAAGTAGCCGGCCTTGCCGGCGCAGCGCGCGACGACAGCGCCGGCGACGGCGACCTGGGCCGGGGCGGTGATGTATTCGCGGTAGACGAACAGCACCTTGCCGCTGTCGATGTACCTGGCCTTGAAGGCCGGGAAGACATCGTTGTGGAACCGGGCGCAGTGCGGACAGGCCAGCGAGGCGTACTCGACGACCACGACCTTCGCCTGCGGATTGCCCAGGGTCATGTCGTCGGGCCACAGCGGCGGCCGGGCGCTCATCGACACGGTCGGCAACAGGAGAAGGGCCATCAGTCCGATCAGCAGTCTGGACGCGATGCGCATTTCAGTTCCCGTTCCCGCCCCCCGGCGTCCTCCGTTCTAGGACGGAATCCGCCGGGCTGGAAAGCCCCGGCGCCCTTCCCCGCGCACGCGCCTTGCCTCATAAGGTCCCGATGAAGTTTCTCGACCAGTGCAAGATCTACATCCGCTCCGGGAACGGGGGCGGCGGCGCCGTGTCCTTCCGGCGCGAGAAGTACATCGAGTACGGCGGCCCGGACGGCGGCGACGGCGGTCGCGGCGGCGATGTCTGGATCGAGGCCGTCGAGGGGCTGAACACCCTGATCGACTACCGCTACAGCCAGCACTTCAAGGCCGACACCGGCACCCACGGCATGGGCCGCAACCGCCACGGCGCGGCCGGAGCCGATGTCGTTCTGAAGGTGCCCGTCGGCACCCAGGTGCTGGAGGAGGACAAGGAGACCCTGGTCGTCGACCTCGACCAGGCCGGCATGCGCGTCCTGCTGGCCAGGGGCGGCAACGGCGGCTGGGGCAACGACCGCTTCAAGGGCCCGGTCAACCAGGCGCCCAAGCACGCCAACCCCGGCCAGGAGGGCGAGGAGCGCTGGATCTGGCTGCGGCTGAAGCTGATCGCCGACGCCGGCCTGGTCGGGCTGCCCAACGCCGGCAAGTCGACCTTCCTGGCCGCCGTCAGCGCCGCCAAGCCGAAGATCGCCGACTATCCGTTCACGACCCTGGTGCCGAACCTGGGCATCGTCGACCTGTCGTCGGAGGAGCGGTTCGTGATCGCCGACATCCCCGGCCTGATCGAGGGGGCTTCGGACGGCGCGGGGCTCGGCACCCGGTTCCTCGGCCACGTCGAACGGGCCGGCGTGCTGATCCATCTGGTCGACGCCACGCAGGACGACGTCGTCGGCGCCTGGCGCACGGTCCGCACCGAGCTGGAAGCCTATGGCGAGGGCCTGGCCGAACGGGCCGAGATCCTGGCGCTGAACAAGATCGACGCCCTCGACGACGAAGAGCGCGAAGCCAAGGCCGCCGAACTGGAGGCCGCCTGCGGTCGCCGGCCGCGCCTGATCTCCGGCGTGTCCGGCGAGGGGGTTCAGGAGGCGCTGCGCGCCGCCTTCCTCGAGGTGCGCCGACACCGCGAGGCGGAAGCCGCCGCCTCGCAGACGCCGGTCGACGACACCGCCGGCTGGTCGCCGGTCTAGCCGCGAACAGGGGAATACAGGGATGATCCTTCAGGCGCTGCTCATGGCGATGCTCTTCGGCGAACCGGTTGCCATGCCGGCCGCCGCCCCGACGGCGCCCGCCCCCGCCGTCGCTCCGGCCACCGCGCCCGCCGCGCCGCCGCCGCCGATGACGGACGCGGAGGCCATCGCCCGGATCGACGCCCTGATGACCCCGTGGAAGGGCAAGTCCGGCGAGCGCCTTCGCGGGCTTCTGGGTCTCAGCGAGACCACGCGGATGGCCAGCGACGGACAGGTCAGCTTCTGGGTGCGGCGCTCCGAGGCCACCGCCTGCGGCGTCAGCGCAGGCGGCGTGATCCGCTGCGGCGTCATCGGCGGCGCGGTCTGCCGCCTGGCCGTCGCCTTCGACAAGACCGGCAATGTGATCAACTGGAAGGCCTCCGGCGCGGGCGAGGCCTGCGAGCTGTTCTTCGACGATATCGGCGCGCCCGGATGAGCGCCGACGGGTCGGAAATCACCCGCGCCCGTCGAATCGTCGTCAAGGTCGGCTCCGCCCTCGTCGTCGACGCCCAGGCCGGCGTCCCGGACCGCGCCTGGCTGGCCGCCTTCGCCGCCGACGCCGCGCGGCTGAGGGCTCGTGGCCAGCAGGTGCTGGTGGTGTCGTCCGGCGCCGTGGCGCTGGGCCGTCGGCGCCTGGGCCTGTCGCGCCGCAAGTTGACCCTGCCGGAAAAGCAGGCCGCCGCCGCCGCGGGCCAGTCGCTGCTGATGCGCGCCTGGGAAGAAGCCTTCGAGCCGCACGGCCTGGCCGTCGCCCAGGTGCTGATGACCCGCGACGATACCGAGGTCCGCCGCCGATGGCTGAACGGCCGGGCCACGGTCGACACCCTGCTGTCGCTGGGCGTGGTCCCGGTGGTCAACGAGAACGACACCGTGGTCACCGAGGAGATCCGCTACGGCGACAACGACCGGCTGGCCGCCCGTGTGGCGCAGATGATCGCCGCCGACGCCCTGGTGCTGCTCAGCGACATCGACGGCCTCTATACCGCCGACCCCCGCGGCGACCCCTCCGCCACGCGGCTGGACCGGATCAGCGAGATCACGCCGGACATCGACGCCATGGCCGGCGGCGCCAACGCCGGCGCCGGGGTGGGGACGGGCGGCATGGCCACCAAGATCGCCGCCGCCCGCATCGCCCGCGCCGCCGGCTGCGCCACCATCATCACCCTGGGCCGCCGCCCGCAGCCGCTGCAGGCGATCGAGGAGGGCGCGCCCGCCACGGTTATCGAGGCCTCGCTCAGCGCCGCCGCCGCCTACAAGGGCTGGATCGCCGGCTCCCTGTCGCCGCAGGGGGCGCTGGTCGTCGACGCCGGCGCCGCCGGGGCGCTTGCGAAGGGCAAGAGCCTGCTGGCCGCCGGCGTTCGCGGCGTCGAGGGCCGCTTCGGCAAGGGCGATGCGGTGATGGTCCGAGCCGAGGACGGCCGCGAGCTGGGCCGGGGCCTGGTCCGCTACGACGCCGCGGACGCCGAGAAGATCCTCGGCCTGCGCAGCGACGCCATCGAGGCGGTGCTCGGCTTCACCGAGGGCCCGATGATCCACGCCGACGACCTGGCGATGGCCTGAGAGCTGGAAACGGGCTAAGGCTCATCCTGAGCATATCCGGGGACGGACGGAAACAATGGACGACGCGGGCGCCGGTCTGCAGGCGATGATGGCGGCGACGGGCCGGGTGGCCCGCGAGGGCGCGCGCGCGCTGCGCCTCAGCACGGCCGACCAGCGCACCGCCGCCATCATCGCGATGGCCGCCGCCCTCCGCGCCGACGCGCCGGCCATCCTGGCCGCCAACCTCAGGGACCAGGCCCGTTCGCGGGAGGCCGGACTGTCGGCGCCGATGATCGACCGCATGCTGCTCGACGCCGGGCGGCTGGAAGCCGTGGCGCAAGCGGTCGAGACGGTCGCCGCCATCCCCGACCCCGTGGGCGCGGAGATCGCCCGCTGGACCCGCCCCAACGGCCTGGACATCGCCCGCGTCCGCACGCCGATCGGCGTCATCGCCATCATCTACGAGAGCCGGCCCAACGTGACGGCCGACGCCGCCGCCCTGTGCATCCGCTCGGGCAACGCCGCCATCCTGCGCGGCGGGTCCGAGTGTCTGCTGACCAACGCCACGATCCACGCCAGCGTCGTGAAGGGCCTCGCTGCCGCCGGCCTGCCGGCCAGCTGCGTGCAGGTGGTCAAGACCGCCGACCGCGCCGCCGTGGGCGCCATCCTGTCGGGCCTGGACCGCACCATCGACCTGATCATCCCGCGCGGCGGCAAGAGCCTGGTCGCCCGGGTGCAGGCCGAGGCCCGCGCGCCGGTGCTGGGCCATCTCGAAGGCCTCAACCACGTCTTCGTCCATGAGGCCGCGGATATCGCCAGGGCGCGGGACATCGTTCTCAACGCCAAGATGCGGCGGGTGTCGGTCTGCGGCGCCGCCGAGACCCTGTTGATCGACCGCGCGGCCGCCGAGCGGCTGCTGCCGCCCATCGCCGACGCCCTGATCCAGGCCGGCTGCGAACTGCGCGGCGACGCCCCCGCGCGGGCGATCGAGCCGTCGATGACCCCGGCGACCGTGGAGGACTGGACCACCGAATACCTGGCGCCGATCCTCTCCGTCGCCGTGGTGGACGGGGTCGAGGGCGCGGCCGCCCATATCGCCGCCTTCGGCTCGGGCCACACAGACGCCATCGTCACCGAGGACGCGAGCGCCGCCGACCGCTTCATCGCCCTGGTCGATTCGGCCATCGTGCTGGTCAACGCCTCGACCCAGTTCGCCGACGGCGGCGAGTTCGGCTTCGGGGCCGAGATCGGCATCGCCACCGACAAATTGCACGCGCGCGGCCCGGTCGGCGCCGAGCAGCTGACCACCTTCAAATACGTCGTCCGGGGGTCCGGCCAGACGCGTCCCTGACGCGGCGGCCGGGGGTGAGCGCTTGACCCTGTTCCGACACAGTCCGTTCGGCGGTCCGGTTCGGGCCACGCTCAAGGGCGGCGCGGCGGCGCTGCGCCCGGGGTTCCACCTGCAGCCGGGCATGCGGGTCGGGCTCTATGGCGGCTCGTTCAACCCGGCGCACGACGGCCACGCCCACGTGGCCGAGACCGCTCGCAAGCGCCTGGCGCTGGACCGGGTGATCTGGCTGGTCTCGCCGCAGAACCCGCTGAAGTCCTCGCGCGACACGGCTCCGCGGGCCGAGCGCAGGGCCGGCGTGCGGCGCCAGGCGCGCGACCGGGGGATGGTCGTCTCCAACGTCGAGACCCGGATGGGCTCGCAGTATACGATCGACACCGTCCGGGCCTTGAAGGCCCGGTTTCCGGGCGTGAAGTTCGTCTGGATCATGGGCGCTGACAGCCTGGCCACCTTCCACCGCTGGCGGGGCTGGACCCAGATCATGCGCGAGCTGCCGGTGGCGGTGATCTCCCGCCCCTGGGCCAGCCTGAGGAGCCGCTTCTCGCCCACCGCCCGCCGCTTCGCCTTCGCCCGGCGACCGGCGGCGCAGGCGGCCTTGCTGCCCGATCAGGCGGCGCCGGCCTGGGTCTACCTGCACGGCCCGCTCAACTTCGCTTCCTCAACGGCCCTTCGCGAGGGGCGCCGTAAGGGCGAAAAGTGATTCGCTGACGGCGGCCGACGGACGTGCTATGAGGTCTCGCTTGCGAGGCTAACAAGGAGCACTCCGCTGAACCGCGAGTTCGCGCCCGTGGCGCACGAAGCCCACACCGGGGCTTCAACCGACGAACCCCGACAGATGGGATCGCTCGAAGACCTGATCATGACCCGGCTGGACGACGACAAGGCCGAGGACATCGTTCTCATCGATCTGAAGGGCAAGAGCCCGATGGCCGACACGATGATTGTCGCGTCCGGCCGTTCGCACCGTCACGTCGGCGCACTGGCCGACCACATCCTGCGGGCGCTGAAGGAAACCGGCCACGGCAAGGCGCGGGTCGAGGGCCTGCCGCACTGCGACTGGGTGCTGATCGACGCCGGCGACGTGATCGTCCACCTGTTCCGCCCCGAGGTCCGGACCTTCTACAACATCGAGAAGATCTGGTCGGTCGACTCCGCGCACATCACCCCGGCGGCGAACTAGGCCCTGCGTGCTTCGACACGCGCCTTCAGCGCTGCTCAGCATGACGTGGATTCATGGTCTTCTGAAGACGTCATCCTGAGCAGGCCCGAAGGGCCGTGTCGAAGGACGCACCGCGCGCCATGAAAATCACCCTCCTCACCGTCCATCGTCTCGGCAGGGCCCCTGAAGCCCTGCTGGCCAAGGACTATGCCGAGCGGGCCACGGCCAGCGGCCGGGCGCTGGGTCTCGGCCCCGTCGAGATCGTCGAGGTCGAGGCGCGCAAGAGCGGCAAGGGTCCCGAGGCCGAGGTGATCCTGACTCATCTGAAGGACGCCCATGTCGTCTGCTGCGACGAGCACGGGACGGTCCGCACCTCCCGCGACTTCGCCGGTCGCATCGGCCGGCTGCGCGATGACGGCGTGCGGCGGCTGGTGTTCGTGATCGGCGGCGCCGACGGGCTGGACCCCTCGGTGCTGGCCGCCGCCCACGAAAAGCTCGCCTTCGGCCCCCAGACCTGGCCGCATGCGCTGGCCAGGGCGATGCTGGCCGAGCAGGTCTATCGCGCCGTAACGATCCTGGGCGGGTCGCCTTACCACCGCGACTGAGCTATCGCTTCCCCATGCGCCGCCGCCTGATCCTCCCCGCCGTCCTCGCCCTCGCGGGCGTCGCCGGAGGCAGTGTGGCGCAGGAGCCGGCCAGTGCGCCATCGCAGGCCATGGTCGCCGTCCAGTCCGGCTCGATCGACGGCCGCATCGAGGCGCGGCGTCAGATCGAGGCCCTGCGCGGCGAGCTCAAGCGGCTGGCCTCGCGCCAGGCCCAGGACAGCCGTGACGTGGCCAGCGCCCGCATGCGGCTGCAGATGCTGAACGTGCGCGAGACGGCGCTGACCGCCGAGCTGGGCCGCGATCGCAACCGGCTGGCCCGGCTGCTGGGCGCGCTGCAGCTGTTCCGCCGCCAGCCGCCGCCGGCCCTTCTGGTGCGGCCCGAAGACGCCCGCGATGCGGTCCGCGCCGCCATCCTGATCCGCGCCATGACCCCGACGCTCGAGGCCCGCGCCCGCGTCTATGCCGAGGAGGCGCGCGAGATCGCCGCCCTGCGCCGCCAGGCCGCGGCGGCCGACGCCGAACGCTTTACCGCCGAGAGCCTCGCCGCCCAGCACCGGGGCGATGTCGAGCGGCTGCTGACAGAGCAGTCGGAGATCGAGAAGCGGTTCGCCGACGACGCGCTGCTGGCCGGCCGCGACGTCGGCAGCCCGGGCCAGCTGGTTGACAGCTTCCCGCGCCTGACCGGCGGCGACGGCGGCCCCGGAGCCCTGCGGCGTCCGGTCGACGGCCAGGCGGCGCGGCGCTTCGGCGCGGCTCTGCCGGGCGGCGGCAAGTCCGAGGGCCTGGCCTTCACCGCCCGCCCGGGCGCCGTGGTGTCCAGCCCCGCGCAAGGCGTGGTTGAATTCGCTGGGCCGGTGACCGGCTGGGGCGTCATCTTGATCTTGCGGACGGCGGGGGCCTACCATCTGGTGCTCGGCGGCATGAGCGAGGTTTCGGTCGCGCCCGGACAATCGGTCGCGACCGGCACGCCTGTAGGCCGGGTCGCCGATGGCGGACGATCCGGATCAGAGCTCTATCTCGAGCTTCGCCGCTCCGGGACGCCGGTCGATCCGGCGCCCTGGCTTCCGGGTGGAAGCCGGGCCTCGGCGGCGACGCCTTAATTTCGGCCCGGCCTCCGCGCGAGGTTTGCGTGGAACTTGTATCAGTCACGGCGCGTAACGCCGTTTAGGGAGCCCCGACGGGCGATGACGAAGAAGAACCTGCTGATCGGCGCTTGCGCCTTTGTCCTGGGCGCCGGCTCGATGGCCTATGTGAGCCAGACGGCCGAGGCCACCGCCAAGCCCAAGGGTCAGGCCTATCACATGCTCGAACTGTTCGGCGACGTGCTGGACAAGGTCGAGCGTCAGTACGTGGTGCCCGTCGACGAGAAGAAGCTGATCGAGGCGGCGATCGAAGGCATGGTCGCCTCGCTCGACCCCCACTCGGCCTATCTTGCTCCCGAGAGCTTCGAGGACATGCAGGAGTCGACCCGCGGCGAGTACGGCGGGCTCGGCATTGAAATCACCAGCGAGGACGGGGTGGTGAAGATCATCGCCCCCATGGACGGCACGCCCGCCTCCCGCGCCGGCCTGCAGCCGGGCGACTACATCACCGGCGTCAACGGCGAGAGCGTCATCGGCATGCCCAGCAATGAGGCGGTCAAGCTGATGCGCGGCAAGCCGGGCGAGAAGGTCACCCTGACCATCGCCCGCGAGAAGACCGACCCCTTCGACGTCACACTGGTGCGCGAGGTCATCAAGCCCCGCACCGTGACCGCCCGTATGGAGGGTGACTTCGGCTACGTGCGCCTGTCGGGCTTCAACGAGAAGGCCACCGATGAGGTCATCGCCGCCATCGAGGGCCTGAAGAAGCAGAACCCGCGGATGAAGGGCCTGGTCTTCGACCTGCGCAACAATCCGGGCGGCCTGCTCGACCAGGCGGTCGGCGTCTCCGACATCTTCCTGGACGGCGGCGAGGTGGTCAGCCAACGCGGCCGCGCAGCCGACGACATCGAACGCTATCACGCCCGCCCGGGGGACATGCTCAACGGCCTGCCGGTGGTGGTGCTGGTCAACAGCGGCTCGGCCTCGGCGGCCGAGATCGTCGCCGGCGCCCTGCAGGATCGCAAGCGGGCCGAGGTCGTCGGCCTGACCAGCTTCGGCAAGGGCTCGGTGCAGCAGGTCATCCCGCTTAACGGCGGCGAGGACGGCGCCCTGAAGCTGACCACGGCGCGCTACTTCACGCCGTCGGGCAAGTCGATCCAGCGCACTGGCATCGAGCCGGACCTGGAGGTGGCCTCCACCCGTGAACAGGCCGAGCTGATCGCCACCCGCTCGATCCAGTACAGCGAGGCCATGCTGCGCAACGCCCTGGACGCCGAGGAGGGCAAGACCCGCCGCGGCGCCCACACCCCGGCCGAGGCGCCGCCGATGACCTTCGACGAGGAGGCCTGCAAGAAGGTCACCCTCGCCACCCTGACCATCAGCTGCGACTTCCAGCTGCAGCGGGCCATCGACGTGCTGCGCAACGGCTCGGTCTCGGCCACGCCCAAGCTGCCCAAGCCGCAGCCGCGCGTCGCCGTGGTGGACGGCAAGGTTCAGCCGAAGACCGAGACGAAATAGCGCTTCATTAACCATACCGGTCGAGGCTGGGGCGGGTTAGACTTCCCCTGCTTCGCCATGTTCTCAAAAAAACCGCTCGCCCCTCCCGTTGCCGAGTCCGCGCCGAGTCCGCTCGCGCGCGCGCAGGCCCTTGCGCTCGGCGCGGTGCAGAATCCCTACATCTCGGCCGGCGGGGCGGGGCTGCTGTTCCTGACCACCCTGGCCGTGCTGATCATGATCACCGGCGATCCGAAGGCCGGCGCGCCGGTGGTGCGCATCTCCCTGGCCCAGGCCGCCGCCAGCGGCGTCGAGGTGCCGGGCTGGCGCGAGGGCCTGGCCCCGGAGACCGACGGCGAGGCCACGGTCAGCACCGGCTACTACTCCCTCTCCGAGGACCCGATGTCCTTCGCCGCCACCGGCCCCATCGAGGGCTCGGCGGTCATCACCCTGCCCGGCGGCGGAGTCGCCGAGGGCGGCGGCGCGGTCAGCGCCCTGCCCATCGCCCCGCTGGCCGGCCTGACCGCGCCCGGACCAGGCGGCGCCCCGCTTCCGGTCATCGGCCCGGGCGGCCAGACGCCGGCCAAGGCCTATGCCCGCCCCTTCACGCCCAACGGCAAGCCCCGGGTGGCGCTGGTGGTCGGGGGCCTGGGCCTCAACGCCGCCCTGACCCGCAGGGCCATCGAGACCCTGCCGCCGGAGGTCACCCTGTCGTTCGCTCCGTATGCGGATGGCCTGCAGGGCTGGATCGACATGGCGCGGGCCAATGGCCATGAGGTGCTGCTGGAAGCGCCGATGGAGCCGACCGACTATCCCGCCAACGACCCCGGCCCGATGACCCTGCTGGCCGCCAGCCAGCCCGCCGAGACGACCCGCAAGCTGGAGTGGCTGCTGTCGCGGGCCACCGGCTATTTCGGCGTGACCAACTACCTGGGCTCGCGGTTCATGACGACGCCGACGGCGATGAACGGCTTCACCGGCGCCCTGCGCCAGCGGGGCCTGGCCTTCATCGACGACGGCAGCGCCGGCCGCGCGGCCGGCGCGTTGCGCACCTCCGCCGACCGCGTGATCGACGACGACCTTTCCGCCGAAGCCATCAACCGCCAGCTGACCCTGCTGGAGGCCGCCGCCCGTTCCAAGGGGCAGGCGCTGGGCTCGGGCTTCGCCTATCCGGTCACCGTCGACGAGGCCGCCCGCTGGGCCCAGGGTCTCTCCGACCGGGGCTTCCAGCTCGCGCCGGCCTCGGCGCTGGTCAAGTCGTGAACGATCCGCATCCGGACTACAGGCCCAACGTCGGCGTGGTCCTGTTCAACGACCGGGGCCTGGTCTGGCTCGGCCGCCGCGCCCGCACGCCCGAGCCGTGGAACTGGCAATTTCCGCAGGGCGGGGTGGACGACGGCGAGGATCTGCTGGACGCCGCGCGCCGCGAGCTGGAGGAAGAGACCGGGGCCCGGTCGGCGGACCTGCTGGGGCGGACCGAGGGCTGGATCGTCTATGACTTCCCGGCGGAGGTGGCGGCCCGCGGCGGGCGCTGGCGCGGCCAGAAACAGGTCTGGTTCGCCTTCCGGTTCACCGGCGATGAATCGGAGTTCCGGCTGGACGGCCATCATCAGGTCGAGTTCGAAGGCTGGCGTTGGGCGCGGCTCGACGAAGCCCCCGAACTGATCGTACCTTTCAAGCGGGCGGCCTATGAACAGGTCGTGGCCGCATTCCGGCGGTTCGCGGAATCCTAGGCGCGGACCGCCCGTTCTCACAGAGGCGACGATGACCACAATCATCATGGTGCATGGCGTAGGCGGCACGGCCGATGCGTACTCCCGGCTGGCCCCGGCCTTCCGTGACCTGGGCTGGAAGGTCCAGACCCCGACCCTGCGCCCCGACAGGCGCACGGCGGAGAACCCGCCGGCGGACCTGCATACGCTGCGGCTGAAGGACTATGTCGACGACGTCGAGGTGCTGGCCCGCGAGGTCGAGGCGGCCGAGGGCGTCGCCCCGGTCCTGTTCGGCCACTCGATGGGCGGACTGATCGTGCAGAAGGTGGCCGAGCGCGGCGCCGGACGGGCGGCGGTGCTGCTGACCCCGGCCTCGCCGGCCGACATCGTCAGCTCCGCCTCCCTGGCCCAGGCCTTCACCTTCGCCAATGTCCTGTTCAGCGGCAAGGTCGAGGCCAAGGGCCACAAGATCTGGAAGACAGGCTTCTCCTGGGGCGTGCTCAACCGCGTCCCGGCCGCCAAGCACCAGGGCATCTTCGCCGGCACCGTCTACGACAGCGGCGGGGTCTATGCCGACCTCGCCTATCCGGACAGGGACCCGCACCGGATCGCCTTCATCGACGAGACGAAGATCACCATCCCGATCCTGACCATCGGCGGCGGCCGGGACCGGGCGACCCCGGTCGCCGGCGTCCGCAAGGTGGGCGAGAAGTACGCCCGCATCGGCGGCGACTATCGCGAGTACGCAGACAACGCCCACTGGATCGTCGATGAGCCGGGCACCGACCAGGTGATCGCCGACATCGCGGCCTGGCTGACCGCCAAGGGCGTCACCGCGGCGAAGGTCCCCGCGAAGGCCGCGGCCAAACCGACTGCGGCGAAGACGGCCTCCAGGCCCGCACCGACGAAGGTGAAGGCGGCGCCCGCCAAGCCTGACGCCGCCGCCAGCCCGCCGAAGGCCGCGAAGCCGGCCAGGCCCGCGCCCGCCAAGGCGGCGACTCCAAAGGCTCCGGCAAAGGCCAGGGCTCCGGCCAAGGCGGCCGCGTCGCCTAAAGCATCTGTTTCGAAGCCGAAATCCAAGTAAGCTTCTGTCCGAACGGACAAGGCGGCGCCAAGCAGCGTCGCCGCCGGATCGAGCAAGGGGAAACATGCCAGCGCCCGTCGTCCTGGTGCACGGCGCCTTCTGTGGCGGCTGGGTCTTTGAACGCTTTCGCGAGCCGTTCGAGGCCGCCGGCCACGTTGTGCTGAGCCCCGATCTGCGCGGCCACGGCCCTGGAGGGTCGACCGCGGGCGTGGGGATGCGCGACTACGCCAGCGATGTCGCCGCCCTGTGCAAGGCCCTGCCCGAACCGCCGATCCTGATCGGCCACTCCATGGGCGGCCTTGTCGCCCAGCTGGCCGCCGCCCATGCGCCGCTGAATGCGTTGATCCTTCTGGCGCCGTCGCCGCCCTGGGGCGTCAGCGGCAGCAGCATGGAGGAGGCCGTCAGTGCGATGAGCCTCTATGCGCTGGGCCCCTTCTGGCTGCAGGCCATCGACCCCGACTACGCCCTGGCCAAGCGCTTCAGTCTCGACCGCATGACCCGCGAGGAGCGTCGCGCCGTGTTCGCCCGCATGGTGCCCGAGAGCGGCCTGGCCCTGTGGCAGACGCTGAACTGGTGGCTGGACCCCTTCATGACCACGTCCGTCGGCCGCGTCGCGGCCCCGGCGCTGGTCCTGGCCGGCGGCAAGGACGTGATCCACCCGCCGGCGACGGCGCGCCAGACCGCCCAGAGGCTCGGGGCCCGGTTCGAGACCCTGCCCGGGATGAGCCACTGGATCCCGGGCGAACCGGGCTGGGATGAAGCGGCGGCCCTGTGCCTTGACTGGCTGGCCAGCCGTGATCAGGCCGCCGCCTGATCGCTTCCCGAGGCTGAAGTTTATCGGACGGGTTTGCCGGCCTCTGTTACAGCAGTGGGGCGGGCGCCGCCTGGCCTCCGCGCGTGGAGACCGAGCCTAATGACCCCTGCCGAGGCCGCGCTGACGCTGTCTGAGGGCCAGGTCGAGGCGCTGCGCAATCTGGAGCGCAAACACGCCGGCGGCGACGTCGACTGGATTCGCATCTCCGACGCCCTGTCCCTGACCGAACTGGGTCTGGCGCTACGCAATCGCGAGGGCTGGGTGATCACCCCTGCCGGCCTTCAGGCGCTGGATGCCCTGGCGCCGGACGCCCCGCCCCGCCTTGACCCGGATGCGCCGGTGCCGATCCGTTAGGTCGATGGTCCGGACGGGGTAAACAGTTTCAGCCCCAGGATTCCGGCCACGATCAGGCACAGGCAGACGAGGCGCGCCGCGGTCGCCGGTTCCTTCAGGACCAGTATGCCGAACAAGGCCGTGCCGATGGCCCCGATCCCGGTCCAGACCGCATAGGCCGTGCCCAGCGGCAGGGTCTTGAGCGCCAGGCCGAGCAACGTCATGGACAGCACCATGCTGACGCCGGTGCCGACCGTGGGCCACAGGCGCGTGAAGCCTTCGGTGTATTTGAGACCCACCGCCCAGCCGACCTCGAAAAGGCCGGCGACGAGCAGGATGATCCAGGCCATGACCACGCTCCTGTGGTGATGACAGGGTCGTCCCCGTCGAGGGTGGAGGCCGGCCGGGTCGTCCCGGCCGGGTTTTCGCGGACCTTACCGGGCCGGGGTCTTGTAGAGGCTGTAGAGCAGCTCGGCCCGGTCGGCCTTGTTCGACAGCGGCGCGCCATTCGGCTTGCGGACCGTGACCAGGACCAGGGCCTCGAGCTCGGTGTCGCCGCGCATTTCCCACGACCGGGTCGTGCGGTCCATGTCGGTCAGGATCTGGTCGTTGCGGTACAGCTCCCAGCCCTTGCCCATGGCCCAGTTGTGCACGTCCACGATCACCGGGGTGATGCCGTTGACCGGGTGGTCGAGCGTCACGCTGCAGACCTGCGGGTTGGTGCCGGGAGGGGAGATCGAGATCTGGTAGCCCTTGGCGTACTGCTTGACCCAGAGGTCACGCCTCAGCTTGAAGCCGGCCGCGGTGGCCAGGGCCTTCATGTCGCCGCCGCGCACGCTCTGGGCGCAGACGCGGCTCAGGACATCGAGCACGGCCAGCGAGGTCACGTCGGTGGGCGCCGCGGCCGGGGCCGGAGCCGAGGCTGGCGCGGTGTCCTGGGCGAAGGCGCCCGTGGCGAAGAGCGCCGTGATGGTCAGACCCAGAAGCGCGGGGCTACGCATGTTCATCTCATCCCTAATGCTGTCGAGCGGCACTAAAGACCGCCCGGTGTTCCCTCGCAAGACGTCTTGACGCGGCTTTACGGCAGGATGAAGTCAGACCGAGGCTTCGACCGCGTGTTCGGCCAGAATGGTCAAGCCCTGGGCAGTCACGTCGGCGAAGCCGCCGTGGATCTGGAAGGCCCGGGTCTGCGAGCCGTTGACGACCGTCACCACGCCCTCGCGCAGCGCGGTCATGAACGGCGCATGGCCGGCCAGAACGCCGAAGTCGCCCTCGGCGCCCGGGGCGTCGACACGGTCGACCTCCCCCGAGAACACCTCGCGCTCCGGCGCGACCAGCGAGAAGTGGAGCTTGTCGGCCATCAGGCGGCTTCCATGGCCATCTTCTCGGCCTTGGCCACGGCTTCCTCGATCGTGCCGACCATGTAGAAGGCGCCTTCCGGCAGGTGGTCGTACTCGCCTTCGCAGATGGCCTTGAACGAGCGGATGGTGTCCTTCAGCTCGACGAAGGCGCCGGGCGTGTTGGTGAACTGCTCGGCGACGTGGAACGGCTGGCTCAGGAAGCGCTGGATCTTGCGGGCGCGGGCCACGGTCAGCTTGTCCTCTTCCGACAGCTCGTCCATGCCCAGGATGGCGATGATGTCCTTCAGCTGCTTGTACTGCTGCAGGACTTCCTGGGTCTGGCGGGCGACGCGGTAGTGCTCCTCGCCGATCACCAGCGGGTCCATGATCCGGCTGGTGGAGTCGAGCGGGTCAACGGCCGGGAAGATGGCCTGGGCGGCGATGTCGCGGCTCAGCACGGTGGTGGCGTCAAGGTGGGCGAACGAGGCGGCGGGCGCCGGGTCGGTCAGGTCGTCGGCGGGAACGTAGATGGCCTGGACCGAGGTGATCGAACCCTTGTTGGTCGAGGTGATGCGCTCCTGCAGGTTGCCCATCTCGGTGGCCAGGGTGGGCTGATAGCCCACGGCCGACGGGATGCGGCCCAGCAGCGCCGACACTTCGGCGCCGGCCTGGGTGAAGCGGAAGATGTTGTCGACGAACAGCAGCACGTCCTTGCCTTCCACGTCGCGGAAGTACTCCGCCTGGGTCAGGCCGGTCAGCGCGACGCGGGCGCGGGCGCCGGGAGGCTCGTTCATCTGGCCGTAGACCAGGGCGCACTTGGAGCCGACGGTCGAGCCGTTGTTTTCCTTCGGGTCCACGTTGACGTTGGACTCGATCATCTCGTGGTACAGGTCGTTGCCTTCGCGGGTGCGCTCACCCACGCCGGCCAGCACCGAGTAGCCGCCGTAGGCCTTGGCGATGTTGTTGATCAGTTCCTGCATCGTCACGGTCTTGCCGACGCCGGCGCCGCCGAACAGGCCGATCTTGCCGCCCTTGGTGTAGGGGCACATCAGGTCGATGACCTTGATCCCCGTGACCAGCACTTCGGCCGAGGTCGACTGCTCCTCGAAGCTGGGTGCCTCGCGGTGGATGACGTTGTAGGTCGGGGTGTCGATCGGGCCGGCTTCGTCGATCGGCTCGCCGATGACGTTCATGATGCGGCCGAGCGTGGCCGGACCGACCTGAACGCGGATGCCGGCGCGGGTGTCGGCCACCGGCTGGCCGCTGGTCAGGCCCTCGGTGGTGTCCATGGCGA